>JAUXHA010000101.1 GCA_030621845.1 Spongiibacteraceae bacterium
GACATGGCTACGATCCGACTTATCAATCGCGGCGCCACCAAGTAACGCACTGTCGAATTGCATTTCCAGGCTATACCGTTGATTGATCGCGTCGAGCACCTTACGGGTTTCCACGGTAATTTCAGGGCCAATACCGTCACCCGAAATAACTAATACTTTTCTACTCACCACTTAGCTTCTCCAGAAAAACTTTATTTAATAGCACCAAACAACCAGGGGGCCTGCTGCTGCCATTTTGCTTCAAAATCACCAATGGCATCGGTATCCTGCAAGGTGATGCCGATGTCATCGAGGCCATTTAACAGACAATGCTTGCGAAAAGTATCAACGTCAAAGGCAATTTCCTCACCTGTGGGGGTGCGGATTATTTGCGACTCCAGCTCAACCGTCAGTTGATAAGCTTCCTGCGCGTACATTTCATTAAACAGGCGCTCAACGATATCGGCCGCCAGCACGATCGGTAACAACCCGTTTTTAAAACTATTATTAAAGAAAATATCGGCATAACTCGGGGCAATAATAACCCGAAAACCATAGTCTTCAAGTGCCCAGGGCGCATGCTCACGACTTGAACCACAGCCAAAATTTTCACGCGCTAATAAAATACTGGCGTCTTGATAACGAGGAAAGTTTAATGGGAACTTGCTGTTAATCTCACGAGCAGAGCAATCAGCGCCGGGCACACCCTCATCCAGATAGCGTAACTCGTCAAATAAATTGGGCCCAAAACCGGTTCGCTTAATCGATTTCAAAAACTGCTTCGGTATGATCATATCAGTATCGACGTTGGCACGATCCATCGGTGCACAAAGGCCGGTCACTGTTGTAAATTTTTCCATGTTACTCTCCAGTACAAGCCCAGCTTATTTATTGAGCATTTCGCGTACATCAACAAAATGACCTGCAACCGCCGCCGCCGCCGCCATTTCAGGACTGACTAAATGGGTACGGCCACCAAAGCCCTGCCGCCCCTCGAAATTACGATTAGAGGTGGAGGCGCAATGTTCACCCTCACCCAGCACATCAGAATTCATTGCCAGGCACATTGAGCAACTGGGTTCACGCCATTCCAAACCTGCCTCGACAAAAATTTTATCCAGCCCCTCTTGTTCGGCCTGGGCTTTTACCAATCCGGAACCGGGCACAACCAGTGCGCGGGAAACAGTTGCCGCCACCTTTTTACCTTTCACCACTGCCGCCGCTGCACGTAAATCTTCTATCCGTGAATTGGTGCAGGAACCAATAAAAATACAGTCGAGTTTAATATCGGTAATCGCCTGCCCTGCCGTTAACCCCATATAGGCCAATGCCTGGCTGGTTGCAAGCTGCTTAGCCCTATCCTCAAAATCCTCAGGCGAGGGCACCTTGCCATCCACAGCAATGACCATTTCCGGCGAGGTTCCCCAGCTAACCTGGGGAACAATCGATGCCGCATCAACCTCGACAACGCGATCAAAGCTGGCACCCTCATCGCTGTGCAAATCACGCCAACTGTTTACCGCCAACTCCCAGTGCTCGGCCCTGGGTGCAAAGGGCCGCCCTTTTACATACGCCAGGGTAGTATCATCAACAGCAACCAGACCGACGCGAGCACCCGCTTCTATCGCCATATTGCATACGGTCATACGACCTTCCACCGACATGTTACGAAACACACTGCCACCAAACTCAATCGCGTAACCGTTGCCACCAGCCGTGCCGATAATACCAATCACCGCCAGGATGACATCTTTGGGAGCAACGCCGAAACCCAACGCACCCTCAACCTTCACCAGCATGTTTTTCATTTTCTTCTGGATTAAACACTGGGTGGCCATCACATGCTCGACTTCCGAGGTGCCTATACCGTGAGCCAAAGCACCCAGGGCACCGTGCGTCGCGGTATGGGAATCACCACACACCACGGTCATACCCGGTAAAGTAGCCCCTGACTCAGGGCCAACAACATGGACAATGCCCTGTCTGGGATCATTAATTTTAAACTCGGTAACACCGAACTCCTCGCAGTTGCTATCCAATTGTTGAACCTGGATCCGCGAAACCTCATCGACAATACCGTCAACCCCCGCTGCTCGCTCATTCACTTCAGAGGGCACATTGTGATCCGGCGTAGCCAGGTTGGCACCCCGACGCCAGAGCGGACGGCCCGCCAGTCGCAAGCCTTCAAAAGCCTGTGGCGAAGTGACTTCATGCAACAATTGTCGGTCGATATAGATTAATGCGGTGCCATCGTCACGCTGCTTGACCAGGTGGGTATCCCACAATTTGTCGTAAAGGGTTTTAGCGACCATTTTCGTTTCTCAACTTGGCGATTTATTAACTGTACGGCTTAACTCTGAACTGTAATGAAGTCTATCGCCGGGACAAGAATAAAACAAATTCATATTTTTTATAGATTGGATAACTTTCAGGAATCCACTAAACTGGGTCAATGGAAACACAAAACCTCAAAGCATTTATTCATGTGGTCGAACTGGCGTCGTTCTCTGCCGCCGCCGAACAGCTACACCTGACCCAACCGGCGGTCAGCAAACGCATCGCATCGCTGGAACAGCAACTGGACTGCAAGCTGTTCGACCGCATTGGTCGCCAGGTCACCATGACCGAAGCCGGCCGGCAACTCTACCCCAAGGCACAGCAGATTCTGCAGGATGTCGACGCGGCGCAGCGCAGTATTCGGGAATTACCTGACACCGTAGCGGGCGTACTTAATCTCGGTATCAGCCACCATATAGGGTTGCACCGCTTACCACCGATACTCCAGGATTTCAGTAGCCGCTACCCCCAAGTACATTTAGATATCGACTTTATGGATTCAGAAGAAGCCCATGAGAAGATTTCACAGGGACGGCTTGAACTCGGCGTGGTCACCCTGGATAGTCATAGCCACGACCCGGTTAACAGTGAGGTGCTGTGGCAGGATCAATTGGTGGTGGTGGTCGCACCCGATCACCCCCTGAGCCAGTCGCGCAAACTGACGCTATCCACCCTGAGCCAGTATCCGGCGATTTTACCGGGCCTCAATACCTACACCGGGCAGATTATTAAAATACTGTTTGACCAGCACCAGCTAAAACTGACTATTTCCATGTCCACTAATTATCTGGAAACGATCAAAATGATGGTTTCCATTGGTCTCGGCTGGAGTGTACTGCCGCGCACTATGCTTGCCGATGATGTTAAGGAAGTCCATGTAGCCGATCTGGCGCTGCAGCGACCACTGGGTTACATCTACCATCGCAACCGCACCTTCTCCAATGCCGCCAATGCCTTTGTCGACGTACTGCGTCGTCACAGCGATCCAGCCGAAACAATATCGCCTGGATAATCTATATCCCTGATCACCCCCGCATCGTCTACTGGCAACTCATAGACCGCTGAATGATTTCTTTGCAACACCTCACGTGCACCAACATCAGCGGTTAAGCTCATCAATTGACTAAAATAGTGCCGTGAAAAAGCGACCGGATGACCAGGCTGGCCTGCGAAAACCGGCCGCACAATCCCCGCATGCTCAAGCGACTGCGCCACCAAGCGTAAAGTAGCGGCCTGTATATAAGGCATGTCCGCCAGCACAACCAACACCGCCACGCTATTATCCAATGCCTTTACCCCCGCCGCGAGGGAGCAACCCATACCCCCTTCAGCCAGTACCGTACTAATCCCCTTGCGTCGATACTGCTCGGCCAGCTCCCTATCCCCGACCCCTAACACCAGTTTGATTTCCAGTCCTGCGCGCGAGCAATTCTGTAGCGATTGCTCCAGTACCGTTAGCCCCCCCGGCATGCCGGCCATGCGCTTATCCCCGGCAAAACGCCGGCTGTTACCCGCCGCTAACACTACTGCTGTAATTCCCTGGCGCACCGTTATTGTACCTTCTCAACATTGCCCTGGCGGGTGTCAGCGCGTAACCGGGTCAGTTCGGCGAGAATTGAAATGGCAATTTCAGGCGGCGTTTTACTGCCAATCGACAGCCCTACGGGCGCGTGTAATCGCGCTAACTGTGACGGCGTGAGACCCAGCGCCGTTAAGCGCTGAAGGCGTGTTTCAGTGGTTTTGATTGAGCCCAGCGCACCGATATAAAAAGCCGGCGTGGTTAATGCCTCCATCAAAGCCATATCATCGATACGCGGATCATGGGTGAGTGTAATAATGATACTGAAGGGGTCGCCTGCTCGCTCGCGAATCACATCGTCCGGCATGCCCTGTATCAACTCCACTCCGGGTACAGGCCACTGTGCAATCATCTCCTGGCGAGGATCACAGACTACTACCCGATAATCCAGTCGCTGTGCCATCTCAGCCAGGCTAATCGATAACTGGCCAGCGCCGATCAGTATAAGCTGGAAGCGCGGTCCATAAGTATGGCTCAACTGCGCCTGATCGAAACGCAGCGGCAAGCTTTGCCCTGACAACAGCAGTTCGGAAACACCCGAAGCCAGACTCAATTGCCGGGTAATACAAGCCCGCTTGACCAACTGCGCCAGTATCTTATCCAACATCGCCACGTCCCGACGCTGGCACTTTTCTATCAATAGCTGTAAACGACCACCACAGGGCAAACCCAGCCGCTCATTATCAGCAGCACTGACACCGTATTCAACTACCTCGGGAAGCCCAGCGCCCAGTTCACCTCGCCTTAACTTATCGACCAGGTCTTCTTCAATACAGCCTCCGGAAAGCGAGCCCTCGATCTGGCCTCCCGCCGCCACAGCCAGCAGCGAGCCCACAGGCCGGGGAGACGAGCCATAGGTCGCAATAACTGTACACAGCCAGTGTGTGCCGCCTGCTGCCAACCATTCTCTGAGTTGCGTTAATACACGCTGGTCCAGGCTGTCCACTGCAGCCATGCTACTGTTTACTTGCAAGGGCTCTGTTCCACCATAATTCCTTAAAGCAGGTCATATTAACGCAGATTGAGCGAGCAATGTTTAACGCTTTGCCTGGCCACACTTTACACCCTGCAACCAACAGTGGAAAATGCGCTATAGTTAACTGGCCTACAAAACCCTATAGCACAGTTCAGGTATAATAAAATCATGGCCGAACAGGATACTGCTTCAACGGATAAAGACAGCTGGCAACTCATCGCCAGCGGAAGCTGGCTGGCGGGTCAGCATTTTATTATTGATAAACATACTGTGCTGGGACGCGATGCTGAGTGCGACATCACCATACCGGGCACTCACCTGTCCCGCCGCCACGCTGAAATCGCTGTCAGCGGAGACAAATTATTAGTCCGGGATCTCGGTTCTGCCAATGGTACCTTTGTCAACGACAAGGCGGTCAATGAAGCTGAGCTCTACCCTGGCGATTCGATTCGTTTTGATGTACTGACCTTCACCGTTGCCGGACCGACAACCGCCGCCGCGATGACAAAAAAAGCGACAAACAAAACCACCAGGCCGGCACAAAAACGTCCGCCTGTGGCCAATCCAGCGAGAAAAAAACAACAAGCAAAACCCAGCTCAGTGGGAAACCGTCATAAAACGGTGCATATGACCGCTGTGCAAAAAACCTCTAATGCCCTTCGCCACAGCCTGGCCATTGCCCTGGCACTGGCAAGCATGGCAGCACTAGTCTATTTGATGCTTCAGTTATAACGCCGCACCACAGTAATAAATTACCCGCTGCGGCGCTGCCGTTGATTGTTAGGAGTATGGCTGTTGAATGCAGCCATTGAATTGCTGATTGTTGTTGTCAACTAAAAAGGGACAGTCTACTGACTGCCCCTGCCTGTTAGTCGATCATTCGCTAGAAACGATACGTGCCCTGAATGGCAATATTACGCTCACGCTCTACAAAACCGTAATAGCTGATGGTTTCGAACATCGCACTGGCCGCCAGGGGCGTATCATTGGCATAGGTAACAATTTGCTGGTCGGTCAGGTTGCGACCAATCAATGCCACCTCCCAATCGCCGTCGATACCACCAAGAGCCAAACGGGCATTCACTTTGGTATAAGCGTCCTGGTCAATATTAGAATCCAGGTTTTGGGTAGGGCTGTATTCGTCGGCATAAATCACATCGAGAATCGCGGTGAACATTAAAGCATCGCCCAATGGTCGCCTGTAATCACCGGTGATGGTTCCCGTCCAGTCAGACACATACTGGTTACTGTCCCCCTCGTAATCCCGCTCGCAGACAGCGCTACCGGTGTAAGACAGTCGCTCGGATTGCGTACACTGCCCGTTAGGATAATCAGTAAACTGGAAATCCAGGTAAGCCAGCGAGCCGATCAGGGTAAAATATTCAGTGACCATAAAGCGGCCATCCATTTCCATGCCCTTGGTCTCGGCCTCACCGGCATTGCCGACATTAAAGCCCAGCGTACCATCGAATACACTCACCTGAAGATCTTCGTATTTAGTGAAAAAAGCCGTTACATTGAGCTCTGCACGGCCATCAAGCAAGGTCATCTTGCTACCAATTTCATAGCTGGTCGCCTTCTCGTCATCATATTCAAAACTACCCACGGCGGTAGTACCCAGAAGACTGGTGGAGGGCGTGGTACTGAGATTAGAACGTGCGTCGTAGCCACCGGATTTAAAACCCTGGGTGGCGGAGATGTAAGTCAGAATATCGTCAGTAGCATCCCACTCGAAAATAGCCAGAGGGGCCACTTTATCTTCGTCCCGATTGTCAGACAGGGAGTGATTTTCGGCAATAAAAAGCGCGCGAACAATACTCTGGTCGAAAGCGCCAATAGGATCCTGGGTAGTACCATTAACAAATAATAAATCCCTGGAACCGTCTTTTTCCTCGTAACTGTAGCGGGCACCCAAGGTGAGGCGCAGGCGATCAGTGAAGTGAAAAGTACCCTGTGCAAATACCGAGTACAAATCGGAATCCTGCCTGAATTCCCGGGGAGCTTGCAAGTCATTCACCGCATTGGCTACCACGGCGGGCTGGATTAACTCCACCGCATCAACGAGCAAACCATCAACAGGGATGGTGAATCGATCATTAAAGCTCAGGTCACTGGTTTGATAATAAACACCGGCAATGTATTCAAATGTGTCATCGGCCGGGGAAACAATCCGGAACTCCTGGCTCCATTGGTCATAATCTTCACGCGAACGCAGTGAAAAGAGCTCTGCACCCGTATAGTCGCAGTCACACAGCTCATCATAGGTATAACCTACATAACCCGAAATCGCCGTCAAGGTATATTCTCCTATCTGGTAATCAAATTTCAGTGACACGCTGTTCATATCATTATCACTGGAGTCCTTGTTAGCTGAACGTTTAGCATCAATCCTGGTATTACTGAGACCAGGAATAATCGTGGGCGCCGCCAGTGCCGCTAGCTGATCCGCATAAAGGGGCTCCCCGGCAAAAGAGAGCTCATTAAATACCTCTATTTGACGGCCTTTAATATTAAATTCGGAATGCTCGACCTTGAGGTTAATCGCAAGGTCATCGGTAGCATCCCAGAGCAAACTACCACGAATAGTATCTTCATCCCGATTGGGCTCATCATTGCCGTTGGTTTGGTTCTTCACATAACCATCCATGGTGCGATTTCTGTAAGCAATACGACCGGCCAGCGTATCGGTAATACCACCGGAAACAACCGCATCGTAAACTTGCTCATTGTGCTCAGGTTCGTAGGTTGCCGACACCATGCCCTCGAATTCCTGGGTGGGCTTGGCGGTGGTGATATTTAACGCACCGGCAATACTGTTCTTGCCAAACAATATACTTTGCGGGCCCCGCAACACTTCAACGCGTTCAAGATCAAGAAACGGCGCCCGTGCCAGTTGTGCTCGCCCGTGATAAATACCGTCAACATACATGCCAACAGACTGTTCAAACCCCTGGTTAATGCCGGAGCCGATACCACGAATATAGATATTGGTACCGATACCCGTCTCTGACATCGTAAAGTTGGGAACATATGCCTGTAAATCTTCAATTTTGTCAATGCCGGCTTCTCTCATCTTTTCACCGCTCACCGCATTGACCGACAGTGGTACGTCCTGCAGGCTTTGAGCGCGTATCTGCGCCGTTACGATAACTTCTTCGAGTACCGCTTCAGATGCAAAGAGTGTTGTCGTATGTAAAGAAGTAACCGCTGCCAGACTCGCCAATAAGCAGCTGGCTTTTGATGGTGATACAGGCATAACGCCCCCCGTGAATTGATCTATTATTATAAATAACTGCTTCTACTATTAAAGGCCACAATCGCTGTATTCACAAGCTGCTTATGTTGACTATTTCGGCCATGAATGAGCACCCTTAAAAAACCCCCAATGCCAAACCGGCCGCCAGCGTGGCGCCCAGGGTAGTACAGCTGGCGAGCCCTTCAGGCCCTGGCTCACCTTTGATAATCAGCGGCTCTGCCACCTGCCGCAGTGGATAGCCCTTAACAATTCGCTGTAACTGGCGAATAGCGCCGCTTCCGTCATTGCCTGCGCTGACAAAAAGGGCATAGGGCAAATTAAGCTGATGCGGCTGGGCAGGATAGAACGTCCGGTCAAAGAAGTCCTTCAAGGCCCCCGACATATAACCCAGATTTTCCGGCGTGCCAAAAATCACCCCGTCGCACCAGAGCAGATCGACCAGCGAGGCCTCCATGGCCAGCAATACTCGGGTCTCAACCTCGGCTTCAGTAGTAGCCCCCGCATGAACCGCCTTAGCTAAACGACGGGTTGCGCCAGACTGGGTATGATAAATGATCAGTAAATGTTTTTTTGTCATTCGATACCATTATTGACCTGCGATAGGGCGAAAACGCAGTAAACAGGGCCTGCACAGGCCATAAAAAGCGATACCCAGTGCATCCGCCAGTAAATCCAGCAAAGAGAATTCGCGATAGGGAATAAAAGCCTGCGCCAGCTCCAGTAAAAAACCGTAGCATAGTAGCGTGACAATCTGACCGGGCCAAAACTGAAACCGCGGATAGGCATAATCCAGCAATAAGATCAGTACGGCAAAGGCGATCAGGTGATTTAACTTATCCCAACCGGTGCTGAGAACAACCGCATCCAGCGGTGCTACTGCCAGATAGCTAATCATCGAGAGTGCGG
This sequence comes from Spongiibacteraceae bacterium, assembly GCA_030621845.1. Lineage (GTDB taxonomy): Bacteria > Pseudomonadota > Gammaproteobacteria > Pseudomonadales > Dasaniaceae > JAUXHA01. Next base: position 9,034 of record JAUXHA010000101.1, read on the forward strand.
CAAAAAAAAGCACGCGAGCAAACATCAAAAATGGCAAAAAGAATCCTCTGGAAAATACCCTTGCAAATTAGCATTGCCGCCCTGAACTGACGGTGGTCTAATATCTGCCACAACAAGCTGATCTACCGTAATAATAGTCGAGCGAATTTAATCTCGCTGATTAATTTAAATCGACAGTCTTACTGCAACACCGCCCTATTGAGCTGAAACGATACCCGGAGTTAACAATGAAATACCTGCACACGATGATACGCGTTCGCAAACTTGAGGACGCCCTGGACTTTTACTGCAAGCAATTGGGGTTGGTAGAAATGTACCGTTACGATGACCAATCAGGGCGCTTTAGTCTGGTATTCCTTGCCGCGCCTGAGGACCAGGCTGCGGTCACGGAAGGCAATGCGCCACTGCTGGAATTAACCTACAACTGGGATGAGCAAGACTACCCGGGCGGGAGAAACTTCGGTCACCTCGCTTACGAGGTCGATGATATTTACCAAATTTGCCAACGCTTTGTCGATGCGGGTACGGTGATTAGCCGCCCTCCCCGGGACGGTCATATGGCCTTTGTTCGCTCACCCGATAATATCTCTATTGAATTACTGCAAAAAGGGCCGGCACTGGCACCGAGCGAGCCTTGGCAAAGTATGGAAAATAGTGGCGAATGGTAACGGTATGATTTAAAAAACCCGGTCTAACTCACTGCTACCCCACAAATACTGAATAGAAAATTATTCGGCCCTGGAGAAAGCGTGCTTTCATAGTATTCAAGTAGTAATAAACATGAAAAACACTTTTTGAATTTGATGGGCGGAGTATTGAATCCAGGCGATGGTGGCTGCCTCCTGCGGATCGGGGATTGCCCATGACCGTCCGTCGGCGGCTGCAGAACTCAACGATTTTTGCGCTGCAAAAATTCGGATTCGAACAGGCTTCGCCGAATCCCCCGACGGACGGTCATGGGCAAAAACATCCCCTAAAGATCCGCAGGAGGCAG
>JAUXHA010000095.1 GCA_030621845.1 Spongiibacteraceae bacterium
CGCGAACCGCATGGCGTTGTGCTGGTAGTTGCCCCGTGGAACTATCCGTATCTGACGGCCATTAACACCGTTTCCCCTGCTCTGATTGCAGGCAATGCCGTGATGCTTAAACATGCCACCCAGACGTTGATCGTGGGTGAACGCATGGTTGAAGCCTTTACCCAAGCCGGACTACCCGATGATTTGTTCATTAATATTTTTGCCGATCACGTCACCATTGAACTACTGATCCAGCAACGAGAATTCGACTTCATCAATTTCACCGGATCGGTCGGTGGTGGACGCGCCATCGAACGAGCAGCGGCAGGTACCTTTACCGGCCTGGGCCTGGAGCTCGGAGGCAAGGACCCTGGCTACGTGATGGAAGATGCCAACCTGGATGCCGCGGTTGAAACACTCATGGATGGCGCGATGTTTAACTCAGGACAATGTTGCTGCGCTATCGAGCGAATTTATGTGCATGCCAGTTTGTATGATCAATTTGTTGAGAAAGCCGTAGCTATTGTCTCCGGATATATACTTGGCAACCCGTTGGATGAAGCCACCACCCTGGGACCCATGGCCAACAAACGTTTTGCGATGGAAGTACGCGCGCAGATCAACGAGGCTATTAAGGATGGCGCTAGAGCCTTGATCGACCCGACGCTGTTTCCCGCTGATGACGGCGGTGCCTATCTCGCACCGCAGATTCTCACCGACGTAACCCACAATATGCGCGTCATGCGCGATGAAAGCTTCGGACCAGTCGTCGGCATTATGAAGATCAACAACGATGAGCAGGCGATTGCGCTGATGAATGATTGTGAATTCGGACTGACATCTTCACTCTGGACTGCAGATCCTGAACGTGCAGCAGCCATCGGCGCACAGCTCGAAACCGGGACGGTGTTTATGAATCGGGCCGACTACCTGGATCCTGCGCTGTGCTGGACCGGCTGCAAAAACACCGGCCGAGGTGGCGCCCTGTCAGTGATCGGTTTCCACAATTTAACCCGGCCCAAGTCCTATCATTTAAAGAGGATGAAGTAATGAGCATTACTGCAAACTGGAGCTATCCTACTGCCATTCGCTTCGGTGCCGGACGAATTAGTGAACTCGCCGATGCCTGCAATGCACTCGGTATCAAACGGCCCCTGCTGGTCACCGATTCCGGCCTGGCTTCACTACCCATCACGACCAGCACGCTTGCCGTGCTAGAAAATGCAGGCCTTGGAAAGGCAATGTTCTCGGATGTGCAGCCCAATCCGGACGACCATAATCTGGCCGCCGGGCTTGCTGCTTATAAATCCGGCAACCATGATGGCGTGGTCGCCTTCGGCGGTGGTTCCGGGCTGGACCTGGCTAAACTGATCGCCTTTATGTGCGGACAAACCCGACCCGTTTGGGACTTTGAGGACGTTGACGACTGGTGGACCCGGGCAGACGTCGATGCGATCGCACCAATCATTGCTGTACCCACCACAGCAGGCACCGGCTCTGAAGTAGGTCGCGCCTCGATTCTTACTCATTCAGAAAGCCACGTGAAAAAAATAATATTCCACCCGAAAATTTTACCCTCCATTGTTATCTGTGATCCTGAACTTACGGTCGGCATGCCATCGGTAATCACTACCGGAACCGGACTGGATGCTTTCATTCACAGCTTCGAAGCTTACTGCTCGCCGTTTTATCATCCGATGTCGCAAGGTATTGCCCTCGAAGGCATGCGCCTGGTCAAAGAGTTCCTGCCACGCGCGTTTGCTAACGGTAATGATATTGAGGCTCGCTCACATATGATGAGCGCCGCAGCAATGGGTGCAACCGCTTTTCAGAAAGGGCTAGGCGCTGTTCACGCACTGTCTCATCCAGTAGGAGCGGTCTATAACACCCCTCACGGTATGACCAACGCCATTGCGCTTCCGGCGGTGATTCGTTTTAACCGATCAGCCATCGAAACCCGGGTCGGCCCGCTAGCAGCATACCTGGGTATCAAAGGCGGCTTCGATGGTTTTTATGACTGGATCATCGAATTTTCACGCAACATGCAAGTACCCGAAAAACTCAGCGCACTGGGTGTCGATCGCGAGCGCATTGCCGAGCTCGCGGTGATGGCCGTGGCAGATCCAAGCGCTGCCGGTAATCCTATTGAACTCACGGTGGATGCCGCCAGAGCACTGTACGAAGAGACCATATGATGTAGAAGCCTTAAGCAATCAGCCAAGGCGTTCATACAGCGAATTAAATCCGGATTAATTGTGGTTGAAATTCATGAGGTGAAATCTTTACGGTAACCGCTGGAGAGTGAATGCCTCTGTGGGCTTGTAGAAAAGCATAACCTCTCCCCTCACCAGCGGATAATCAAGACTATCGATATTCGTTAAGATAAATAGTACCCGGTTTTAATTTTCTTGCTGATACTATTTTGGTGAGCAAGGTTCTCGCTTGTTTCATAGGGCCTGGCAATCAGGTCTAATCATCAGAAAGGAGTGCACCCTAAAAATAGCGATCCCTCTATTACAACCAAAGAGAGCCGCCTGACTCCATACAAACAAAGCACCCGTAACTCGCAAGCAAACGCCCTATATCCCTTTAAAAAATATGGGTATTTTAGTTTAATCTTGACTTTGATCAAAGCAATCCCCTACCTCTCCTTTATTATCCATATTGATTAAATGGAATTAGTCTGGCCGATACCAATCAAAAAAATCCAGCCGGACGCCTGTGAGGATATAGCATGCATACCCAACGATTTTCCCTTCGTGCCGCACTACTTGCAGTCTTTGCGGCTACCCTGTTCGTATTTTCAGCCCAGACCATGGCAACTCCCAAAGCGCTGGTTCTGAAACCCTTCAAATCGATGAGTGACGAAAGCGCCGAGTGTGCCGCCTGTCACAAGGATAAGAACCCATCACTGTATGCCCAGTGGGGTCGCTCCAGGCACTACGGCGCTAACGTCGGATGCTACGAGTGCCACGCTGCGGAGCCAACCGACAAAGATGCCATTCAGCATGAGGGACAGACGATATCCGTTATCGTTTCTCCTAAAGATTGCGGCTCTTGCCACAACTCCGAAGTCGATGAGTTTACCCAGAGTCACCACGCCAAGGCGGGGGAAATCATGGGTTCGCTGGATAACTTCCTCGCAGAAGTTGTTGAAGGTGCCCTGACCTTTAACGGCCAGTCACCCGCCGCGGTAAACGGTTGCTGGCAGTGCCACGGCTCTGAGGTCAAGGTCTTGGAAAATGGCGACCTTGACCCCACTACCTGGCCCAACACCGGTATCGGTCGCATCAATCCGGATGGTTCCCTCGGTGCCTGTACCGCATGCCACCAGCGCCATGAGTTCTCTCTGGTGCAAGCGCGTCGCCCGGAAGCTTGTGGCAAGTGCCACCTCGGCCCTGACCATCCGCAAAAAGAGATCTACGAAGAGTCCAAGCACGGCATCAACTTCTACGCCAACGTTGATCGCATGAATCTGGATTCCTCCAAGTGGATCGTGGGCGAAGACTACGACGCTGCACCGACCTGTGCTACCTGTCACATGTCAGCAACTCGTGAACAGCCCGTTACCCACGATATTGGTACCCGTATCAGCTGGACACTTCGTCCTGCCGTTTCCGAGAAAATTGACGCCAAAGCCAAGGCTCAAGGTAAAACAGTAAAGTCCTGGCAAGCACGCCGCTCGGATATGGAAGAGGTCTGTCAGGCCTGTCATACCAAGTCTTTGGTCGACAACTTCTATCAACAGTTCGACTCGCTGGTCAATCTCTATAATGATAAATTTGCCAGTCCAGGCAAGACTCTCATGGCGACACTGAAAAAAGAGGGCATGCTGACCGAAGTCGGTTTTGACGAGGAGATCGAGTGGACCTGGTTCTACCTGTGGCACCACGAAGGTCGACGTGCCCGTCACGGCGCTGCGATGCAAGCACCCGATTATGTGCAATGGCACGGTATGTTTGAAGTTGCCGAGCGCTTCTATGTAGAGATGGTTCCACAATACCTCGAGGTGGTCGAAAAGGCCGAACACGCCGGTAACACCGAAGGGGCTGCACGTGCCCGTAAGGTTCTTGATGAAATACTTGCCCGTCCCGAGCACGCCTGGTTTAGCGGCAAGGAACCAGAAGAAGTGAAGAAAGCTCGTAAAGAAGCACAGGCTACCTTTAAGGCCCGCTACGCGAATGAAAGCAAGAGCGAAATCAAGAAGTAATCGGGTGGAGGGGCCTTCAGGGCCCCTTCAATTCCCTCAACAGAGGACGTTGTCGTGAACCATGTTGAGAATACTCAATCCCGCTGGCAACGCCTGTGGAAGTGGCTTAAAAAACCCCTTCTACTCGGCATTCCCATCGGCGTTGTACTGCTACTACTCGGTGCTGGCTCTTTCCAGGGGATGATGGTGCTGTCGAACCAGAACGCCTTCTGTTTCAGCTGTCACCTGACCATGGATACCATCGTTCAGGAGTATAAAGCCTCGAGCCATTATGGTGACGGAGTCGATATTCCTGCTACCTGTGCAGATTGTCATGTCCCCCACCCTTTCATGGATAAGATGAAAGTCAAAATTCTTGCTATCGCTGACATCTACCATATGATGGCTGGCACGGTAACCAAGGAGAATTTCGAATCACTGCGCCCTGCCATGGCTGAGAAAACCTGGAAGACATTGGTTGCGAGCGATTCGGGCACTTGCCGACACTGCCATCAGGGAGACAACTTCGATCTCAGCAAGCAACCCCAAAGAGCTCGCCTGAACCACGAAAAAATGGCCAGTCGGGGAGAAACCTGTGTGGATTGCCACCAGGGATTAACCCATAACCGCATCACCATACGGTAAATACCTTAATTGCCGCTGGCAACCTTTTCATAATGAGGCCGCCGGAAGGCCTCTTTTCTTTTTAGAACGTCATTGCTCTCCAATGTCATCAACATTTTTAACCACCTTTATTAACAACCTTCCTTAGCCAAGTACCAAGTTGCTCTTTAGGGCGCCATCTGTTAATTATAAAAAACTACCTATTGAATCGTGACAGCTGCATCAACATGCTATACAAATTACAACATACTCATAGCAAATATTTTACGTAGCCTGATCAGGTTTTAAATTAAGGACGCCGAATCAGCGAATCGCTAATACGTTGGCTCTGAAGACTTCTGGCTGTAGAACTCACACTCGGGGTTACGTTTAAATTCGAACCCATTTGCTGCCAGACCTGTACAGCCGTAGAGGTCTTTTTAGACTACTATTTTTATTCTATCCATTGCTGAATAATCAACGAGCTACGAGGAGTTATTCCCCACTATGAGTCTGTTCTGGATACCGCTGTTACCGATGATCGGTACCCTGGTTCCGTTACTCAGCGAACGTTGGGGACGAAGTATATGTGCCTTGTGCACCGCCATCGCGCCAGCTATAGCATTGACTATGGTGCTTGCCTATATGCCATCGGTGTTGGCCGGGCAACCTATTCAACAGAGCATTGAGTGGATTCCACTGATTGGCCTTGAGTTGTCATTCCACCTTGATGGCCTGGGCTTGCTGTTTTCATTATTAATCCTCGGTATCGGTTTACTGATTATTCTTTACGCGCGCTACTACCTGTCTGATCAGGATTCCATGGGGCGTTTTTACGCCTATCTGATTCTGTTCATGGCCGCGATGCTGGGCATAGTTCTCTCAAATAACCTGATCCAGTTATGGGCCTATTGGGAACTGACCAGCATCAGCTCCTTCCTGTTAATCGGTTTCTGGTCGCACAGCAGCAACGCCCGTAAGGGTGCACGAATGGCCCTCACCGTGACTGGCGCCGGTGGACTGGCTCTACTCGCCGGATTACTGATGATCGGCAACATTGTCGGTAGTTACGATCTGCATACCGTCCTGAACAGCGGTGATCTGATTCGTGAAAACCCCCTCTATCCGGTAATTCTGGTATTGGTGCTGCTCGGAGCCTTTACCAAATCGGCACAGTTTCCCTTCCACTTCTGGCTCCCCCATGCCATGGCGGCGCCTACCCCGGTCAGCGCCTACCTGCACTCGGCCACTATGGTAAAAGCTGGAATTTTTCTACTGGCACGCTTTTACCCGATACTGGCAGGCACGGAACAGTGGTTCCTGATGGTCAGCCTGACTGGCCTGGCAACCCTGTTACTCGGTGCTTATATTGCTCTGTTCAAACATGACCTTAAAGGCTTGCTGGCGTACTCCACCATCAGCCACCTCGGCCTGATCACCCTGTTACTGGGGATGGATAGTCGATTAGCCGCTGTCGCGGCGATCTTCCACGTGGTTAACCACGCGATCTTTAAAGCATCCCTGTTTATGGCCGCCGGCATCATCGATCATGAGTCAGGGTCTCGTGATATGCGCAAACTGAACGGGCTATGGAAATACATGCCCTACACTGCGACGCTTGCCATGGTCGCGGCAGCCTCTATGGCTGGAGTCCCTCTCTTTAACGGATTTCTTTCCAAAGAGATGTTCTTCACAGAAACCCTCGACCAAAGTGCGCTGGGCTCACTCTCCTGGATGATCCCCGTACTGGCGACCATCGGAGCCATGTTTGCAGTTGCCTACTCGATCCGTTTTATCCACGATGTATTCTTTAATGGCGAACCGATTAATCTGCCCAGAACACCCCATGAGCCGCCACGCTATATGAAGGTTCCGGTAGAAATTCTGGTAGGTCTCTGCCTGTTAGTCGGCATATTCCCCCAATTCATGATGGGCGACCTTTTAACGAGTGCCTCCAGCGCCGTTTTGGGTGGCGCCGTCCCCACGTATAGCCTGTCAATCTGGCACGGTTTCAACCTGCCATTTGTAATGAGCTTGATCGCTATGGGTGGTGGTTTATTGATTTATCATAACCGCCGCAGCCTGTTCCGTTTTCAGGCTCAATTCCCCGAAACCGATGCCAAACTGGTTTTTGACGACACTATCAAGCTGGTTATAGAGAAAGCTGCTCATTTTAACGGCTGGCTGGAAAACGGTTCGCTGCAACGATATATGTTTTGGATGATGTTCATGGTGTTGGCCCTGATCACCGTGCCAATAATGAACCTTAATACGACAGAAGGCATCCGCCCGGAAACGCCCCTTAACAACGTGATGAGCGCCGGTGCCGCATTACTCTGCATATGCGCACTGGCAACCGTGATCTGGCATCGCAAGCGCGTTATCGCCTTGTTAATGCTGTCCGTTGTCGGGCTCATCGTATCTATCTCCTTCGCGATATTTTCTGCACCCGATCTGGCCCTTACCCAGTTGCTGGTCGAAGTCGCCACGATTATCTTGTTGTTGCTGGCGCTGTTCCTGCTTCCTCAACGCACGCCAAAAGAATCGAGCCCTTCTCGCATCATGCGCGACCTCAGCATCTCCGCAGTGATTGGCGGTGTGGTAGGAACCATTAGTTACGCCATAATGACGAAACCGCTGGTCAGCATCTCCGATTTTTTCCTGGACAACAGTAAAACCGGTGGCGGCGGCACTAACGTAGTGAACGTCATCCTGGTCGATTTTCGTGGTTTTGATACTATGGGTGAAATTACCGTACTGGGCATCGCTGCACTGGGCATTTACAAACTACTCGCGCAGATGCACATCGCCATGCCGACCAGTGATATCGATGGCCGCAGCTGGGCCCGTGACAAACACCCCATGATGCTCGAAGTAATATCCCAGGGCCTTTTGCCCCTGGCGTTATTGGTGTCCGCATTTATTTTCTTACGAGGGCATAACTTGCCCGGGGGTGGATTTATTGCCGGGCTGATTACCTCTCTGGCACTCATCCAGCAATATGTGGCTCATGGTGTTAATTGGATGAAAGTTCGCCTGAAAGTGGATTACCAATGGTTGATTGGCAGCGGGTTGTTTATTGCGCTGGCTACCGGTGCTGGCAGCTGGTTGTTCGATCGTCCATTCCTGACCAGTTGGTTTGATTATTTTACATTGCCGATTATCGGAAAGTTCGAACTGGCCAGTGCCCTGCTGTTCGACCTCGGAGTCTACCTGACTGTGATCGGTGCCACCCTGTTGATTCTGGCCAACCTCGGCAAGATCACCACCGGTGAACGCCCAAAGCAAACGGAGTATGAATAATGGAGGCCCTCTATGCATTGTGTGTCGGTGTACTGACCACCTGTGGTATTTTCCTGACCTTGCGAGGACGAACCTTTCCGGTAGTCATGGGGATGACCATGCTCTCCTACGCAGTTAACCTGTTTCTGTTTGCCAGTGGCCGACTCACCATAAATGGCCCCGCTATCCTGGGATTCAGCGTCAACTACGCTGATCCTTTACCGCAGGCGCTGGTGTTAACCGCCATTGTCATCGGTTTTGCGATGACCGCCTTCGTGGTCATTCTGGCAATGCGTGCCCGAGCCGACCTTGGTGATGACCACGTCGATGGGCGTGCACCGGATAGCAGTGAAACACCGAAGAATCAATCATGATGCAGCACCTGGTGGTCCTGCCGATTCTGGCCCCTATGCTGATGGCCGTCATGATGTTACTGCCGCCGTTGCAAAACACCATCTACCGCCAGCGTATTGCTTCTTTTTTTACGATGCTAGTGATGCTGGGCATCGCTATTTTGCTAATAATAACCAGTAGCGAGCAGACTCAAGTGTATGCTCTCGGTGGCTGGCAACCTCCCTTCGGCATCGTTCTTGTTGCCGATCGGTTAGCATCCATGATGGTGTTGCTGACAACGGTTCTGGGGTGTGGTGCGCTACTCTATGCAAGTGCCGGCGATGACAATCTGGGCATGTATTTCCACCCGTTATTTCTGTTCCAGCTCATGGGAATTAATGGTGCCTTTCTGACTGGCGATATTTTTAACCTGTTCGTATTCTTTGAAATATTGCTGATCGCTTCTTACGCGTTATTGATTCACGGGGGCGGCAAACAAAAAACCCTGGCCAGCGTGCATTACGTATCTCTCAACCTGGTGGGTTCATCCTTCTTCCTGTTCGCACTGGGCATTCTGTACGGCACCCTGGGTACGCTGAATATTGCCGATATGGCAGACGCAGCATCCAGACTTGAAGCGCAAGAAGCGGTGCTTGCCAAAACCGGCGTCCTGCTTCTGCTGCTGGTGTTCGGACTTAAAGCGGCGTTGTTGCCACTGCACTTCTGGCTAACCAAAACCTATTCAAGTGCCAGTGCTCCTGTCGCTGCTCTGTTTGCCATCATGACCAAGGTTGGCATTTATAGCATCTTCCGCATTCATGGTGTGGTGTTTGGTGAAGAAGCCGGGCTGCTGGCAAATACCGCCTTACCCTGGATCTGGCCAATGGCGATTCTGACCTTGATCATCGGCACCATTGGCCTGATTGGCAGCTCCAGCCTGAAAGTACTCACCGCCAATCTGGTGCTCATTTCAGTCGGCACCCTGCTGCTGGCGATGGTTATTCCAGGAGGCATAGGACTTGGCGCCGCGCTCTACTATATGCTGCACACCACTCTGGTATCCGGGGCACTATTCCTGTTAGCCGATATGATCGGCAAGCAGCGGGGTAAAGCCGCCGACCGATTCGTTCCTGCCCGACCCATACAGCAACCGGGATTACTGGGCACGCTGTTTTTTCTGGCCGCTCTGGCCGTTATCGGCATGCCACCGATGTCAGGTTTTGTCGGCAAAGTGATGATCCTGCAAGCCGCTAACGGAACCAGTGGAATGATCTGGATCTGGTCGGTTATCTTGATCTCCAGCCTAGCCGCAATCATCGCGCTGTCTCGCGCTGGTACCAACCTGTTCTGGAATCTTTGCGGAGATAAAAGTGACGAATTAGCCAGCAGCCAACTGCAGATCATTGCTGTTGTGCTATTACTCGCCTGCTCTCCGTTATTGGTCATCTTCGGAGCACAGGTTACCGAGTTCACCGATACGGCTGCCCGGCAGATGCTGCATGACTACCCGACGATCAAGGCGATGATGAACGCAGGGATTACCCAATGAGCACCCTCTATAAATCCAGATTCTTTCCCCATCCAATGGTCAGCCTGCTACTTCTCGTGGTGTGGCTGATGTTGAACAACAGCATCTCTGCAGGCAATATCGTGCTGGGGAGCTTTCTAGCCATCGTTATCCCAATTCTCACAGCGCCACTACAAACGCCACAACCCAAACTGAAAAAACCATTGCTGGCTGTTTATTACGTACTGCAATTGGCGTGGGACATTATCGTTTCCAATTTCCAGGTCGCTAACATGGTGATCAGACCACCAAAATTGCTGCAACCCGGATTTATTGCGGTGCCCATTGATCTTGACACGGTGACAGCAATAACCATTTTAGCCAGCACCGTCTCATTGACACCAGGTACCGTCAGTTCTGATATTTCAGACGACAACAAATGGCTCTATATACATGTTCTCAACCTGGAGAATGAGGAAGAGTTGATTGCCACCATCAAACAGCGTTATGAAAAACTTCTAAAGGAGATTTTCGAATGCTAGAGACAGCACTTCTTCTTTGCGGAGCCACTATTGCCCTGGCACTGCTGCTTAATTTATGGCGGCTACTCAGAGGGCCCTCATTACACGACCGGATCCTGGCGCTGGATACCATGTATA
>JAUXHA010000143.1 GCA_030621845.1 Spongiibacteraceae bacterium
TCAATAATTAACTCTTTTAATATTTCACCTGGATGTGCTGGGTTATACATTGCCATTAGTGATAATCCTCATAATTCACTATTTCAGCATCCTTGCCCTTGAAACGAAAAGTGACTCGCCAATTACCACTCACCGTGACAGTCCATACCTCTTTTCTGCGCCCTTTTAACTCATGTAAGCGAAGACCAGGTAAGTCCATATCGCCCACACACTCGGCCTGATCGAGGTTTGAAAGAATCAGCCGCAAGCGTTTAGCGTGCTTAGTTTGAATGCCCGAGGTCTTACCGGTGTGGTAAAAGCGCTCCAGTCCCTTGTGCAAAAAACTAATTATCATAGCGGGCTATTGTAACTCTATAGGTTACGATGTCAATTAGGTTGATGGGTTAGGTTTAGGCAGGTCGCCGAAGCGTAGCCAACCTGCCTATATCCGTTCAAGCACTGCCACCTTCATTTCTAATTCGCCGGTTAAACGCAACAAATCAGCGAGAAGTGCGTTATCAATATCCAGATGGCCTTCATACTCCGCGACATTGCGCGGCTTATGGCGGTCATGGGCAGCACTATAGGCTAAAGAAAGCTGACTGTCCTTTGATAAACCGGATAGTTTCGCATCTTGTAGTTTTGTCCGAGCGGCGGCGAGCATACCATCAAACTCCACCTGATCAGGGGGCTCTTTATTAAGCTTCTTAATGGTAACCAGGTTATCCAGCGCTTCCATGCGATGTTACTCCTTTTTGGTAAATTCCCTGTATTGATCTGCAAATAATACCTCACCTTGTAACCAGAGTGTATTTTGCATGACGACTCGGCTAACAAAGCTTTGTTGCTGTTGTAATCGATCATCAAATTCCTGATGGGTATAGAGAGTGGGGTTAACGGTACGGCCCAGGACCTGCTCCGCTTCTAATAATAAATCCATCACCCCGCTGTAGCTGAGATTATCAGCGACCAGCATAAGATCAATATCGCTGGCGGCGTGCTCATTACCTTTGGCCACTGATCCGTAGACAAAGGCAAAATCAAGCGCTGCTATTATCGGTTGCAGTACGGTTTGTAAAATACCCACCACACCAAAGGTTTTATCAACAATCCCCTTGAGTTCGGTAAACACCGGGTTAGCCGGATTTGCCTGATAATGATTTTGATTACCTTGTTTTCTCACCGTAATTAAACCCACGGCACAGAGCTTTTCAAGCTCACGTATTACTGTACCCTTGCCAATATCGGCCAGGCGAACCAGTTCATTTAAATAGTAACTTTGGGCAGGCTGCCCATAAAGCAGGCCCAATACCCGCTGTTGCGTCTTGGTAAATAAAACATCACCGATAGCAGAAGAGTTAGTCGTCATAGCGCCGCACACAATAGGTCCCAATATGGGTACTATAGGTCCCTTTTTGGGTCTTATCAAGTTTGCGGCCTATTTCTCATGGTCAGCTGGTGATTAAAAAATAAACAATCTCGTGAACCTTGAACCTCTCAGGCACCATCTCCCCAATAACAACTAAGTCGACACAACACCAAAACTACTATCTTGAAGGTTAATGTCAGCACTAAAAGCGTCGCTATCGCCATACTCAAATTAAGCGCCAGATGCCTTTCAAGCTGGTGCCAACTGGCGACAAGGGCGCACCTGATGCGACTTCTAAGGAGTAAAGAAATCAATAGCCTTTAAACCCTATGACCGCTTGGGGCGGTCATCCATCTTCTTGCCCTGCTCCTGCTTTCTGCGGAGGAAGAGTGGCATATCCTGCTCTTCTTCGACGCTGTAGTTGAGGCTGTTTTCATCGATACTGGCCAGGCGGTTGCGCATTCTGGAGGATTTGTAGCGAGCCTCTTTGCTGAAGCGTTCCATATCGCGCTGCTTGGCGTAGCGGCGCAGGACTTTGACCGTGGCTTGTAGCCACTCGTTGTCGGCGGCTTCCTGTTCGGCCTGGGCCAGCAGTTCGTCGACGGTGCCCCAGTCGTGGCGGCGGGCGGCTTCGCGGGCTTGTTCCTGTAATTCGGCGGCGCGCAGTTCCAGTAAGCGGCTGTTGACCAGCGGTTCCTCGGCGATGGCCTGGAAGGCTTCCAGTGGTAGCGCTTTGAGGATGATTGACTCGGGGCCTTCGGACCAGGGTTGGCCCTCCAGGTCTTCGCCGATCAGGGTGGCGGTGAGCAGGAAGATATCCCTGCCCTGCTCCGCGCTGAGGTCGCTGGGGATGCGTAACTTGAGCAGCGCCCAGGCTTCCCCGCTGTAAGCGAGGTCGGGCAGTTGGTAGCGGCCCATCTCGTCGCGGGTGTACTGGTTCATGACGGTCATCTGCACGCCCTCAGCCACTGCCAGTGACAGCCGCAATTGGCGAGCGCAGAGGGATGTCATCAAGCTGAATTCTTCCTGGAAAGGTTCCATCAGGTCATCGGCGGATTCGCCGTAATAGCTCTGGCCCTGACCGGCATTGGCCATGGCGATCATCAGGTCTTCATTGAAACCATCGCCAAGGCCATAAGTGGAGGTGGTGACGCCCTTGTCGGCCATCGCCCTGACGGCACCCTCAATCACCTGCAACTGCGTTTCACCCCTGTTGGCGCAACCGTCAGATAACAGCAACACCCGCGACAGATGACCGGAAGCATATTCCAGCGCCTGCTCAGCGCCGGCTTGCCAGCCGTCAAATAATGCCGTCATACCGCCACAACAGATACTATCAATGGCGCTGTGCAGGCCTTGCTTATGCTCAACCCGGGTGGAAGGGATAACCAATTCAACTTGATCATCATAGGCCACCACCGACAAGCGATCCTGGGCAGTCAAGGCATCGACAATGTAGTGGGCACAGCGCAGGGCCTCGGCCAGCGGGCGGCCATTCATGGAGCCGGATTTATCGATGACCACGGCCAGGTTGAGTGCTTGCCGTTTCTTTTGGCGCTTCGGGGCATCCGGGGCGCGGCCCTGTACCAATACGTGCAATTCGTTGCTGTGGCCGGTCAGTAAAGCAGAGCGTTGGGGGGTTAGTTTCAGTTCAATAGTCGCCATCGTCGTTTCCTCTTTGTTGATTCGATGGAGAGGATAGTATGACGTTGTTGACTACATGTCGTTACTGTGTGGATTTACATGTCGCGTTTTAGAACAGGTAGCCAGGGTGTGTTCGCCCAGCTGGCTACTGCCCTATACTCCGTTGGTACAGCACGTCAATTACCGAAGCTTTTTGCGCCAGCGCATTACACAGCTTATCCGCCCTGGGTTTGATCCCTACCCTGCCCAGATCGAGACGGTCGGCGTCCCAGCAGGTGGTAATGGTGCGGTTGGCGTGGCCGGAGAGATCGCTGTGGATATCCCCGAGGCTGTGTCGCTCGCAAGCCAGCATCAACCAGCCCAGCCGTTGCTGGCTGAGGTCATAGAAACGCCCATTGAGTGATTGCGCCAGCTCGGCGGCGCGCTCGCCATGATCAATATCAACACCATCGTGTTGCCGCTCGGCATCATGCAGGAAGGCAAATAATTCAATCAGCTCGGTGTCGGCACCTGTCTCGCGTGCCAGCAGCAGGCCATTAAAGCGCACCCTTGCCCAATGGCTGGCACCGTGGATGCCGTACCAATCGAGTTTAAATTGATCGCGCAGGTAAGCGACCAGTGGCTGGGGTATCGCCATTAAAGTGCACCCTTTGAGCTTACTACTGCAGCACCGGCGCATCGGAATAGCATTCTTCCGTTAAACATTGCGTGCTGAGGGGAGTTGCCCCGACGGAGAGAGAGCCATCGTCATTGATGGTGAATCGGTCTATGGCTACTTGTCGATTAAAATCGTTAAACAAAAAATTAAGTTTCTGGTGGTAGAACATGTACAGATTGCCATCCGGGCCGGTAGCAATGGAGTGATGACCTGGCCCACTCAAACCATCGGCCACAGACAATATTGGGCTGTCAGCTGACTTGGTCCATGGCCCCATGGGCGAAGATGCCGTGGCATAACCGATGGCATAGTTTTTATCGCCAGCCATATTGCCGCTGTACATCATATAATACGTACCCTTATGCTCAAACACCCAGGGCGCTTCTGTGATCTCGGCCAGGGTTGGTAGAATTTCCCAGGGTTGATCCGCTTCTATCACCAGGGTCGGCGCTACGTCCTTAAAAATGCTCGGGGTCTGCAGGGGTTGAACCCATAGCTTTCCGATGACCGGTAAATCTGCAGGTATGTTGATGGCTTCTTTTATGGCTTCGTAATAGAGATACCAGTCACCGTTGCTGTCTTTGAATAAGAATGCGTCTATCGCATCCTGGATTTTTATGCCCTGATCGACAAAGGGCCCCAATGGAGAACTAGCGATGGCGAGACCGATCTTGTAATCCGCCGAATACCACAGATAAAAGAGCGAGGTATCGGCATCGTAATAGACATCGGGGGCCCACATGTTGTTGCTGCCGATTCGAAATATTTCCGGCCCTTCTTGCCAATTGTACATATCTGTAGAGGTGTAAACGTTGTAGTGATCGTTTGGGGAATCAGTGCCATACATATAGTAAACGCCCTCATGCAACAGCACATGCGGGTCGGCATATTCATCCGTAATCAGCGGGTTGGGATTGCCCTCTGGCCCCTGGCCTGCCCCTGATTGGTTGGAGTCGCTACATGCCGTCATAGCCAACATGACAATGAGAATAGCAAATACCTTAAAATTAGACATCTTAGTGGATAACTCCCGCAAAATATTATTAATTATGGGAATAGTTTACCCTACAAAAGTCTAAAGTATGCGATCCCGGGGTAGAAATCTTCCCCTATCACGTTATGCTGAGCTCACTGTTATTCATACTCAAAGGAACACCATGCGGTATCGACTAACCACACTCCTGTGTCTGGGTTTTCTGGCTCTACCTATGCTCGGCTGCAGCGATAATAATAATTCTAAAAACGCTGCCGCCGAGGAAAATGCGGTATTTGCGGTGGCCAATGGTTGTTACACAATTTCTCCTAACGGTGGTGAGACCTTTATAGGGCCCAATGAAGATTCCGTTGCCAGTCTTTTTCTGCTGCGACCATCGGATCTGGGCAAATATCTGTTGTTTGATGAAAATAGCCAGTACCTGACCTCAGATGGACAGCAACTGCTGCTGCAGCCATCGCTGGCATTTGATACCACGGTTGTCGACGGCGAAGTGGTCATAGAAGATCAGCTGCAATCCGAGGGCGAGTGGCAATTACTGGCGACCGAGAACGGTCGCTTTATGCTGCAACACATCAAATCGGGAAACTATATCGCCGAGGACGGTACGCTGGGTGACGAAGCGGCGGCCGCCCCTCTCGATTTTGTTGCGCAGCAAGGCTGTGCTGAGTTCCCTGAATTGTCGCTCGATGCTTCCGGCGAG
>JAUXHA010000073.1 GCA_030621845.1 Spongiibacteraceae bacterium
GGCTTCGTGGCCAGGCCAGATTCGCAGTATCTATGGCGATCACCAGCGCATGATCGACACCTACTTCAGCACCTATCCCGGTTACTACTTTACCGGCGATGGCGCCAGGCGTGATGAAGATGGCTACTACTGGATTACCGGCCGCGTTGATGATGTACTCAATGTCTCCGGCCACCGCATGGGCACCGCTGAAATTGAAAGCGCCCTGGTATTGCATGACAGTGTCGCCGAAGCCGCCGTTGTCGGCTATCCCCACGACATCAAAGGCCAGGGCATTTATGCCTATGTCACGCTGATGCAGGGGGCGACCGCCAGCGAGGAACTAAAAACCGAATTGAATGCACTGTGTTCCCGGGAAATAGGTCCCATCGCCAAAGCTGATTTAATCCAGTGGGCACCGGGGCTACCAAAAACCCGCTCAGGAAAAATCATGCGGCGTATTTTGCGCAAGATTGCTGCCAATGAGCTTGAAAACCTTGGCGACACTTCAACCCTGGCTGATCCCTCGGTAGTAGAGCAGTTAATCGACAACCGGCTTAATTGCTGAAGCCATAAGCGCTGGCAGTTTTCGAAACAGGAAGTGCCAGCGGGCTGGCATCGCAGGCAAAAAAAATCCTCCCTAATAAGGGAGGATATTATCGATCAGTAACTACCAGACAACTATCTAAACTCTATCTGCACTGACCTAAACGACACCGATAAACCCTGCCGCTACCCGTAATGTAAGTGCCGTTATAACGTTTGTTATCGCGAAACTCACCCTCAAAGCGATTGCCATTGGTCCAGGTAAAAACACCGTTACCATGACGCTGGTTGCCAATCCACTCACCGTCATAGGTGCTGCCCTGTGCCCAGGTGTAAGTACCCTTTCCGTGACGTTTACCATCCTGGAAAGCGCCTTCATAGACATTACCCGCTACAGACCGGTAGGTACCACTGCCATCTACAGTGCCATTTTTAAAATCACCCTGCAGTGAATCACCGTTGTAATAGGAGACCTCACCCTTGCCGTTAGGCTTTTCATTCTCACACTGACCGCGATATGTTCCAGCATCACCGTCATCCACATCTGTGTAAGAAACCTTACAATAATCAACTTCTCCCGTTTGTAACGACTCTGCTGCATTAACTGCATGCGCTACGGAAGCAAGGAGAAAAAATATCAATGTTGTAGTTTTCATGGTTCTATCCTCATTGGATTTGCCCAGGTTCAGCTAAAGACTAGGTCAGCTTATGCACTGATTCAACCCCGCCCAATGCGCCGAATCACGGCAATGAGCAGATGAGCCCGCAACACTTATAACCGGGAGAGATGTTATTTTTTTTCTTATCACCGAATCAATGATTAGCATAAAAAAAACTGTCACCGAGGTTTTTATCCCGCCAACTCCCCCTTTCCCGCGTCAAGAAAAAACCATTGCGGATGTCTTACCGCCCTGGCCGGAAAAAAATTCAAAAAAATGGCAGCCAATAATTTATTGATTGTTAACAAACGGAAATAGTTCACACAAAAAATCGAAACAGTTAGCACTTTTTTCACTCGCAGGTCTTCAGCGGCAGGGAGCATCCTTGCCGGTTTGCCACCGACAGGACAATAAATCAATCACTTAGCGAAGCTGCGAACCCACCTCTGGGATGATAGTGTTTTTTTTGTCACCAAAAGGAAGCCTGGTTTTAATAACCATATTTCATCAATTGTCGATTCCCATGCAGAAATGTTCTAAATGATTTCCTGCCTACAAGCCATTAGCAACGGTAAGACACCCTTGATGGCCGCCATCAGCACAGGCTGACAGCTTCACCGCAAATTGGCATAATGCGCCATCACTAATAAGGACACTGTTTATGCAACAACTGACCCAGCAATTACAGGACAACAATACGCCTGCCGACTTGATACAGTTAATCCTCAGCATCTGTCGAGCCTGTAAAGAAATCACCACTCAACTTCAGGGTGGAGCAATGACTGGCGTGCTGGGGTCAGCCGGGGCGGAAAACGTACAGGGTGAAACACAGAAGAAGCTGGATGTGGTATCCAATGACATCCTCAAGCAGACCTTGATTGCGTCGGGCAGCGTTCGCGCCGTAGCTTCAGAGGAGGAGGAAACCATTGTTGCAGGAAACGATGAGGGGCACTACCTGGTCGCCTTCGACCCCCTGGATGGCTCCTCTAATATCGATATCAACAGCATGGTAGGCACTATTTTTTCAATCATGCCCGCTCCGGCCTCTGCTGCCGTCAGCGAGCAGGACTTTCTACAGCCCGGCCGCCAACAGGTCGCGGCGGGCTACGTGCTCTATGGCCCCTCAGTGATGCTGGTACTCAGCCTGGGTGACGGCGTGCAAATGTATACCCTCGATCAACAAACCGGGGAGTTTATTCTTACCGTCGACAGGGTACAAATCGATACCGAAACCCGTGAATTCGCTATCAACATGTCTAACCAGCGTTTTTGGGCGCCCCCCATGCAAGCTTATATTGATGATTTACTGGCCGGCAGTGACGGTCCCCGAGAAAAGAATTTTAATATGCGCTGGGTGGCGGCCATGGTCGCCGATGTCCACCGAATTCTCTGTCGCGGCGGTCTGTTTACTTACCCATGGGATAAGCGTGATCCCGACAAACCAGGAAAGTTACGGCTGATGTATGAGGCCAATCCTATGGGAATGTTAATTGAGCAGGCGGGAGGCGCGGCCTATACCGATAGTGGCCCGATACTCGATATCCAGCCGGAAAAAATTCACCAACGGGTGCCAGTAATATTAGGCTCCATCAATGAAGTTAACACCTGCGTGGCCTATCATCAGCAGCGGCCTTTTTAACCGCCGCCAGCATCAACTGACCGCCTCGCCGGGGTCATCCAGTTTCTGCTGGACAACGCCGATACCGGCGTGCGCGGATCAATCATCATTAGCTCTAGGTTTCAGCCATGGAACTATAGGGTTTGCTCCGCCAGGAACTCCATATTGGACACCGTGCTATCGTAGTCATCACTGTGCCCAATCAAAAGCTGGGTGATCGGCGACTTCTTCCAGTCCTGCAGCCGCTCGCGTATCCGCTCCTTTGGCCCTACCAGGGCAATTTCATCCACCAGCGCATCGGGCACCGCATCGATCGCCTCAGCGTGCTTGCCTGCCAGATACAGATCCTGAATTTCCTGCGCCGCATCAGCAAAGCCCATGCGACCAATCAAATTCTTATGAAAGTTGTCATCCTTGGCACCCATGCCACCCAGATAGAGCGCCATGGTCATTTTTCCCGGGTACAGCGCCTCTTTGATATTGTCATTAATGCTCAATGTCACCATCGCCGTGATTTCGAAATCCTCTTTCTTTTCCTGCAAGCTCTCCTCAAAAATACCCATGCGATAGGGGGAAACAAAAATCGGTAACCAGCCGTCAAACTGTTCAGCGGCCAGGGCAATATTCTTTGGCCCCTCGGCACCGAGATAAAGCGGGATTTTCTTCCGCAGCGGGTGAGTAATACTTTTCAGCGGTTTGCCAAGACCAAGGCTGTCGGGGCCTTGATACGGCAACTGGTATTGTTTCCCGGCCAGCTCAACGCCACCCTCTCGGGCAATGACCTGCCGGAAAATATCCAGCCACTCGCGGGTGCGCTGTAACGGGCGCTTGAACTGCTCGCCATACCAGCCTTCAACTACCTGCGGCCCGGAAACACCCACCCCCAGGGCAAGGCGACCATTGGAAATATGATCCAGGGTCAATGCTGACATTGCCGCACAAACCGGTGTTCTCGCTGAGATTTGCATCACCCCGGTACATAACTGGATTTTACTGGTTGTCGCCGCAATGGCTGCCAAAGGCGTAAAACAGTCAGAACCGTACGCCTCCGCTGTAAACACCGAGTTAAAACCCAGCGCCTCGGCCTTTTGGGCCAGCTCAATAAAGCGATCTGTGGGCTGCTTCTGCCAATAACCCTGATGCAAACCTATTTTCATTACCCAATACCCTGATAGTTGATAGAAGAAGATGAAATTATAAACTCAACCCCCCGTTCACCCTATAACATATTCGTTCATATTTGATTTCCCCAACTGGCCTTATATGCCAGTAGCAGGAACGGCCATAAACTAACCAGGACGCCAATGCCCTTATAAAATAGAATGTTTTTACCTGCATGCAAAAAATGTTATCTTGCAGCTCAGTAATGCTCTGGACCGAGTTAGCTGAAACCAATAATAACAAGGCAGAACACATTGAAAAAAGTTGATCACGATAGTCGCCGTGAAGAAGTTTCCATCGCTGCCGCCAAATTAATCGCCCGGGAAGGCATGTCCGGACTAACCACGCGCTCCCTGGCCAAGGCAATGGGCTGTTCAATTGGTGTGCTATCACACTATTTCACCAACAAAGAGCAGATTGTACTGGCAGCTTTTGAGTGGGCAGACTCCAATATCAACCGACGCATGGAAGCCATCCTCGCCGAGACCCCCACCCTGGATAGTTTTATTCCGGTTGTTCGTGCAGGTTTACCCCTCACCGAGGAAACCGATATAGAGTGGCGGGTTCGCTTTAACCTCTACTCGCATAGCCTGACTCGCGCGGAAGAACTGGCCAAACAAAACGAAAAGTTACAGGATTTCCGCACACTGATGAACGGATTAATTGCCGACATGCAGAGCCGCGGTGAAGTACGCACCGACATTTCCTCCGAAGATATTACCTCTGCTGCCTTCGACCTGGTGATTGGCGCCGGCCAACACCTGCTAATGCTGCCCATGGATCAACGGGAAAGCTACGCAAAGACCATCTTTAAAATGATAGAAGCTCTTAGGCAGTCACCGGACTAAAAACGTACCGTACGCTGCTGGACCTTAGGCAGGTTAATCCCCGGCGGCATTACGCCGCTATCAATCAGGTCAAAATGACCCACTCTCAGGAAATCGGCGTAGTTCATCCTCACTACCAGGGTATGGCTACAGGCATTAAATGCCACCTCCTGGTCTTGCTGGAATACCGGCATCAGAAACGATTGTAAACCATACAGGTGCGCCAACGGCGGCATCGCCCCGATTTCGCAGCGCGGGAAGCGGTGTACAAATTCACGCTCAGTCGCCAATACCACCTGTTCCGCCCCAATCGCATGGGCCAACAATTCCAACTCCACGTGATAATGCGCAGGCAATACCACCATGGCCAGCTCAGCATCGGCCTTAATCATCACCACCTTGGCAAAGTTTCGACCCCGGATATGACTGGCTTGCGCCACCTCTGGGGTGGTATAGGCGGATAGATGGGATTGCAACTGATAAGTGATTCCCGAACGGTCCAGATATTCCATCAGTAGTTGGGCGGGCATGGCAGGCTCCTCGGCAGTGATGAAGCAGCCCAAATAGTGGATAAGCTATTCGAGCCAACAAGGAGTACCCTAAACCAAACCGAGGAGCTGAATTATTAAATTCACTAACGAATTTTACATAAGTAACGGACTCATGGAGTTAGCCACAACAGTTACTAAATGCAATTAACTTTACTGCCTGTATAACTGATTTTCCTGAATTTTTAGTGAAGCCAGCCTAGGACATCTCTGAATAATGGCTAAACACCCGACTTGGCGATCACTTCATTCGCGTACCAGTGCATAGTCGCAATTTTTTCTTCCAGCGTTTTATCGTCGACTTCCCTGGCATAGACATTGCGAAACGCCAGCGCAATTTCAGTCACACCTTCCTCTGCCAGGCGCTTAACACCGTCGGCGTTATAGCCCTCTGCCGTTGCAACCGAATACTCAAAGGGCAAATGATCCCTGCCGAATTCCTTGCGCAGCTCTTTCAGCCGATCCATCATTACCTTGATCTCCTCGAAACTGCCACCAGCAGCAATCCAACCATCGCCGAGCCGGGCTGCACGCTTTAGCGCCGCTTCGGAGTGACCGCCAATCAGGATCGGTACCGGTTTGGTGGGCGTGGGATTAAGTTTAATCGCCGGGATATCAAATATTTCGCCCTTATAACTGAAATACTCACCCGTCATCAGGCCACGGATAATCTCCACCATCTCATTCATGCGTTTACCCCGCTTGGCCCAGGGAATTTGCGCAATATCAAAATCTTCCTGCCAGGGACTGATACCAACACCAAAACTGAAACGGTTATTGGTCAGCACTGCCAAACTGGACAATTGCTTGGCGACAATCACCGGCTGGCGAATAGCCAGTTTCATCACCGAAGTAACAAAGCAAATTTTTTCTGTCACCGCCGCCAGGTGCGCGGTCAACAGGAAAGGCTCAACAAAGGGCACCCCCTCAAGAAATTCACGACTGCCATCATCGTTATAAGGGTATTGTGAGCTTGCCTCCTGAGGATAACAGATGCTATCCGGCATGGTCACGGCGCCAAAGCCTACTTCTTCGGCAGCTTGAGTCAGGGCCACATATTGATCGGGCGAACACATACTGTGATGGTAAGAAAATCGCATGAAAATTTCCTCTGTATTTTATTCAGTTAAAAAAAGTCGTCTTGTAAAGCGTCATGGAGTATACAACTCATCTCTTAAAAAAACAGTTTATCACCCTGTATATTCGATTGCCCCGGGCTAAGCCTCGACCATGCTCTGCGGCAACTGGTCAAAAGCAATAAACAGTTCGGCGCTGGCCTGCTCCAGTGCCTGTAGCTGCACCAACACATCGGTAAATTCGGATTGTTGATACTGCCGGGCTAGATTTTTTGCAACGCCACTGACTTTTTCCAACGCCGCCTCAATAGATAGATGCCCTGATGAAACCATGCTGCTCCAATGCTCTGGCCAGTGACTTAAACCACCATCACAACTAAACGGTGCCTCATTTGAGACGCCCAGCAACTGGCTATAAACAGTAAATTTCCACAGAATATGCTCAACTTTCATCGACTGAAGCAGATTATCCGTGGTCCATTCACCGATAATCGTAGCCATGCTTAAAATAAGCTCGGCGCTTTGATCTGCCGCCTCAAGCAGTGGACTGATTGCCCTGGAAAAACCAATAAACCCGTCGGTCACGGTATTAAAATAGCCATCGGTTTTTTTATTATCCACTTCAATACGTTGATTCAATATCGATATGTCAGCCGCTACTACTTTGGTCGCCTCCGAAATTTCTCGCAGCGTAATGCTTATCGATTCCCTGAAATACTGCGCTGTCGTCTGCGCTGATTCAATCGCCACATTCAGGGATAATAAACGCAGTCGCTCCGAAATCGAATCAATTTTTTTAAGCCCAGCGCTAAGCTTTTCTGCATGAAGCTGGACTTGAAATATATTTTCGCGGCTATTATCCGCCTGTTTATAACTGTCGGTAAACTCCGCCACATATTTCAGTAAGGTTTTCCTGCTTTCCCTGTAAGCGAGATGGTGGCTGAGAAAATCGCGATTGATATTACTCAGCGCCTGCGTGGTATGTATTCCCGATTGCCTAACCACGCGCAAGTCCGCCATGGATTGATTCCAGCACTGGAACACCTGCTGACTGAAGCCCAATTGACGCTGCCGGGATTGCAACTCATCACACCAGGCTTTTAGCTCGTCGCGCTCTTCACGTAACAGCTGAAGGTCGGATTCACAGTCGTCTACCCTGGTTTGCCAGTCATCCTCTGCTTTTTTATTTTTTTGCCACATACTGGATCCTGCCGAACTAGGGAATATGTTGGTGGGCCGCTTCGAGTATTCGTGGTGCGAATTCTTTTAAGGCATTATTACTCATTGCCGAGCTATCGGTCACCATCAACCGGGCGTAACGGCTTTCAGAAATAATGGCTAACTTCCACGCTGCCAGAATACAATAGTAATCCAGATTGCTTAAATCACGACCTGTTTTATCCGCATAATATGCCGCCAACTCGACCCCTGGCGGTAATTTCTTTAGCCAGCCACGGCCGGGTAAGCGCGGGTTAGTTAACTCCCAGTCATTATCCGGGCCCGACCAAAATACCAGCGCCAGCGCCAGGTCGAGTAAAGGGTCGCCGATTGTCGTCAACTCCCAATCAATGATTGCCAGCACTCTCGCCGGGGGCTGTGCTGAAAAAATAATATTGTTTAAGCGGTAATCCCCGTGCATTAACACCGGACTCTGGGCCGGAGGCTGATTTTCTTGCAGCCATTGCGCCAGGGTATCCAGATGGGGTAGCTCACGAAATTTTCGCGTAGTGTACTGGGACATCCAGCGGTCAACCTGGCGATCAAGATAACCTTCCTCTACACCAATATCAGCAAGTTTGAGTAACTTCCAATCGACCGAATGCAGTTCGATCAGCGCATCCATCATTGCAAAACCGAAACCGCCATGGCTGTCCGGTGACAGACGGTATAGCTCAGGCAAGCGATCCCCGACCACGACACCGCTAACATTATCCATCAGATAAAAAGGAGTTCCAATCACAGCGATATCTTCACAGGAAGCAATCAGCTTCGGCACCCGCACCCGGGTCTTTTGCAAGGTGTCGAGAATACGATATTCGCGCAATACATTATGGGCAGAATGATGAGATAAACGGGACGGCGGCTTGCGCAATAACCAACGGTGGCCATCGATATCGATAGCATAAACTTCATTGGACATCCCGCCCTCGATCTCCTTCACGGACAAAGTGCCGTGAACGCCGAGTTGCCGCCCGATCCACTCTTGTAATCGGCGCGGATACCACTCCATCGGTTTACTGGTATTCATTCAGGAGCAGACCTTCCCAATTCATTAATGAATAGACAGTATATCGCAATCCACCTGGGTGATTATTTTTTCCGAAGTATTACCGCGCCAACGACTGGAGCGACCGCGAGTGCCTATTACCAGAATATCGGCATCAATTTCTTTTGCTACTTCAGCGATAATTTCATCGGGGGCGCCAATCCTGACATGGATATGCGAAGTATCCACTTCTGTTTCGCTTGCCAGCTTGGCCCGGTCGGGATAATTCAGGGAGTCCTGATAGGCATTCACCACATGAAGATCGGCCCCGTAATTTTTCGCCGTCCACTGAGCCCGGGAAATAATCAACTCATTCAAGCGCTGGTATTCCGGCTTGTGAGACTGGAAGTTCACCGCCGCCAGAATAGTTTTCCGCTGTGGTTTAGCGCCCGGTTGAACCACCAGGATCGGGCAGGTTGCGGTGCGCAACAGGTGCCAGATTGAGTCACTGAATATGCGCTCCCGCTCACTGGGTCTTGTCGCCAGCGGCAACATAATTAACTCCGCATTTTGTTTTTCAGCGCCCTTGATGATCGATCCATACCAGTCGGTGGACCAACTCATTTCTATGCTGTATTGCATTTCCGTGGCCTTCAGTGGATCAATGATTTTCTCAAAAAACCAGTCACTACCACGGCAGACTTGCTCGTTGTCAGCTGAAGTGTCGGTATTATCCATATCAACAGATAATAAAATATGCGGCTCGGGTGCAGGAATCGATGAATCCTTGCTTAGCAATTTAGCCGTTATCAGTGCCCGATCCAGCGCCAAAGGCTGCTCCTGGGCCGGGTCAACAACAATAAATACTTTTCCTGAATGCTCCTGAATAGGCATTACTTTCTTCCTCGGTTAACATGATCGATATAGATTTCAGACGCCACAGTATAAACTGCCCGCTATTGTTTGCCGAATCATTTATAGTGAGAAACTGATGATTAAAAAACGCTCTATCGCCTTGCTTCTGCTGGTAGTGGCTGTTGCCGCCATTGCCTTCTCGCTCCTGTACCGACCCATCCCGGATAGCCAGGCGTTTATCAACGGTAATATCCTGACTATGGATACGGACATGCCTGTCGCCGAGGCTATTTTTATCCAGCAACAACGCATTGGCGCGGTGGGCAGCAATAAGCAAATTCGCGCGATGATTAACGCTGACACCGTGGTACACGATCTGCAGGGGAAAACCCTGATACCCGGCTTTATTGATGCCCACAGTCACTTTCCAGGCTCCGCCATGGCCGCACTGAATGTTGATCTCAACAGCCCGCCGATTGGCGTGATTAATGACATTCCGCAACTTCTCGCCGCGATAAAGGCCAAGGCCGCGGACACCGCCAAGGGAGAATGGGTGTTTGGGATCAGTTACGATGATACCGGCCTCACCGAGCAGCGCCACCCCAGCCGCGACGAACTGGACGCCATCGCGCCGGATCACCCGGTGTATCTCTGGCATATTTCAGGCCACATGGGTGTCGCCAACAGCCTGGCTTTTGAGCTTGCCGGCATTAGTGAATCCACCCCCAACCCCGAAGGCGGTGTTTATGTTCGCGATGACAATGGCCGCCTGACCGGCCTGGTGGAAGAAAATGCACTGGAGCCTATTCAACAACTGGCGATGGATTTTTCCATCATCGACGGTTTCAAAATGATGAAAATAGCCGCTGAAGATTATGCACGGGTGGGCGTAACCACAGCCCAAAGCGGCGCCGTTGACAGTCGCTTCGCCCAGGGCATTAAGCTGGGCACGATGATTGGTCTGGTACCACAGCGGCTTGAATTGTGGCCACTGTACAACGTCTTCGGCCCAAAGCTGCTGGACGGCTCACTCAAAGCCGAAGACTTCGAATCCGACCAGGTCAATATTGGCGCGATTAAAATCATTGCCGATGGCAGCATCCAGGGTTATACCGGCTACCTGTCACAACCCTATTATGTGCCCTTTCATGGCCAGGTAGATTATCGCGGCTACCCCCGCGTGCCCAAAGCCGAGCTATTCGACTGGGTAGAAAAATACCACAGCAACGGCTACCAACTGGCTATCCACGGCAACGGCGACGCCTCCATTGACGATATTCTCGACGCCATCGAGCAAGCGCAGCAAAAGCACCCTCGGGCAGACAGTCGGCACATCATCATTCATGCGCAAATGGCGCGCAATGACCAATTACAGCGAATGAAAACACTGGGCGTCACTCCCAGCTTCTTTGTTGCCCACACCTATTATTGGGGCGACCGCCACCGCGATATTTTTATCGGCCCGGAACGGGCAGCGCGGATAAGTCCGGCGGCCAGCGCCCTCGCCATAGGTCTACCCTTTACCATCCACCTCGATACCCCGGTGGTACCGATGGATCCACTCTTCCTGGTATGGACGGCGGTAAATCGCCTGTCGAGTTCCGGTCAACTGATCGGCGGGGATGAACGAATATCAGTTATGGAAGCGTTAAAAGCAGTCACCATTAATGCCGCCTGGCAGATTTTTCAGGAGCACAACCGCGGCTCCATAACAGCGGGAAAATATGCCGACCTGGTAGTATTATCCAGCAACCCGCTTAATCAAGCAGCCACTCTTAATGAGATTGAAGTGCTGGCGACCATCGTCGGAGGGCGCAGTATTTTTCAGCAATAAATTCAACAAGCCCTCAATCCTTATTTACAGGCTGCCCGGTCATGCTGTCGATTTGCTCAATACCCAACTTTTCTGCCGCTGCTTCACAGAGCCGTTTGGGGTTTAAACCGTCGACGTAACCCATAAAGCTACCCGCTAATAAGCCGTAACCCAGCATGCCGCGAATCTTGTCTGAATACTGCGCTGCTTTCTCCGGGGGTACCGCCAGCGACATATTCTCAACCGGGCGCAGCCAGGGCTGGCAGTACTGCGTAGTGATACCCAGCCGCGTTTCAGCAGAATAATTCTGGCCACCACGATGCACCACCGTGCCCATCCACAACATAATAGAGCCCGCTTTCATCACCGCTTTTTTGATCCGCGGATCATCCTCTTCCACCGTCCAGCCGTCGGGCCACAAGTGGCTGCCGGGAACATACTGGGTGGCACCGTTTTCTTCGGTAAAGTCATCCAGCGCCCACATCACACTTATACCCGCCGGGCCACGCGGCCGGGGAGCGGCGGCACTTTCATCATCGGTATGAAAGTGCTGCGGCGTTTCACCCGGGTTAATTTTGATCGCAATCGCCCCCCACAGTAAGTAAGAGGGAAACAGGTATTGGTCGATAATCGCCATGGTCAGGTCGTGCTCAATAATCTTGGCGAATCGGGTATCTTTGGCTAACAGGGCATAGATGCGCTCGGTATCAAAGCCCTCAAAATCAGTGCGGCCCTTTTTGTCGGCCCAATAGGGTGCCAGCGCGCCTTTTATGTCGGCTACCTCATCGGGGGAGAGAACATTGGGGATAATAATGCAGCCGTTTTCATTAATTTCATCAACATAGCTCTGTATCGCGTCTTCCTGTGCAGGTTTGGCGGCAAACTTCATTAAATTATCTTGATAGCTGGGCTTGTCTTGATTCATAAGTCACTCTGTTTTAATTTGACGTTGTAAATTAATACGAGCAAATATTGACATCATAAATTTATACCGTCAATATTAATTAACGATTATCCCTTATTCACTATCACCGCACTGGAAACCCGCTATGCCCAAAGTACTCTCCAGGCAAGCCGTAGAAGAATTCAGAACCCGGCTCTGCCAGGTCGCGGCACGGCAGTTTGCCGACAAGGGTTTTGACGGCGTCAGTATGAGAACCCTGGCTGATGAGCTGTCGGTCAGCCGCATGACGCCCTATCGCTATTTTAAGGACAAGGCAGAAATTCTCGCCGCCGTGCGCGCCTCCGGTTTTCGCCAGCTAAGCGACCTCACCGAGGCGAGTACGGCCAACCTGCCCTCGGCCTTAAAGCGCCTGGAGGCGCTCGCCGATGTCTATTATGACTTTGCGCTAGAGCACACCGACCTTTATCGGTTGATGTTTGAGTGTTCGCAAACCGATGAGGCCGACTATCCAGAGCTCGCCACCGAGTTAAACCGCCTGCAAAGCATACTCATTAGAACCTCTACCGTTGCCGTTGATGCCGGCGTAATTAAATCAGATGCCACCGTTGCCACGCAGCTATTTTGGGCCGGTATGCACGGTGTCATCAGCCTGCATTTATCCGGCAAACTCACCCTCGGCTTAAGCTTTAAAGCACTGGCTAAAGAAATGACCCACACCCTCTACCGCGGAATGATCGAGCATGACTGAAATAACTGCACCGTCTTATAAAACACAAGCCCACAATACCCAGCTGCGTCATATTCCGGGTGACTATGGCCTGCTGCCCTATCTGGGTAAGAGTATCGAACTAGTGAGCGACCTCTATGCCTATGTCGATAAATGCTATAAAGAGTATGGCCCGGTCTCAAGAACCAAAATTGGCGGTAAAGAAGGACTGCTGTTGATCGGCCCCGACATTTACAAACAGATTCATCTCGATAGTGACAAATGCTTTTCAACACAGATGGGCTACGACTCTAACCTCGGTGAGTTTTATCGCGGCGGCCTGCTACTGCTGGACGGTGATGAGCACCGCTTTCAGCGCCGAATGTTTCAAACCGCTTTTAAAACCGAACCCATGAAAGGCTATGTCGATATTATCAACCCGCTGTTTTCCTCTTCGCTGGCATCATGGCAGCACAAGCAAGACTTTTTATTCCTGCCCGCCATCAAACGCGCGTTACTGGAAATTGGTTCAGCGGTTTTCATTGGTGTTAATGAAAGCGACGAAGAAATGGAAAAAATGAACCAGGCGTTTCTCGATATCAGCGACAAAGGCCTGATGGGGTTGTTTAAGGTTAATCTGCCCGGTTTTAAGTTTCACAAAGGCAAACAAGGTAAAAAGTATCTCGAAAAATACTTTAGCACCATCATACCCCAACGCCGTAGCGGTGATGGTAACGACATGCTGTCATTTATGTGTCGGGAAAAAATGGACAACGGCGAATTATTTCCTGAAAGCATGATTGTGCCCCATACCAGCTTTTTATTATTCGCCGCACACGATACCACCACCAGCACCCTCTCCAGTATTTTACTGCACACCGCCATGAAGCCGGAATGGCAACAAAAAATGCGCGAGGAGTCGCTGGCACTGAATAAAGAAAGTCTGGATTATGATGATCTCAATAAATTGGAAACACTGGAGTTGGTTTTCAAGGAAGCGCTCCGGTTACATCCCTCTGTACCGATGATGACACGTCGAACCATTAAAGAGTGTGAAATTGGTGGCTTCACCGTACCGGCCAACACCATGCTGTATTTACCGCCCTCCTACACCCACATGCTGCCAGAATACTGGACCAATCCCCTTGATTTTGATCCCAATCGATTTACACCGGGGCGCGAAGAGCATAAAAATCATAGCTTCTGTTACATCCCCTTTGGTGGAGGTATTCACAAATGCGTCGGCATGCACTTTGCCAATATGATGGTGAAGTGTTTCATGCACCAACTACTGCTTAATTATGAGTATTCACTCCCTGCGGATTATCAGCCCAAAATGCAATCATTCCCCTTACCCAAGCCGACGGATAACCTGCCGATTACCCTGAAGAAAAGAACCATTATAAAATAACCCTGTCACCGGCTCTTTACGCCGAGATAGTCCTCCAGCCACTGCGGGTAATCCACCCGCTCTATCGCCGCGACTGCGCGGGACAGGATTTCTGCCATCAGGCCGTCCTGCTCCTCGCTCATGGCCGCAAAACCGATTGAAACAACAATCGTCATCCAGGTGTGGTAGGTAAAGCTGCGATACTGCTGCCAGGTCGTTTCAAGGTCGATGGCAGTACCGTGCACAGCGCGACGCTGCACATAATAGCGAATCAGCGCCTGTTCGTGCTCGGCCAACACCTCGGCGGGCAGCGAGTCGATCAGGAAATACTGTACATCGCGGATACCATTACCCCAGTGCACCGCCTGAAAATCCAGCATGCCCATTTCCT
>JAUXHA010000084.1 GCA_030621845.1 Spongiibacteraceae bacterium
AAGCCCGACACCAACCTTGTGCAGCGAGCTATTTCATAGCTCAAACGATGATGCGGAGGGCGTCGTCGGGTATCGCTCCACTACCTGCTGTTCCCTCCCTCAAACTTTTAATGAAAAGATTGGGGATTACCATGTCTTATAAAAACCAAACTCGAGGACTTCTCGCCTGTGCACTCATAGGCCTTAGCCCATTTTCACTCGCCGAAGACTCACAGGCGCTTGAGCATGTGATTGTCAGCGGCACCCGCTCTGAACAACACTCGGTAGAAATACCCGCCAGTATTCAGGTACTCACCGCCGAGCAGATCAAGCTCAGTGGTGCTAACAAGTTGGTACAGGTGCTCAATGCCCAGGCCGGCATCCAGGTTAATGATGTCATCGGCAACCAGGGCCGCGGTGCATCTATTTCGATGCGTGGCTTTGGCGCCAATAGCGCCAACAATGTACTGATCATGGTCGATGGCCGAAAACTGAACAATCCTTCCCTTGCAGGCCCGGATCTTGCCAGCATTGCACTTAAGGATGTGGATCGTATTGAGATCATTCAGGGCAGTGCCGGCACCCTCTACGGCGATCAAGCCACCGGTGGCGTTATCAACGTCATCACCAAAAAAGCTAACCAGCTCAGCGGCTTTATCGAAGCTGGCGCGGGTACTGATGATTACGAAGCCTACCAAGGCGCGGTCAGCCAGGCCTTTAACAATGGCCTGTCTTACCGCGTTTCCGGCGAAAAAAATGAAGCCGACAACTACCGTGATAATAATAAATCGGAATACAGCAATGTATTGGCCAATGTCGGTTTTGAAAACGAACTGTTTAGCCTCTTTGCAGAAGGCCAGACCGTTGATGACGACTTGCGCCTGCCAGGCAGTCTCACTGCTGCCGATATCCGCGATGACAGGAAGCAAACCTTTACACCGGATGATAAAAGTAACCGCGATACAGATATCTACCGCCTCGGCGGTTCTTTCAACCTTGGTGACAACTGGACCGTACTGGCCGAATACAGCAAGCGAGACGCAGACAGCAATGGCTCTCTATACGGCGGCAAC
Source organism: Spongiibacteraceae bacterium (assembly GCA_030621845.1). Classification (GTDB taxonomy): domain Bacteria; phylum Pseudomonadota; class Gammaproteobacteria; order Pseudomonadales; family Dasaniaceae; genus JAUXHA01. Next base: position 1,053 of record JAUXHA010000084.1, read on the forward strand.
TTTAATGACAGCACCGATGTCGACACCTTCGAGCCGAGGCTTGCCGGTAATATCGATACAGCCAATGGACCGATTGTCATCACCACAGGTATCGATTACGAAGACGCTGACTATGAATACAATAGTGATTTCAGTAGCACCGACGTCAGTCAGGATGTACTTGATTACTATGCTCAGGTCGTTACCCCACTGACCCAATCAATCAAGCTAACCCTGGGTGCCCGCTACAGCGATTTTGAAGCCAAAGACAATATCAGCCGAGAAAAAAATGAAGATGACTTAACGGTCTACCAAGCGGGTCTGGCTTACCAGTTCAATGAACAATCCCGAGTTTTCCTACGACGGGACGAGGCCTTTCGTTGGGCCAATGCCGATGAGAACGGATTTATAATGCCCACTGTCGACTTCCTGAAACCACAGCAAAGCACCTCTTGGGAGCTGGGCATGGAAACCCGCATCAGCAGTATTTTCCTGTCTGCCGTGGTCTACGATATGGAGCTCGACCATGAAATTATTTATGACCCCGCCGCGGATGGCCCTTACGGCCCAGGCACCGGCGCCAATGTGAACCTGGACCAATCTCAAAGAACCGGTATCGTTCTCAACAGCATCTGGCAGGCAACCGACAGCATTAATGTCCAGCTAAACTACAGCTACGTCGACGCCGAAATCAATTCAGGCACCTTTGATGGCAATACTGTTCCCTTTGTTGCCGAATCAACTGCCAACCTGGTGTTAAGCTACCAGCTCAATGAGCACTGGTCATTTTATGCCGACGCCCAGTACACCGGCGAACGTTATGCGGCCGACGACGAAGCTAATGCCGGCGGTGAGCTGGACGACTACACGATATTCAATGCCAATGTGCGCTGGGATTACGTGGGTTTCTATGCCAATCTGCGAATGAACAATGTCACGGGTAAAGAGTACAATGGCTATAGCGGTGGCGTAGCACCGTTTGATTATAATTATCCGGCGCCTGAAGAGACGTTCCAGCTGACGCTTGGTTATAACTTTTAAACAGATACCGAAAAATCTGTAAAGCCCGGGGCAAGCCAGGCGATTATAAAGAGGCGATTATGAGCAAAGATTCCGGCCAAGAGGAAAAACGCTCGCAAAAACATAAAGCGAGCATGGAAAAGCAAAAGACTAAAGTCGACCAACGTATTCAAGAAGCTGACAAAGAACAGGGTGTGGTCATCTTGCTAACCGGCGATGGCAAGGGAAAGTCAAGCTCGGCGTTTGGCATGGTCATGCGTTGCCTCGGTTATGGTTACCCGGTCGGTATCGTGCAATTTATCAAGGGGGTACAACTGTCCGGCGAAGAAATTTTCATCAAGGAACAACACCCGGAAGTCGAATTTTATCAAATGGGTACCGGCTTTACCTGGGATACCCAGGACCGCAGCAAGGATATCGCCGCCGCCGAAAAAAGCTGGGTAGTGGCCGAAAAAATGCTGCAAGATGACCAACTGCACCTGGTAGTACTCGATGAAATCACCTACATGCTGGCCTATAAATACCTCGATGAAGAAAAAATCCTCGCCGCCATTGCCAATCGACCCGCCGAGCAAAGTGTCGTCCTCACTGGCCGTGGAGGTGGCAGCGCCATCCGCGAACTGGCCGATACCGTCGCGGAGATTCACGACCGTAAACACGCCTTCACCAGCGGTATCAAGGCCAGGAAAGGCGTGGACTTTTGAGCACGGGTCTGCGCTTTCTCTTGATTGCCACCATCACCTCATCGCTTGCCTGGGCCGGCGATAAACCCCAACGCATTGTCTCGCTATCACTGTGTACCGACCAGTTACTCTTAATGCTGGTAGACAAGGAACGTATTGCCGCCGTCACCCATCTCGCCACCGACAACAATTATTCCTATATGTGGAAAGCAACTCGCGGCATACCCGCCCATAGCGGTTTGGCTGAAGAAATTGTGCCGCTCACACCTGACCTGATCATTGGCAGCCGCTACAGCAACAGCAATTCAGTCTCCATGTTACGTCGACTCAATCACCCGGTACTGACCTTTGATTCCCCCACCACACTATTGCAGGTCGAACAATTCACCCGGGAAATAGGCAGCGCCGTGGGCGAGCCAGAACGCGCAGAGCAGATTATTGCGACCATGCAAAGTGAAATCACCAAAGCCAAATCCCTGGTCGCAGGCAAAACTGAATTACTGGCCATCAGTTACGCGCCTAACGGTTTTACCGCAGGAAAACACACCTTAAAAAATGAAATTATTGAGGCCGCTGGCTACCGTAATCTCGCCGCAGAACTGGGTATTGAATATTACGGTAATCTCGGCATCGAACAACTACTCTATGCTAGGCCCGATGTCATTATTGTCGATGAAGACCTGCCCAACCAGAACTCCCTCGCCCAGCAATTCACTGTTCATCCGGCGCTGCAGCGCCTGCTAGGTGAGCGGAGCCCCACCCGCATCCCCGGTAATTACTGGCTTTGCCCCGGACCGCTGGCCGCCAAGGCCATACTGGCACTGGCGGAGCAACGGCAATGAACTCGTCCATCGCGCTAAACAGCCTGTTGCTGGTAATCACCCTGGCACTGGTCGTTGTCGCCCTGCATATTGGCCCAGCCGATATTGATTTAACTGTCGCCATCGCCGATAGCTGGCAGGGAAACAACTCACTGCAAGCAATGATTTTTAGCGAGATTCGCTTACCCAGGAGTTTACTCGCCGCCACGGTTGGCGCCACACTCGGCATGGCCGGCGCGGCCCTGCAAGGACTACTGCGCAATCCATTAGCTGGCCCCGGATTGGTCGGTGTCTCCACCTGCGCTGCGCTGGGAGCAATTATCGCACTGTATTTTGGTTTCAGCGCCATCGCCTGGTTTGCGGTACCGATATTCGGCATGATCGGGGCCGGCATTTCCGTACTGCTGATTTTCGCCCTGGCCGGCCACAACAGCAGCATCATGACGCTAATTCTTGCCGGGGTTGCGGTGAATGCCGTGGCCTCCTCACTGATTTCGCTGGCGTTGAATTTTGCCCCCAACCCCTATGCGATGTCAGAAATGGTGTACTGGTTACTCGGTTCCATCGCCAATCGCAGCTTCGCCGACTTCTCCCTGGCCATACCTTTCATGATTTCTGGCTGGCTGCTCATCCTCAATAGCGGACGCTTTTTAAACGCCCTGAGCCTGGGGGAAGATACCGCACAATCACTGGGTTTCAATCTCAAGCTGCACCGCTCATTACTGATTATCGGTGTCGCACTGAGTGTCGGCGCCGCCGTTTCGGTAAGCGGTAATATCGGCTTTGTCGGCTTGCTTATTCCTCATTTACTACGCCCGCTGGTCGGCCATGAACCCGGTCGCTTACTCGCCGCCAGCGGCTTTGGTGGTGCTATTCTGGTGCTGCTGGCAGACATCACCGTACAGCTGGTATCACCCACCCAGGAATTAAAACTGGGGGTCATCACCGCACTGGTTGGCGGTCCTTTTTTCCTCTATTTGATTATTAAAACCAGGAACACCCTTCAATGACCCTGCAAGCTCGAAACATTACGCTGCAACTGGCGGGTAATCCGATTCTGCATGGTGTCGATTTCACCCTCAAAAAAGGTGAATTAGTGGGCTTGATTGGCCCCAACGGCGCTGGCAAAACCTCCTTATTACGCGTACTGGCCAATCTGCAAAAGCCAGACAGTGGCGACTTAAGCCTCAACGGAAAAAACATTCGCCAGTATTCGATCAAGGCACTGGCTAAAAAAATCGGTTATCTGGCCCAGGGAGCACCCGCGCACTGGCCACTCAAGGTTCAGCGGCTGGTAGAACTGGGACGACTGCCCTATCTCAGTCCCTGGGGAACCTTATCAAGCAGGGACAGGGACGTCGTTGCAACGGCCATGAAGCAAGCTGAAGTCACGCATTTATCCGAGCGCATCATCAGTACCTTATCGGGCGGCGAGCGATTGCGCGTACTCATCGCCAGAATGCTGGCCACCGAACCCAATATCATTCTTGCCGATGAACCCATCGCCGCACTGGATCCCTACCACCAACTACACACGATGGAATTACTTCGCGAACATTGTGACCGTGGTGGCAGTGGCATCGTAGTAATGCACGATCTCAATATGGCCGCCCGTTTCTGCCACCGACTGGTGTTAATCCAGCAGGGAAACATCATCAGTGAGGGGCCGCCCTGTAACGTATTAAAAACTGACCTATTGGCTAAAGTTTATGGTATAAAAGCCGACACGCTGGTTAACGAGAACGATATACTGGTAATCCCACGGCGGCGTTTAAATCATACTGAACAGCTGTAACTGCCAGGGCGCCGATGAATAATATACGCATCATTATGGAGAATATTATGAATAATCTGTTGTTAAAATCGCTGCTTATTGGCCTCACGCTGATCGTTGCCAGCGGCTGTGTCAGCAAGGGAAAGTACAATGATGTTGTCTCGGAAAATGAATTTCTTGAAAAACAAAATGAGGTGCTGCTAGAGGAACTGGATCTGCGAGATGCGGAAATCACCGTGCTTGAAGAAGAACAAATGGAAATGGGCGTGGTATTGGAAGACCTGTTGATCGCCGGCATGGTAAAAATGCAACTGCTGGCTGACGGCCTGCATATTCAGTTATCCCAGGACGTATTATTCAGCACCGGCTCAGCCGAACTCAGCGAAGAAGGCACCAAACTGATTGCACAACTTGCCGGGGAAATGATCGACAACCCCTATCAAATTGTCGTCATGGGTTATACCGACTCCGTTCCCATCGGCGGTGATCTGGTGGAAAAATTCCCCAGTAACTGGGAGTTGGCAGGCGCACGCGCCGCCAGTGTTGTCAGGGTAATGGCCGATAGCGGTGTTCCCGAGGGGAATCTGGCAGCCGTGTCCTTTGGCTCCACCCGCCCCATAGCCGACAATGATACAGCCGAAGGCCAGGCCACCAACCGCCGCATCGAAATCAGGCTGCGCCCGGTTACGCCATAAACTCCGCTGTATGAAAGCTGTCGATAACACCTGGTATATTCTCGGACCCGGTGCTATCGGCTGTCTATGGGCCAGCTATTGGCGTACAGACAACACCCGGGTGGTACTGATTGAACACAGCCCTATTGATAGTAATAGCGTACAACTTAGCAGTGATCAGGGCTGTCACAGCTACCCGATCGAGACCGTCAGCCCTGAACAATTACTGCACAGCAACACCATCATTCAACACTTGTTTATCAGCACCAAAGCCCAGCACACCCTTGCCGCGCTCACGCAACTGCAACCCCGCTTAGCCACCAACGCAGAAATATTAGTCGTGCAAAATGGCTTGGCCATTGTTGAGTTGCAGCAACTGCTGGCAACGCAACAGCTTTTTGCCGGGGTCACTACCGATGGTGCTTACCGTACAGCACCACTCCAGGTCACCCACGCCGGTCGCGGTGAAACCCTGGTCGGGGCAATGACAAACCATGCTACCGCCGCCGTGTTATCCCGACTGCCAGGGACTGGCCTGGCCATCGCTCACTGTGACACTATTGAACAGCGGCTGTGGCAAAAATTTGCGCTCAACTGTGCCATCAATCCGCTCACGGTAAAATACCAGTGTCGCAACGGGCAATTGCTGACACAGGCTGAAGCCCGCAAGGAACTCTCATTGCTGTGCAGGGAAATACAATCCATTGCCAGCGCGATTAAACCCGCTGCCTGGTTTGAAACGCTGGAAGCCGATGTGGTAAAGGTGCTCGAATTGACCGCCGACAACATCAACTCCATGCTACAGGACGTTCAACAGGGACGAGACACTGAAATTGCTCAACTCAATAGCTGGCTGGTGCAACAAGCTAAACAACTTGCCATCCCCCACCCCCTTAACCAGGCCATCATCAACACCGTGTTAGCCCATCATCCCGCTGCCTGAGAGGATAAACTTAGCCGTCCACTCCCAGCAGCGTGAAGCATAGACTCACTACCTGCCAACGCATACAATGAACCTTTTAGGCAAGCTAAATTCAGGGAGTACATTATGCTGACATTCTTACTACTCATCGCTATCATCTGGCTGTTGTGGACCATACACCAGGACCTGATGGAAAGTAATGACCGTCAGAGAAGCCTGAAAACAGCCCTGACCAAACTGGCTAACCGCTTTGAACAAACACTGGATAAAAGTGACGGCGAACCCATCCAGGAAGCGTCAACAAGAAAGGAAGACTAGACAGTAAGCAACGCGGCCAATCCCCTCATCGGGCATGTTCAGGAAGCGCTCGCCTGTGCAAGTCCAGCCTAAGCGCTGCATCCACCGATAGCTGGCTTTGTACGCGGGACAACCATTGCATTAGCAACGGGTATTGTTCGATAACATCGGCATCATCGTAACCGGCCAGATAAGGCAATGCTAACTGGGAAAATACAGAGAGATCTGCCAATGTAATCGAAGCCTGCTGTGCAAGAAACGGATAGCCCGCTAAGTCCGAACAGAGTTTCTGGCACACCGCGGCCAATAATTGATCATTATTTTTATTTTGATCGCTCATCGCAATAATATCCCGAACAAACTTCATCCTTGGCACCAGCAAGGGATGCAGCCACCTGAACGGCAGTGGATATCCACCCGCTACTGTTTTGTGCAGGCCATTCGCACCAATAGATCCATTGCGCATTTGTTTTACCAACCCGCCACCGTAACCAAGCATCAAGCGAAAACAAAGTGGTACCAGTGCTGCCGTAACCCAAGCGTCAACTTCCAGTATCTTCGAGCGATCAGTCGCCGGCCGTGAAGAAAACAGGGGGTTTTCAGCAAACTTGTCATCCAGTAGTAATCCAATCGGCGTAGAGTCATTGTGCAACGCCCCATCAAGGTGAATAACCGGCACTTGATGGCCCAATGGAATTTCTGCCTGAGCCCTTAGTGGATGAACGTAACGGGTCGTATAGGGCAGATTTTTGTAGCTGAGAAAACATCGAACTTTAGCCACAAAGGGCGAAAACTCGTATGAGTAAAGAATGATATTCGACGAGCTGTGGTTATTGATAGCGTGTTGACCATGCAGCGCTTATTAAGCAACCACTCTGCAATTAGGGTTAACCGGCACAGTGCGCGTAAATTTTAGGCCGCCCGGGAAAGCCCCGATCATCGGGTTTGCTTATTGGCTCTTTCCGCTACCATGATGTCTTCCATTTTTCCTATTTCACTGTTCCAGCGATCCAGTATGGAGGCGAGGAATTGCGCCTGTTCATGCAGCGCTTGCAACTCAGCCTCTCCACCCTTGTCACCGTTAAACAGCGGTGCCTGCCGCAACTCCAGTGCCAGCGCATGTTCGGGATTCTCAATACGATTCACTTCCAGCCGCCAGCGTATACTGTTAACCATCGTGCGGTAAAAAATCAGCTTGGTCTCAATACCGGTTTTGCTAAAATCCAGCAGTTCACCAAAGGGCTTAAAATCGGTAGCAAATAACAGCGCCTTTTTCTCGCTGCGCTCTGCCGCCACAGTAGCCTTTCGCTCATGATTACAGATCAGCGCGAGGTCACCGAATAACTCCCCCGGGGTAATACTGTTCAAGGGTTTGCTATGCTCATCGGCCGCGTCGAGAAAAACCGATAAGCGGCCTTTGATCAGGAAATAAAGCCATGAACCCTTATCACCCCGGCGCATGATTGTTTCACCCGGCTCAAGCTCGACAATACAGGAATAACCCAGTAAAACTTCCAGCTGTACCGGTGCTTGCTCCTGCAACTCTTTAAAAAAGGGAATCCGCCGCATCAACCCATCGACTTCGACTCGCTTATAATCGGATAAATCCTTGATTTTCATTTAACTATCTCTGCTAACTTGCTAATCACACTCTAGTTATATAGCCAGTCTATGGCAAAAAATCGACAAAATTTACCACAACATTGCCCGAACGTGAGTAATGCACTGTATTGCTGTTCAATTTATAAACAAGAGCGCCTATTCCGCACCACCACCCTGTCACCAATTCTTTACTGCCACTAATAACCCCAAGCTTCAGCGGTATTTATTTCGCTACGATCAGCGCATAATAAGCTGAAAACAGCACCTAAGCTTTTTTATGCAAAAACTGGCTTCACTCAATTTTAGCAACAGTTTCCATCAGCTGCCCAAGATTCTTTATAGCAAGGTTGAGCCACAGGAGCTGGACCAGCCTTTTCTGGTCAGTGCCAACCCCCTCGCCGCCGCACTGATTGATCTTGACCCCGGGGAATTGCACAGCGCCGATTTTCCTCGCTACTTTAGCGGCCAGCGCCAACTCCCCGGTTCCCAGCCTGTCGCCATGCTTTATTCCGGCCACCAGTTTGGCGGCTACAACCCTCAACTGGGTGACGGCCGAGGCCTACTGCTAGGCGAAGTCAGTTCCGCCAGCCACGGCAAGTGGGATCTGCACCTGAAAGGTGCCGGTAAAACCCCCTATTCACGCTTCGGTGATGGTCGCGCCGTACTGCGCTCCTCAATCCGTGAATACCTCTGCTCCGAAGCCATGGCCGGGCTGGGCATAGCCAGCACAAGAGCGCTGTGCGTCATTGGCAGCCACACCCCAGTCTACCGGGAACAACAGGAATTTGCTGCCACCTTATTACGACTGGCACGCAGCCATATCCGCTTCGGCCACTTTGAGTACTTTCATTACAATCACCATCACGATATTGTCAGGCGACTGGCAGATTACGTGATTGAACAGCAGTTTCCCCATTTGATAAACCATTCCGAAAAATATTTTGAATTTCTCAAATCAGTAGTCAATGCCACGGCAACACTGATCGCGCAATGGCAAGCTGCCGGCTTCGCTCACGGGGTCATGAACACTGATAATATGTCTATTATTGGCGACACCTTTGACTATGGCCCGTTTGCCTTTCTCGATGATTATGAGCCGGGGTTTATCTGCAATCACTCCGATGACCAGGGCCGCTACGCGTTTAATCGCCAACCGAGCATTGGCTTATGGAATCTCAATGCCCTCGCTCACGCGCTCTCAAGCCTGTTAAGCAAAGAGCAATTAAGCGCCGCACTGGCTGACTATGAACCGCGTTTGATCCGTCATTATAATGCGCTGATGCAAGCCAAATTAGGCTTTCAACAGCGCCACCCCGGTGACCCGGAATTACTCGGTGAACTATTGGATTTATTAGCAGCAGAGAAAGCAGACTACAACATTTTCTTCAGAAAACTCTGTGACTTTAGCCCTGCGCAAGCAACAGCAAAAATCAGCGATGATTTTATCGACCAGCAACGATTCAACCGATGGGCCGAACGCTATCGGCAACGACTGTTACTGGAAAACAGTGACCACAGCCAGCGCAGTGAAAAAATGAAACAGTTAAATCCGCTGTATATTTTGCGCAATTATCTATTGCAAAGCGCCATAGAAAAGGCTGAAGAGCAGAAGGATTATTCAGAGATTGAACACTTGCTAATGCTGGTACAAAAGCCCTTTGACCAACACCCCGGCTATGAACGCTATGCCGAGCCACCACCTGACTGGGGGAAAAAACTGCAGATCAGCTGTTCTTCCTAGCCAGCCAAAACAACAGGCCGCTATACACCCATACTGGTGAGCGTCACCATAATATTATTGAGAATTCCCGCAACGGTAGGATGATCGGTTTCAAAGGTCGAGAGCATACCGTCAACCTGGTCAGCCAGGCTTTCAGGTTCACCCTCTACCACCGAATCACCCAGTTGCCGTTCAATACTTTCAATTAAACCCTGTAATCGATCTTTGTCAGCATCGCCAGCCCGCATGTCATCAATCACTGCTACCAGCTGATCCAGCTGTTTACGTAATTCCTGTTCGTTCACCCGCAACCTCCACCCACTGCTCTAACTAATAATTACAGCATAACATTTATTGTTGGCAAGGGTTTGATGGCCGTCAAGTATTGCCAATTAACACATCAATCACTATGGTTAGCTCATCTTATGCAATGACCATCGCCATGACTGCACCGATTAAACCCTACTCCCCACCAACCCGGCGCGGTTCCGAAACCCGGAGCAAGGTCATTAAAGCCGGCATCCGCTGCATCATTGATCATGGCTTTCACAACGCCAGCACCAACACCATTGCCCGGCAAGCCAATGTCACCTGGGGCACGCTGCAACATCAATTTGGTGATAAGGCCAGCTTGCTGGAAGCAATTCTGGAATTTTGCTTTGAACAACATATGGAACAAATGGCCGCATCCACCGGCCAGCAGCAGACACTCAAGGAGCGTATCAGTTCACTGGTTGATACAGTATGGCGTAGCCAGCAAACGGAACATAACCGGGTCATTGCTGAAATATTACAAGGCATACAGCGCGACAGCGAATTGAAACAACGCTTTAACCCTAGTCTGCAAAAACTTCGTGATGCCTACAATCAACAGTGGCAAGATTTTTTTGCTGATGTAGCCATTGATGTCGAGCAGATGGAAGCCATTAAACAACTCACCTACAGCGCCCTGAGGGGACTCTATATTGACTTGCCAATCCGCAGCTCCAGCGAGGGCATTGAGCTGGCGAAGCAATTGTTAAAACAGGCTATCTTCGATGCCTTCAGCACCGCTCAAGCCTGACACTCAGCGATACCCACCTGGCGAGACACCCGTCCAGCGCTTAAAAGAGCGATGGAAAGCACTGGGGTCACTGAAGCCAACCAGCTCAGCCACATCACTCACGGTCAATGCCGGGTTATTAAGGTAACTAATCGCGGCATCACGGCGCGCATTATCTTTGATACGCTGGTAGGAACTGCCCTCTTTATCCAGCCGGCGGCGCAATGTGCGTGCCGACATATTCAACAAGCCCGTCAAATATTCGAACGTGGGCAACTCCTCGCGAAAATCATCACCGATGATTTTGCGAATACGCGCCGTAATCGTCTGCGCATTTTCAACCGGCTTGATCACAGTAAAATAGGGCGCCACCCGTAAAAATACCTCCAACTCTTCCTCTGTCCTGGCAATCGGCGCCACCAGTAACGTCGCAGAAAAACTCAGCCAGTTTTCCGACCTTTCAAACTCGATGGGACAGGGGAAAAAATGTTGAAGACCCGCTTTATTCTCGTTTGCCGACCCGGTACAACCGGCAGCAATCAGCTCAATCGGTCTATTAATCATCCAGGCG
>JAUXHA010000157.1 GCA_030621845.1 Spongiibacteraceae bacterium
GCCTTTGTGCGTTACGATGACCTATATCTACCTCAGGAACAAGACGCGAAAAAACACAAGAGAGGTATCTGGAGGGGTACGTTTAAACGGCCGAGCGATTTTCGTTCTAAAAGTTGGAAAGCGGCCAAAACCTCAACGGAAAATATCGCCGGTGAAGGCTGTGTCATTAAAGGCAATATCAACAACAGGGGCGAGAAAATCTACCATACGCCGTGGAGCTCAAAGGACTATAAGCGAACCCGAATTAATACCAACAAAGGAGAGCAGTGGTTTTGTAATGAAGCCGAAGCATTGGCCGCTGGCTGGAGATCGCCTTTGCGATGAAAATAATTATGATACTACTCCGGCCAACCACATTCGTTGGTTGATATTTCGGTTGTCCATTAATATTCTGGGGTGCCGCCAATGTCATCTATCTGCCCTAAGATTAATTGAAAAATCCAGCGAAAGGCTGACACGGTGCGGCGAGAAATCATGCCGATAAAGTTAAATTTTTGCGGTATATTTCGGCTTTGATTGTATTTAACGTTATTTAAGGATGGCAGAATGAAAATAGGTAAGGCAGTTTTAATCGGTGTCACCGTCGTGGTTGCAGTCGTTGGCATCGCGCTGTGGCAGGTTTTCGCGAACCTGGATACGATCGTCGCTAATACTATTCAGAAGGTTGGCAGTGAAGTGCTGCAAACACCGGTAAAAGTCAAAACGGTCAAGCTGAAGCTGACCGAGGGCAAGGCTAGCATTTCCGGCCTGACTATTGCCAACCCAGCTGGCTATTCAAATCCCTATATCTTCACCATGAACGACATCGCAGTGAATATCGACGTGAGTTCTATCCGCGAAAATCCGCTGGTTTTCGAAGAAATCCTCATCCGGGAACCTAATATATTCGTCGAAATCAACAGCAATGGGGAGTCTAACCTGGATGTATTGATGAAAAACATCAAGGCGTCCTCTTCCGGTGATAGCAAAGAAGCGGAGTCGCAAAGTGGCGCGAGTGAAGGTGGGGATGAGCTGAAATTTATTATCAAAAAATTCCGCTTTGAAGGCGGAAATCTCAAGGTCACGAACCAGATTGAGCCGGACAAGAAAATTGATCAGGCCTTCCCCAAAGTCAGCATGGATAACCTTGGGGCGGACAGCAACGGCGCGACAGCCGCAGAAATAACCACTGAGATGATGCAACTGATTATTGCCCAGGCAACTGAGGCCGCCCTCAAGGCTGGAGTCAACAAGGCAGTGGAAAAAGAAAAAGAGAAACTGCTGGAAAAAGCCGGAGACAAGCTCAAGGGTTTATTTGGCAATTAGTTGAGATGGATTTGGCCCATCCTGCCCCGGAACTAAGGGCAGAAACATAGTCGATCCCCCCTTTCCAGAAGGGGAGGTTCGTTTGTTGTAACAAATAAACCGGTGCGGCCCGAGCTGCAGAGCAGGGTGATGGTCGCTGTAGTAACGACACTGTTCGTCAGCTACGCCATTCTCGGCTTGACGGCCATACGGTCTAATAGTCGTTTGCCGGTAAAGCGGGAGCTTCAGGGTGGCTGTGGCAATTGAGTGCCGTGCATCCAGAATGTTTACATGGTTATTTTTACGTGTTTTGGGTAAAATTTGTAAACCCCGTAGAGGGCGCTATAGCTAAACGTTGTGTGCAACTTTGCACGAAATATTTTTTAAAAAAACTGGTTAACAAGAGGAATTAATTATGGAACAAATCATTGGAGCGGTCATTGGGATTTTAATTGCAGCAGTCATATCTGGTGCTGTCATTTGGTTGGTAAGCAAGCTTGATCTCGGATTACGTGTTGATAACTTCGTCTGGGCGATGATTGCTGGTTTGATGATTGGTTTCATCTCGACACTGGTGCTTCGGTTTATGACAGATTTTGGCGGCCTGGGTGGCTTGTTGGTCCACCTTGTGGTCTCTGCAGGCGTAATTTTAGCCAGTGGTCAGCTATTGAAAGGCCTCCAGGTTAAGGGCCTCGCTGGCGCTTTATTGGCTGCTGTTGCGATTGCAGTGGTTAATTATGGCCTTGTCTGGCTGATGAGCGCGTCGGTGACTGTCTGATGCTCGTTGATTGATTCATCGTGTAACTCACGTACTCCGTGTTTCGAGGGTGTAATTTAAACTATGTAATTGTCTAAACTCAACTCTATAGATGAGAGGCAATTATAAAAAACCCAGGCAAGTATTTCGCCTGAAGGCGTGGGACTTCAAACCCCCGCTTTTATGCGTCCAGGTAAATGCTTAATCCTTCAAATAACAGGGCTACTGCTTCGGCGCCCGGGTCATTGTAGCCACTTAGTCGGTCTTCCGATATATAGCTCGCGCGGCCAGCTTTGGCTTTGACAATTTGCGCCGTATATTCTGCGCCGGTTCTTGCCGCAACTGCGGCTGCTGCAAAACCATCAGGCAAGGCTTCGAAGGCTGGGGTCAGGGCGTCGATCATAGTGCGGTCTCCCGGGCGAGCGCCACCCACTTCCTGTACGCGCGCCAATCCGGCCTTAAGCGCATCTACGTTTGACATCCCGGAGGAAGCGGCGTCACCTACCGCTGAGAAAAAAATCGCTAACAATACCCCGGACGAACCTCCCATGGTCTGGCTAAGCTCTAGCCCGATCGCGCGGTAAAGTTGGGTCGGGTCAGCTAATGGTAATCGGTCAATCGCGCCCTTAAGTGCTCGCGCAGCACTAGCCAGAGTAGATCCCGTATCTCCATCGCCCGATCGCGCATCGAGCGAGTTCAAGTTCGCTTCAGCTTTGAGGAGAATATCGCAGCACTGTACCACGAGTGCACCGGTTTCGGGGTCACCCGATGGTATCGGCCTGATTGGGGTCAGCCCATCGGGAATCGGCTGGATACTGGGCATTGTCACAGCGAGGCAATTTGGCCAGGCCACCATGCTAACGGGAGCCTGCAACAGTGCAAGCTCAATATCGTTTATCGGCAGAATCGATACTGAAAAACCACGCATGTCCAATGATGTCATCATTGGAGCAGGGCCGATTAAATATTTAATGTCGTCTATGACATCAGATTTGGCAAGTTCATCAGACAGTACGGCCATTTCCAATGAAGTCGTACCACCAAGATTATTAAGTAGCGCCACTTTCGTACCGTTTTGTAGGTGAGGCTTGAGCCGATCCAGCACAATATGCATCGAATCACGCGCTGTGGAAAAATCTACAACTTCCACGCCAGATTCGCCATGAATCCCAAGCCCCAGTTCGGCCTTTCCCGCGGCAATCCGCGCCTCTTTGGGCGAGCCGGGTACGGTGCAGGTATCCAGAGACATGCCGATGCTCGCAACATTTTTTATGACCTGCCTGGCTGCGGTACTAACGGTATCTAAATCAGCGCCAGTTTCAGCCAGTGCGCTGGCAATTTTATGCACAAATAGCGTGCCCGCCACACCGCGTGCCTGCGGTAGATCCGGTAGTGCAATATCGTCATCCACCACCACCATCGAGACCTTGATGCCATAGGCACGCGCGCGCTCGGCAGCGAGCCCAAAATTCAGTCTGTCACCCGTGTAGTTTTTTACAATTAACAAACACCCTTCAGCGCCAGAGACCGCTAAAATTCCGGCTAAAACCGCATCCACTGAAGGGGAAGCAAACACGTCACCGCAGACTGCCGCAGTCAGCATTCCCTTCCCGACAAAGCCTACATGGGCTGGCTCGTGCCCTGAGCCGCCACCTGAAACCAACGCTACTTTAGATTTATCCCAGTCTTCGCGAACCACAACCTTGATATGAGGGTAACCGTCGAGTCGAGCCAGTCGGCCCCCGGCGGTGCGTAAAATTCCGTCAATTGCTTCGGTTACCAGGGATTCTTTGGTGTTAATGAATTGAGCCATGACTATCTTCCTGTTTATATACGGATGCCATCAGCATCAAAGTAGAGTGGGTCTTGCGTTGAAATAGCGATGGTGTCGCCCTTGCTTAACTCGGTATGAGCATCAGTAAGGGTTATTAGCGATACATCACCTATATCCAGGTGCAAGCGTGTTTGGTCGCCAAGATGTTCAACCCGCCTCACATCGACCTCGATACCCTCGCCAAGGCGAATATGCTCGGGGCGTAGACCGATGCTGGTCGCTCCGCTCGGTGCGCCTGGAAAGATTTCAGCGGGTAGAATATTGATTTTTGGTGAACCAAGACGACTGGCGGCATAGATGCTGACGGGGTCTTCATAAATTTCACGTGGCGAACCGAACTGAACGAGTTTGCCGTGATCGAGCACGCCTACATGAGTAGCCATAGTCATGGCCTCAATCTGGTCGTGGGTAACGTAAAGCATGGTCGCGCCAGCGCTGGCTTGAATACGCTTAAGTTCGATGCGAAGATCTGACCGCAGTTTGGCATCAAGCGAACTGAGCGGCTCATCCATCAGGTATATTTGCGGATTGCGTACCAGCGCGCGACCAATCGAAACACGCTGCATTTCACCGCCCGATAGCGCTGTCGCCTTATTATCAAGTTTATGCGTGATCTGCAGTACCTCAGCCACTTCGCCCACCTTGCGGGCGATTTCATCCGGCGGCGTGCGCAACATCGGGGATTTGAGTGGGAAGGCCAAATTTTGCCGCACTGTCATGTGCGGATAGAGCGAATATTGCTGGAATACCATCGCCATATTGCGCTGCGCTGGAGTCTGGATGGCA
>JAUXHA010000083.1 GCA_030621845.1 Spongiibacteraceae bacterium
ACCAGGCTTTCAAGCTCCCTGCCGCCGTCTTTGACCCGCTGAAGAAAATGTCCCAAGCGGGGAACCAGCAATTCACCATAAAATCGCGAGCGTACCTGCCCTCGCCTGAAGGCCGCTTCATCAATATCCCTAACCTCACTTAATTCTATATTAATCAATTGATTATAGATAAAACTTAAAGCAATTTCTCCCGCACTTGCCGGAGAGATTGCGTAGACGCCAGAATGCATTTTTACCCCCGAGGGAATACCTAATACCGGAATATCACTGCCGACCGCTTCGACAATATCACGGGCCGTACCATCGCCACCGGCAAAAAGCAGTAAATCGACGGCGACCGCTTTCAGTTGGATGGCGGCATTAATGGTATCGACGGCAGTAGACGGCTCGCTCGCTGCCAGCCCCAGCTCGGTAAAATCAAAGCCCATCGCCCGGGCAGTATCGCCGGCCATGGCAGCGCCAAAGCCGTATAGCTGCACCCTGTCAGCGACGACAACAAGCGGTTGCAGGGCTTCCGCAACCCGTTTTGCAGCACGCAAGCTTGCGCCATCGGCAAGGGCCTGGTTGCGATGCGCTTCGCTATCACTGCCTTTCAATGCCAGTGGACCACCGATACCCGCGTAGGGGTTAATCAACAAACCGAGCTTAAACATTGTGATTTATTACCAATTGAATAAGGGTTATTAAAAACACCAGAGTGACAACTAACTGCTTAAACCCCTGCACTTCGCTCCGGGCGCATGACCGTAGCGTGCCCGGAGTGCCGGCAACAGCAACTGTGAATATCACCAATTCCTCACTGCGTTGCGAACCTATACTCATTAACCACTGATAGCCCAATGGAGTCCCGGATGACCAAATCATTTATCGAGCGCAGTGTAGCCGCTACCGCTAGCACCGCAGCCGCTAGCACCGGCGCCAATGACATCAATAAAGACATGGTCATCACCGAGGCGATGATTCAACAAGCCTGCGTCTCACTGGATCACGACTCAGAGCTCTCGGTCAGGGTAAATCGAGCCGCTTTCAAATAAGCCCGTAGCGGTCGATCAAGACGTTCAACATTGGCAATTCGATAATGGAAAAACTCCCTGCGCACCGGGTAGTCCTTACGCAGGCGGTCAAAGGCACTGGCTCGACAATCACCTTCCGCCGCCGCTAGCGCTTGTCGCATTCGCTGATCATCAGCCGCTACATCATAACAATGTAATATCGCCTGCCGTAAACCCGCCACCCCGCCAACCGTCAAGTGGATTGGAGGGGTCTGTTCACCCGCCAGAGGGGGCACTGCCACCGGCAGGGCAAGGGCCTGGCAGCAAGCCTGATGAATCATTGCCGTACCCGCCCGCTTGCCATCGAGGCTATAACCAGCAATATGAGGGGTCGCCAGTAACACCTGCGCCATCAGCTGTTGATTGATAGCCGGCTCATGCTCCCACACATCGAGTATGACCTTAAGCCCGGGTCGAACAGTCATGCAATGACTTAGCGCAGCGTTATCAATCACTGCCCCACGGCCTGCATTTAATAACACCGCCTCTTCGCGCAGCTGTAACAGGCGCGATTGATCCAGCAGGTGATAGCTGGGATGTGCTCCCTCGCGCGTCAACGGCGCATGCAGGCAGACCACATCGGCATCTAACACCGTATCGAAATCGCTTAATACCGAATAACGTTGCCGGGGCAGCAAGGGGTCATAGGCGACACAGTCAATACCCAGGGCATCCAGGCGACGATAGAGGCCGCTGCCAACATTACCCATTCCGACAATACCCACACGACCACCATCGAGTAACAGCTTCTCCAGCAAGCCCTCTACCCTGGCAAAGGCACTCAGCACATACTCCACCACCGAATCCGCGTTACAGCCCGGCGCATTGGCCCAGGCAATGCCCTGCTTTTCCAGATACGCCGTATCCAGGTGATCGGTACCAATAGTGGCGCTGCCGACAAAGCGGACCGGCGAGCCTGCCAGCAATGACTGATCGACCCGAGTCACCGAGCGCAGCAGTAAAATATCCGCTTGCGCCAATTGCTGACGCGTCAGCAGCCGGCCATTAACCCGGGTCACATGACCCATAGCGGCAAAATAGCGCTCCACATCGGGGATATTCTCATCGGCCACTATGGTATACGACATCGTCATTAATCCACCAGCCAGTCATACTGATTGAGTTGCTGCGCCAGGGCCTGCTCCAGACCAAAGGCGGCAAAGAATGCAGCTAATTCTGTTTTGGACGGCGCGGCCCACTGCAAAGCCGTGTCGCTATCAAGCACTGTGACTGTGCGCTCCAGCAGGGTAAGCCGCCTCGCCATCGCCACTTGCTCACGGTAACACTGCAGTTTGTCCGGCAAACCGCTGGCCCCACGCACACCGCAGCTGGCAAGCGCCGTCAAATCAGCATAGAGCCCATCAATTGAAGCAAATTGTGCCAGCAACGCGGCGGCGGTTTTTTTCCCTATGCCCGGCACCCCGGGAATATCGTCAGCCGGGTCACCGACCAGGGCCAGATAATCGGCCACTTGCCAGGGCTCAACACCAAAATAGGCCAAAAAATCCGCTGTCGTGACTTTCCGATCAGCGGCAAAATCCCAACAACTGTCAGCATCATTTTTCAGTAATTGACCAAGATCTTTATCGCGAGTAACGATACACACTGCTTCGCCACGCGCCTGGGCCCGGCTGGCATGACTGGCAATAATATCATCGGCCTCGTAGCGCTCACTGGCCAATGATTGCACCCCCATGATTTCAGTCAAACTTTTGCAGGCACTTAACTGAAAAGCCAGGGCCTCGTCGGGATGGGCACGACTGACTTTGTAATCCGGGTAAATGTCATTGCGAAAACAGCTGCCCAGACTTTCATCAAAGGCGGCAGAAATTCTCTCTGGTCGCACCTGGTCCAGGAACTTGAATAAAAAACGTGCATAGCCATAGAGCGTATCCACCGGATAGCCTTCGGGACTATTCCAGCGCTCCGGCATGGAAAAATAAGCCCTGAAAATATAAATAGAGCTATCAATTAAATAAAGCGGCTGATCCAAAACCACACCTTTACAGTTCATCTACAGAATAATCGGAAAATAACCGCCCCGTGTCGACGACAAAATAATCCTCCAGTGCCCGCCGAAACTGTTCAGCTCGCTCCGGTAAACCCTGGCGGCAATACTGCGCCACCTGTGACAGCACCGCCGCGGTAAATGGCAGCGCGTCACCGGGCTCACCACTGAGGTTGTCCACACTAATCCGGAAGCGATGGCCACAGGCTTTGCTCAACATCCACTCTATTGCCTGGGGTATCACTTCCACCGATTCAAATTGCTTCTGCTGTGCCTGCGTGCGTCCATCGGGCGCATACCAGTAGCCATAATCCTGTTGTTGACGCCGCGCCGCGCCCGCCACGCACCAGTGGGCGACCTCATGCAGGGCACTGGATAAGAAACCGTGGGCAAAAATTACCTGATGGAAACCACAGCGTGAACTCGCCGGGCAATAAACCGGCTCGCCCTGCCCCCGGAGTAAACGCGTATTGGCACTAACAGTAAAACATTGGTCAAAAAGGACTATCAGGGCATCGCAGTCATCCTTTGGCCGCGGATAAGACACCGGCATTTGCCCCTCCCTTTATTAACTCGCAAAAACGGAAATTCTATCACGCTTATCGTCCCGCGAAGAAGATCAATCCACAGCTTTCGTTACTGGCCATTACGGCCATCAGTGAACGAAAATAAATTTCGCATTCATTGGCTCCCCACCCTATACTGGGAGGAACTGCAGCGCAGTTGTTTATAATAATCCAGGGTATGTCCAAACCGCCATATCCATTGCTTCAGGGGGTAAGCCATGTCCACCTCAAGCCACTCTAACGACAGTAGCAACAGCAATGTCGTTGATCTCTTCTCCGGGGGCACTTTTATTCCCGAAGAAAAGCAACGCATCATCAGGATTTCTCCTGAATACGATGGCCTGTCGATGCTGTACTCCAATAATCGTGCCTCCCCCGACAAACTCTACAGCATGAACATACTGTGCTGGGCTCTGCGCAGTGATGGCGATGTTGTGGCGATGGTTCCCTGGCTCAACAAGGTGGTGCCCTGTACCGCCCTCGATGACCCCTGCGATGGTCGCTGGGAAGGCTACTATGACAAAGTCAGCAGTGACATCTTCTACGAACCGCCCATCCATAAAGTGCTGGAACTGGAAACCGCAGTCAATTATTTTAAAGTTGATGACTCGCCTGCTGATCAAATCATCCAGGAAATTCCCGACACCATCGGCACCCACGCCATGCTCAACAGCGATGAGCAACAGTGTTTATTGCTAACAGAAGTTATCAGCTGGCGTTTATTGGGCGATGGAAGTATACAGGCAATGCTGGTTGACCCGGATAAAGTCCTTAGCACACCTATTCTTGCCGGTGATTGCAGTCTTTACCCGGCCAGCGAAAATGCTGAGTTTCGTTATTTTTTCCAGCACCATGTTGCCAATCAGATAAAATCCGCTGATCCGGAGGCCATTGCCGCCATCAGCCATTTATTGGAACCGCAATAAAGCGCTCAGGATTTCTGGATATAGTAAATAAAGGTTTTTTCCTGGTGCTTTTGTTCGAGTAACTGGTGACCAAGGAAACTGCAAAATTTTGGAATATCGCGTTGGGTAGAGGGGTCTGTTGCGATCACTTCGAGCACCGCACCGCTGTCGATATCACGCATTTTATTGTGCAACAGCATCACCGGCTCAGGACATAATAAACCAGTAGCGTCCAACGTCGCGTCAATTGAAAAATCCATAAGCCCTATTTCATTTATACTGCCAAGTGTCAGCGGTCTTTACCAATAATAGTGCAGGTCTCCGTCACCGGATCAAACACGATGCTTGCCCCACCACTGGCTAACTGCGCCTCAATCTGTGCCACTTTCTGTTGCAAGCTGAATTCCTTCAGCCCGTAATCCGTCCCCTCTCGGGTAATATAGTCTTCGATCAAGGCCTGTAAAATATCCTTGCCAAGCTGATCCCGCGGGACTTCTATGTACTCACTCATCGGGCTTAATAAACTTTAAGGTCATGCGGTCACTTTCACCAATTGCCAGGTACTTGTCACGGTCCTGCTCACCCAGGCGGAGACTGGGTGGCAAGGTCCAGACGCCCCGGGGATGATCTGCGCTGTCAGCCGGATTCGCATTAATCCCGGAAGACGCGACAAACTGAAAACCGGCAATGGTGGCCATTTCCTTCACTTTTTCTTCGGTAACATAACCCGAGGCGATCATGGTATCGATATCGGTACCCGGTTTGGCCCGGTGTTCAACCACACCCAAAATACCCCCTGGTTTCAGTGCGGCATAGAACGCAGAAAACACTGCCTGCTGATTACCCGCTTTTAACCAGTTATGAATATTGCGGAAAGTGACCACCACATCGACACTGCCTGCGGGAGCGATAAGCGTATAATCCGGCGGCATTAATACGCTAACGTCCACCCGATCATAAACCGACGGCTGGGCGGTTAATTTAGCATCGTAACTACTACGGGATTTTTTGAAATACTCAACGGAGGAGTTCAGCGGGAAATGTGCCGCATAGAGCTTGCCCTCCCCCCGTAACAGGGGCGCGAGTATTTCCGTATACCAGCCGCCACCGGGCCATATTTCCAGCACCGTCGATTGCGGTGTGATGGTGAAAAACTGCAGTGTTTGTTGCGGGTGTCGATAAACATCGCGCTGCTGATATGCCGGACTGCGGTTATCCCCGTCAAGGGCCTGCGTCCAGCTATCGGTACTGGGCTGGGCCAATGACAGGTTGGCCGCCAGTAAAGAAAATACACTACTTATCAATATGGTCAAATGCTTCATCTTCGTCTCGGCTAATTATCAATGGATTTATACTGTAGCTAATACTTCTGCGTGATGTTGAATATGATCGCCAATAAAACTACTGATAAAATAATAACTGTGGTCATAGCCGGCTTGCATCCGCAATGTAACCTCCTGCCCGGATTTCTCACAGGCCTGGACAAACAATTCCGGCTTAAGCTGCTCCAGCAAAAATTCATCATCGCCGCCCTGATCGATCAGGATAGTTGACTTGATCGCCCGGATTGAAACCAGTTCACAACTGTCATAGGCCTGCCATTGCTGCCGATCACTGCCAAGATAACGACCCAGGGCCTGTTCACCCCAGGGGCATTGCATGGGAGCACAAATCGGGGAAAACGCCGACACCGACTTAAATAGCCCGGGATTTTTCAGGGCGATGGTCAGCGCACCATGCCCCCCCATAGAATGGCCAAAGATGCCACAGCGACCCGCATCAACCGCTTGCGTAGCATTGATCAAGGCGGGTAACTCCGTGACAATATAATCATACATTTGATAGTGTTTCGCCCAAGGCTGCTCACCAGCGTTGAGATAAAAACCTGCGCCCTGGCCAAAGTCCCAACGATCCTCATCAGCGACGGCGTCACCTCGCGGGCTGGTATCTGGCGCCACAATCGCCACCCCGTGCTGCGCGGCATAACGCTGGGCACCCGCCTTGGTAACAAAATTCTGGTCATTACAGGTCAGTCCGGACAGCCAGTACAATACGGGCACCTTAGCTTGCTCGGCCTGGGGCGGCAGGTAGACCGAAAACACCATCTCACAATCGAGGCTGGAGGAAAAATGCCGGTATCTTTTCTGCCAGCCACCAAAGTGTTTGTTACTGCCTGTTTCTTCGACGCTCATAGCTCGCTAGTTCCGTTTAAAATACCACCACAGAGCGAATACTCTCACCACTGTGCATCAGTTCGAAGGCTTTATTAATATCTTCCAGCCCCATCGTATGGGTAACCATTTCATCAATTTTGATCTCACCGTTCATGTACTGCTCAACATAGCCGGGTAATTGCGTACGACCTTTCACCCCACCGAAGGCACTGCCGCGCCACACTCGCCCGGTAACCAGCTGAAAGGGACGCGTGGTTATTTCCTGGCCAGCACCGGCCACACCAATAATAGTCGATTCACCCCAGCCCTTATGACAGCACTCCAGAGCCGCGCGCATGGTGTGGGTGTTACCGATCGCTTCAAAGGAATAATCAACACCGCCCTCTGTTAAATCAACAATGACATCCTGAATAGGTGCATCATAAGATTTAGGGTTAATACAATCAGTCGCTCCAAGCATTTTCGCCATTTCGAATTTATCTTCGTTGATATCAATGACGATAATGCGTCCGGCTTTAGCCAATACTGCGCCCTGGATAACACTAAGACCCACGCCACCCAGACCAAATATCGCAACAGAGGCCCCAGGCTCTACTTTCGCCGTATTCAATACCGCCCCGATTCCGGTAGTAATCCCACAACCGAGCAGACAGACCTTATCCAGCGGCGCGGCCTGGTTAATTTTGGCCAGGGAAATTTCCGGCATTACCGTGTATTCTGAAAAAGTGGATGTGCCCATGAAATGATGAATAAGCTTGCCATCCAGGGAAAAACGACTGCTGTTGTCTGGCATTAAACCCTGCCCCTGGGTGACACGAATGGCCTGGCAGAGATTGGTTTTTCCCGACAGGCAGAACTTGCACTGGCCACACTCGGGGGTATAAAGCGGTATCACGTGATCACCCACCGCCACCGAGGTCACGCCGGCACCAATTTCCTCGACGACCGCACCGCCCTCGTGACCCAGAATCACCGGAAACACACCCTCCGGATCATCCCCGCTAAGCGTAAAGGCATCAGTATGACAAACTCCCGTGGCCACCATGCGAACCAGCACCTCACCGGCCTTGGGACCCTCGACGTCGACTTCCTCAATACTCAGGGGTTTACCCGCCTCCCAGGCAACTGCTGCACGTGATTTCATCGTTTGTTCCTTGTTGAAGATTCAGCTAAAAAAGAGAGCCATAGTGTCGGGTGTTAGGCCGGAAGATGCAATATCAGCTTGCATTCATTTTGGCTTTAACACTGTTGACTTTATCTGCCATAGCTTGATCCCTGTCGGTACGTGTACCCAGCTTGATACTGGAGTGTATTCGAACCGCGCCCATTTCATGCACGCGTAAATGACAGTCTTTGATGGCAGCCATAACCACCTCCCATTCACCTTCGATATTGGTGCCATAAGCATGCATTGTGTGGTTCAAACCCTGAGTTTCAAATATTCGCTGGCACGCGACGATATAAGGCGACAGCGAGACCTCCCCCACTAAGGGCACCAGACAAAAATCAACAATAACTTTCATAAATCCTCCCGTCATTCAACGGCACATGCGACTATACTGGCAATATCTTTTCAATGGAGACTGCCGTGACGACTTCAGTTGTTTTTACCTTTATCGCCAAAGACAAACCCGGACTGGTGGAGCGTTTGTCCCAGACAGTATCTGATCATGGCGGCAACTGGCTGGAGAGCCGCATGAGTCATCTCGCCGGTCAGTTTGCCGGTATCACCCGTGTCCAGGTCAGCAATGCCCAGTCCGAAGCATTGTCCGCAGCCCTCAGCGCATTGTCCAGCGATGAGCTGCTGGTCATCGTCCAGCCCGGTACCAGCGCGGTAACAGACCAGCCATCACAACAACGCCAGGTGAGTATTATTGGCAATGACCGCCCCGGAATTGTACTGGAAGTTTCCAGCGCCCTGGCCGCTCGAAACATCAATGTCAGTGAAATGGACAGCAATATTACCAGCGCCGCGATGACCGCCCAGCCCCTGTTTGAAGCCACGGTAAGTATTGAACTTCCCGCCTCACAACAACTGCATGAACTCAGCGAAAAGCTTGATGAAATCGCCAATGACCTGGCCATTGATATCAAGCTGGAATAATCGGGTCAAAACACGCTACCACCAGCGTTTCAGGTAATGCCTGAGCACGGTAAATAATAACGCCGCCAGCACAACTAGCAGCAGGCAAACCAGGCTGGCAACAAAAAACCCCAGCATCAACCGGGGCTCAACGTCAAAAATAAAAATAGCCGAAGCGACAAAGGTTATCGTGGCTAACACCGCCAGCACAGCGGTACGAATATTTCTGGATTTCATCATCAAGCGGACAATTAACCCAGCGCCGATTCACGCGACCATTCACAGCGTACGGTCAGCGCTTCATTATTGGGTTCGTGGCAGCTGTCATCCGCCTCCCAGGTAAACGTGTGGCGACCATTGAATTCAGTTTCAAGGTGTACCGTTGCCGATACCCAGTACATGGCCTTGAGCATCTCCTCAAAACGGGCAATCCACTGCTCCCACTCATACTCTACCGCTTTGTAAGAACTACCAAAATGCAGCACATCGGTCTGCACTTCATTGACATCAGCGAGCATAACCGGCATGGAGAACATTTCACGACTAAGCAGAGGCCAATCTTCAATACTGGGCAGGGACATCAGGGCTTTACGGTTACTCTCTCGATGCGCGTGCAGCTCTTCACTCGAAGAAGAAAACAGCGTGTCCTTTATGCAACCGTAAACTACCGATTCCTGATCCATAAAAAAATCCAATAAATAACAATCCGCCTATCATAGACGTTTTTACTAACAGGGAGAATAAGCAAGCATAAAAAAACCTGATCGAAGCGTAAACCTTACAAATTCATAAAATCAGGCACATTAAACTTCCAACTCTTTTCTTCAACACGCCGTTTGATGCGCCAACCGGCTTCGGTTCGTTGATACTGGTCGATATACCAGAGCCCTAGCATATACGTCTGGCTGCCCTCCCCTAAATCCATTTCCTGGGGATTGAAACACATTATCTTTCCACTGCCTGTATCACCGTCAACCTTAATCTGCATATTGGCATTGAGATGCTGCGTATTGGGAAAGATAGTCATAGCCTCTTTCAGGAAATCAATGATCGCTTCAAGTCCACCCACCGCACCGCCATAGACACTGTAATCAATGAATGCGTCCTCAGTAAAAATATCCCTAAGCTTATCGAAGTTCTTCTGGTCAATGATTTCTGCATAATCGTAAAGTAAATCCTGGATTTCCATACGATCTGATATTTCCTGTAACGATAAGCTCATGGGATATCCTCAATAGTCCAGTGGCAGGGTTAAATAGCGGGAATAAATATAGTCACGATGCTGCAATAAAATAACATCGCTAGCTTGCAGTAACGAGGGGGGCAGTTCAGCATAGCTTTTACGCAGTGACTCAGGCATCGGGTTCACTTCCGCCGGCAAGGGTTTTAACATGCCAGCAAAGTTGGCCCAGTAAACATCCACCGCCGACAGCGACGAACCAACAAAATAAGCACTTCCCTTGCTTTCCTGCTGCCGTAAATGTGTCGCCAAGCGAGTGAGTATTGCCGCGCAAACAAGGGCGGCCTGTGCCGCCGCCTCATCAGTGTAACCATACTTAAGCCCCAAGCGAGCAGCCATTTCCTCCCTGCCCGGTGCGTTCATTAACGGCTGTAACAGCATTAACCGCCGCTGCCAGGCAAAACCCTGCTCACCAATGATCGTCTGAATCAGGCCGAACATTTCTATGCGCTGGTCAATGTCCTGCGGGATCAGTGCCGGCAAGGGATTAATGCGTTCGGCAAGATACAAAATATCCAGTGAATTGGCACGTGGTGCTTCATCATTATAAATTGCCACTGGCGCACTGTTTTGCCCAGTCCAGGCAGCTAACTGTGCATTCTCAGCCCCTCCGTCTTGCCTTACCGCGGTAAAGGGAATGTTTTTTAAGCGAAGTATGGCTTTCGCCGCCTCACCCCAGGGGCCTGGTACTCCCGCGGTTAACACCAGGCGCAGGCCTGGTCTGTTAATTGCCTGCTCTACATTGATATATTCCATCACTTACCCTAGGGCACCTCTGAATAAACCTGGCCGCGTGCTCACTGGTCTAATTTAAATACCCTGATAGCGTTTTCTCGTAAAAATTTTGGCCACACCTCGTCCTTTAAGGGGACATCGGGCATTTCCTTGAAAATACGCTCCAGTGATAAGCCCATAGGAAAATACCCCGCATACATAACCTGGTCCGAGCCGCGACTATTGGCAAACTGAATAATTTCTTGTGGATAATATCGAGGGGCAAAGGCACTGGTCATATAATGTAAATTGGGATATTTCAACATTAACTTCCAGGCCAGGGTATCCCAAGGCTCAGCGCCGTGTCGCATAACAATTTTTAATTCCGGGAAAAACCAGCAGACTTCATCGAGCAGCTCAACTTTCTGCGCCGCCATAGGCAAACGCGGCCCAGGCACGCCAACACAGACGCAAAAGGGTAAATCCAGCTCAACCAGCTTGGCATAAATGGGATACCATTTTCTATCATCCACCGGCACCTGGGGACACAGACCTGAAGGAAAACCGGTAACCGCCTTGATCCCAAACTCTCTGTGAAGCCGTTCAATCTTACGCACTTCATCCATGGCGTTATTCGGGTTGGCTTCGTAAGAAGCGAAGAATCTATCGGGATGTCGCCGCAGCGCTTCCTTTGCCACCTCATTAGCATCATCGAGACCAATCATCGCCCGCTCGATATTGAAACGATCCATTAGCTCAATGGTATAAGCAATATAGTCTTCTTTATTGCCGCTATCAGGAATGTCCTTAAACATGTATTGCGCCGGCATCTTGAACATCAACCGACTCTGTTCATCCAGTAACAGCGGCTTCATAAAGTCATACCATGCACTGTTGTCATCCCCGGGGACATTGAGCATCAAATCAATAATTTTGATATCGCCAGGCATTGCCATGGTGGTTTGTCCTTCATTAACGGGGAAACAGCTGTGGATTTTGCGACTTTAGCGCAGCGGCAACAATGGCAAAAGCGGTCAGATCATTTTTTCTTTTCAACAAGGCGGGGAAAGCCCTAATCGATGACAGTAAACTTACCCTAAAGCCTGTTTGATTTGCTTCGCCAAAGCAGCCAACTGCTCAGGGTCACCCGCTTTTTTTGAATGAATACCAATACCATCGCCCTGCTGGCGCGGGATTAAATGACAGCGGGCGTTGCCCCTGACTATCTGACAGAAAATACAATTATCCTGGTGGTACATTAACGAGCCAAAAACCAGTAACTCGCCGCACCGGCAACAAGCAGTATACTCACACTGAGCATGGCAAAAGGCCTGCCCTGCCGACCAGTCTCAGTGACTTCACGGTCAGCCTCCGGGGTAACGTCAAGCGACGAGCCGGGATTATCCGCCGCCTTGTTCTTTTTACGTTTTTTCAGCTCACTCTCTA
>JAUXHA010000120.1 GCA_030621845.1 Spongiibacteraceae bacterium
GGCTAAAACCCTCAACCTTTTCAACAATATTGGGTCCCGCGCTCATTTTTGGCAACAACGACAGAATTAAAAACCCGTGGGCAATCGTACAGCCAAAGGGACTCTCTTTCGCGCAGCGCTCTACGTCAACATGCAACCACATATCATCACCGGATAATTCGGCATACTGGTTAATCATCGCCTGATCTACTTTAAGCGTAGTGCTCCAATCACTGAACTCGTCAGCCACCAGGGATTGCAGGGCTTCGGCATCTTTATAATGTATAGCAGTCATAATATTCTCTTGAGTACGGTTGTTTCAAAACGGGTGAGGATTATAAGGGCGGATAGCGCAGGTTGCCAGCGACCAGACGAAACCTGATCGCAGGCAGACAAAGTTAATCGCGACCAAGCTTGCGATAATTAATTACCTCGCCACTTTTCACCCTATCCAGATAGCTGGCGATCTCGCGCTTCACTTCCGGCGCAAAGAAATAGAGCCCGAGAATATTAGGCACAGCGATCAAAAATACCATCGCGTCAGAGAAATCCAACACTGCCTTCAACTGAATCATACAACCGATGGCGAGGAAGGCACAGAAAATAAACTTAAACAGGTACTGGCTAAACTTAGCCTCACCAAATAAATAAGTCCAGGCTTTGAGGCCGTAGTAAGACCAGGCAATGGCGGTAGAAAAAGCAAACAACAATGCCGCAACCGCCAATGGTATCGGCGCCCAACTAACATGGTGGGCGAAGGCCGCCGAGGTCAGGGCGATACCCTCAAGCCCCTGCTCCATCAAACCATTCGGGTAAGCCGTGACCACGATCACCAGTGAGCTCAGCGTACAGATAACAATGGTGTCGATGAAAGGCTCCAGCAGTGATACTAATCCCTCGGACGCCGGGTGTTCGGTCTGTACTGCCGAGTGGGCGATAGGGGCCGAACCAATCCCCGCCTCATTAGAAAACAGCGCGCGCTGAAAGCCGACAATAATAGCGCCGATCATGCCACCGGTAGCGCTCTGCCAGCTAAAGGCACTGCTGACAATCAATTCAATCGCCGCGGGGATATGCTCTGCGCTGAGGCCAATAATCACCAGCGCTGAAAACATATAGAGCAGCGCCATGAAAGGCACAATCTTGCCTGCCACTGCGGCGATGGAGCGAATGCCGCCAATAATAACCACACCAACCGACACAGCGATCATCAAACCAAACAGCCAACCTTTGTCGGCAAAGAAGCTCTGCTCGCCACCAGTGATGGTAACAAACTGCACATAGGCCTGGTTGGACTGAAACATATTGCCGATACCCAAACAACCAATCACCAGCGATAGCGCATAAAAGCTACCAAGGCATTTACCCAGTTTGGGCAAGCCACGACTCGCCAGCCAATGCTCCAGATAGTACATGGGGCCACCGGAAACCGAGCCGTCTGGATTGTGCTGGCGATACTTCACCCCCAGCGTACACTCCACCAATTTGGTAGACATCGACAAAAAACCGGCGACAATCAACCAAAAAGCCGCTCCCGGCCCGCCAATGGTAATCGCCACCGCAACACCGCCGATATTACCAACACCTACGGTACCGGAGATGGCCGTAGCCACGGCCTGAAAGTGAGTAATCTCACCGGGAGCATTGGGGTCGTGGTAGTCGCCGCGCACCAGCCGCAGCGCATGGGTAAAGCCACGCAGATTGATGAAGCCCAGATAGAGGGTAAAAAACAGCGCTGCCACCGCCAGCCACAAAACAATCCACGGTATATCCTGCCCCAGCAATGGAATCTTATAGAAGATGAATGCTGACAAGCCTTCGGCCAGCGGCTGGATTGCCGATTCCACTGCTGCATCTATCCCCCCGGCATAAGCGGAGTTGGCAATCAGGGACAGCAATACAATTAACAAAAGTGCGGTATGGCCAGATTTAACACTGGGGGTCATGATTTATCCACGTTTCGAGAGGGCCACTGAATTCGGCCTGTTAGCGGCTCTGCAATTACAGATCCAGCTTATTATGTTTTTTCTTTATTCACACTATTCAACAATACTGTAACAGACGCCTAGCGAACAGACCATAAGCACCGCTGTATGCTTCGAAAAAAACGTTAACGCTATCTATCATGCCAGCACTGGCAAGGTAAAAAGCTCATCTCCTCGCCTAAACCAGATCGGCAAAACATCGCCTTTATTACTTTATTATGCCACGGCAGGTAATTATTTTTGTGCTTATTTAAACGCCTGGCCAATCGCTACCGTCTCAGGCCCCTCGAAGCTCATCGCCGTGTGTTTCATCGATAACGTAAACAAGGGTTTTTTAGGCAGCCCTAATGATCGTAATTCCTTCGCCAGGGGATGAGTTTCACCGATGCCCGGTATGGCGCCGCCCAGGGAAAAGGTCAAACCGGAACCGGTGCTACTGCCATAGGTTTTCCAGGCTTTACCACCGCGAATGGCCAGGGAAGCTGCACGTTGTTGCTTGACCACAGTGTTACCACCGGCTTTCGCTGCAAGGCTAAATACCAGTTCACCCTCATCAAAAAATTGTCCCTCCACGCGTTTGTCACCAAAGCTGATGTCAATCTTTGCCAGCCACTTGGGGAAGCCCCAAATGTAACGACCCGCATGGGTAGTAAAGGCCTGGTCAACCGGCATGCGGTAAACATAATTGCCCGCTCTGCCAGTGGCCATTCGCTTGAGGGCACCAAAAAAAGGAAAAGGTTTTTTCTCACCGGGGGTAAGCACCGGGAACATAATAGCGGCTTCGTTATAATCACCCAGATCGTTGTTGCGGTAATCCACGAACAGTAATTGCAAGATGGCCTTACCCGGAAACAATTCAATCACCCGAAAACCACTGCCGTCAATCATCGACTGTGCCAGTGCCGCATCAACAAGGAAGACATTTAACATCATCGAGGCATCTGCCACGACAACAGGAAGCGTAATGGCCCGACCGTCAATGCGGTAGTGATCCGCACCTATGGTCTCGCAGACTTGATCCGTATAACACTCAGTCAGCTCATCATTCGACTCAGCGGCTACAGGAAGCTCTTTAAAAACAGCACCAATAGTTTTCATTCTTTCCCTCACTGAAATCGGTGATGATGAACCATTATCAAATATTCTGGCAAACGGCACAACACGCCGGCTTAACTTTCAACTTTCTTTCAATACCAAGTCATTAGGGTTATCCTCACTCCAAACCATTCGACAAACATCCGCAGCCTCACCAAAACAGCGTAGTTTTTCAGATATCCCGCCCAAAAAAAATGAGCGCAGACTATGTTCCAACGACTTTTACTGTTCATCACTATTTATTGCCTGGGTTTGCCGGCGGCGCTGGGCAACAGCAACTATTCGGCAGGCGGCTGGCCAACACTGCACCAGGACGCGGGTAATCGACGTGCGGTAGAAACCCTGGTGGCATCTGAACACTACAATATCTGGCATCACCTGGCAGGCGCCAGCGTACTCACCGCGCCCACCACCAGCCCCGATGGCCAACAAATTTATGTCACTACCGGCCTGGCCCGCGGCAACAGTAATCTTCACGCTTTTTCTATTCAGGGCGAACTGCTCTGGCAGTCAACACCCTGGCAAACGGCTGATGACAGTGTCGATGCCTGCGCTATTTTATCGAGCCCCATCGTTGACCGGCAAGGTGATATCTATATCAATGACTGCAACCAGATGTTTGCGTTTAAGCCCGATGGGCAACTCAAGTGGGTCACCGCCTTGCCCCCTACCCAGGCAGGCGACTGGATCGCCGCAGGCAAACACCCGGTGAATGCCATCACCACCGCCGCCTTCACCATAGAGGGTTATATTCTCGGCGTGACCAATTTTGGCGATGTGCTAATTATCGATCGCCACAGCGGCAAGGTGTTAAACCAGGCTTACCGGCTACCCGGTTTGATCCCGCCAAAATCGACGGTTGTACCCATGCCAGACAGCTTGTTTGGCGATGGCATGTTGGACCCACAATTTAAAGAGTGGACCTGGCAACTGATTTTTGGTGGCCTGATGCGTTCAGCTAACACACCGGCTGTGGCGGATAATGGCCGCCTGTATATGGTTGGCAGCGCCAGCAAGAAAGGCTTCGGCGCGCTTTATGCCCTGGATATGCTTGAGTCTGCCCAGGGTATCATCCTGCAACCAGCCTTTATCACCGAAATTGGACTCGGCAGCGGATCGAGCCCGGCACTGTCCCCCACCGCTGACCAGGTCTATGTCTGCGATGAAGAAGGCTGGTTCTATGGCATTGATGCAAGCACAGGAAGCATACGCTGGAAAATTAAAACCCGAGCCACCGCAGGGGCGGCGGCGGTCGCCAGGGATGGTACGATTTACGCACTGCAGGCTCATGCGCCAGCACTGATTGCGCTATCGCCCCAGGGCAAGGTTCTGTGGCAAAGCGATTTCTCTGCACTGGCACAGCAACTGCCCGTTTCTTTCCTGTTCGGTGATCCCGTTGCGGTGGGCAACGGCAATCCGACGGTGGTAAAAAATGCGGTACTGGTTCCCATCATCTACGGCTATGAAATCCCACTGGGTGCTGGCATTCCGCTACCGATTAAATCGACTATTGCCGCTGTTGACCTGAAAACAGGTAAAGCGCTGCGCGATGTGGTGGCGCTGGCGGATGACTCTTCCGGTATCACCGTAGTACTGGCCAACGGCACCATAGTCAGTAGCCTGGGCGGCGCAATGACCTCGGGAGTAAGCCCGCTACAAACGATAATCAATTGGCTATTACCCGCCGACTTCACCCTGCTGCCCCCGACAGGAGGCGTACAGGTAGCCTTGCCGGTGGCGAAGTAAACTCCATTTAGCCGCAGCATTAATCCCCGGCGTTGGCGATAGCCTTCTCGACCCTGGCCAAGGTGTCCAGGGCAATATCAAAATCATAGTCGGCAATGGCACTGGCCAATGCTGACAGCTCATCACTATAGGCCGCCGTGGCGGGCAGGTTCTTGAGCTCATCAACCAGCTCAGCCGCCGCGGTGTCATCATCTTCCAACAGCGCTCGCAAGCGTTTAATCACGCCCTCAAACTGATCGGGGACAAGTGCCGCAGCTTGGTTCGGGGCTTCAGCTTCCAGCGCAGCCAGGCCGGCCATGGTCACAGCCAGCGCGGATACCACCGCTTCCAGCAGTGGCTCAAATTCCTCAGCGGCCGCATTCCCCTGGCAGGCGAGCTCCAGCGCGGCAGCGGCCTGCTGTATGCCAGTAGCGCCAATATTACCTGCCACTCCTTTTAAGGTGTGCGCACAACGAGCCATTAGTTCTGCATCATTGTCGCGCTGTGCCGTGGTGAATTTTGTAACATAGTCACTTTCCTGATCGCGAAACTTGTGTAACAGACGGCGGTATAAATCCTCATTGTCCCCGCAGATAGCCAGGCCGGCCCGGATATTAATGCCCGCCAGATCCGGAAACGCCTGTCGCTCATTATCACTATCACTGCCAACTACAGGCTTCTCAACAGCGCTTGCCAATGGCTGCGAAGGGACAATCCAGCGCGCCATAGAGCCAAACAATTCGCGTGGCTGAATCGGCTTGCTAATATGCTCATTCATCCCCACCGCCAGTACTTTTTCACGATCGCCCGCCATCGCATTGGCGGTCATGGCCAACACCGGCAAGGACTGGAAGCGAGCCTGCTGGCGAATACGACGCGTTGCCTCGTAGCCATCCATCACTGGCATCTGGCAATCCATCAGCACGCCATCAAATGCCTGTTGCTCCAGTAAATCCAGTGCTTCCTGACCATTATTGGCCACGGTGACCCTCATGCCTTTCATCGTCAGCAGTTCCAGTGCCAACTCCTGGTTAATTTCATTGTCTTCCACCAGCAGTATTTTTGCGCCAGCCAGCCTGGCCACCGCCGCATCGACTTCTTCCTCCCGGCGACCCGCCCGCGTTTCCGTGAATACCTCTTTGCCCCGGGATACCATCAGCGCATCAAGCAAGCTGGAGGGTGTCACCGGTTTGGTCAGGAAACTGCTGATACTGATATCACCGGCAGCCGCTCGCGCCTCTTCACGACCGTAGGCAGTGACCATGATTACCGTCGGCAATGCCTGCAAATGCTGGTTAGTCTGAATCCGTTCGGTGGTTGTAATGCCGTTCATGCCGGGCATCTGCCAATCCATAATCACCAACTGGTAGGGATCTGCAGCGTCGGCTTGCTCCAGTAGAGCCAACGCTGACTCACCGCTATCCACCACGTCGATACGCAGGCCAAAACGCTCCAGCATCGAGCTGAGTATCTCGCGGGAAGAGGCATTATCATCCACCACCAAGGCTCGCATACTCGCCAATTCAGACGCCGCACTGAGCCGGCCAGGCGCATCGCCCTCCTGCACACCCAAACAAACGGTAAAATGGAAGGTACTGCCCACCCCCTCCTCACTTTCCAGCCAAATTTCTCCCGCCATCATCTCCGTCAGCTTTTTACTGATCGCCAGCCCCAGCCCGGTGCCACCATGCTCCCGGGTAGTCGATGTATCTGCCTGGCTAAAGGATTGAAATAGCTTTCCCTGTTCGGCGCTTGAAATCCCCATGCCGGTATCACTGACAGTAAAGTGCAGCTTGATCTGCTCGCACTCAGACTCAAGTACCTCCACCCGCACGACGACTTCGCCGTGCTCGGTAAACTTCACCGCATTGTTACCCAGGTTAACCAGTACCT
>JAUXHA010000062.1 GCA_030621845.1 Spongiibacteraceae bacterium
TGATGGCTCTACCGATAACACGCGACAGGTGGCCCGCCAACTGGAAAGCAGGGGCTTGATTGACCGCTTTATTGCCGCTGACGTGCGCGGGGGGAAATCCAGCGCCGTTAATCTCGGACTGCATTATTGCCAGCATGAGATTGTTTCCGTTGTCGACATCGATACCTCCTTCGACCGCGACGCCTTCGAGGAATTGCTTAAACCCTTTGCCGACCCCAAGGTCGGGGCGGTCTCTGGCAACCTCGGCACACGCAACACAGACTACAATTTGCTCACCCGTTTTCAGTGCATCGAATACCTGATGAATATCTCCCTGGGTCGGCGCTTTACCGCCATGCTTAATATCCTCGCCATTGTCTCTGGTGCTTTTGGCGCTTTTCGCCGCTCCGCCGTGGATGCGGTCGGGGGCTGGGAAGTCGGCCCCGGTGAAGATGCCGATATCAGTGACAAGTTGCGCCGCGCTGGCTGGAAAGTCGCCTTTGCCCATAACGCCTGGGCACTGACTGATGTACCCAGCACCTTGAATGCCTTTATTAAACAGCGCCTGCGCTGGAATCGCAGCGTGATTCGCTTCCGTTTTCGCAAGTTCCGCCACAACTTTCACCCCTTTTCAAAATCCTTTCGCTTTCGGGATTTACTCGCCAGCGTGAACATTTTGTTTTACCAGGTGGTCATGGCCATCAGTTTTTTTTACTACCTGTATTGGGTATTTATGACCTTCGGCAGCAAGGGCTGGCTTATTTTACTGGCCACGGTATTCCTCTATTCCATCGAAGATTTCATCGCCTTTATTGTCGCCTGCGTACTCTACCCGAAAATGCGCCCGGCGCGATTGGGCTTATATTTAATCGGCAGCGGCTTATTCAATACCTATTTATTAAGGACGGTGCGCATTATCGCCTACCTTGATGAATTGATTTTCAGGCGTTCCTATAAAGACCCTTATGTACCCTCTAAAGTCAGGCAGATAACGGAGCAATTTTAGTGAAGAGTTTAAGAAAACATCAACGCGTCGATAACCTCGCTAATGAGGTGCGCAATACCGGCCACGAAGTAGGTCGTTACGTTTATATCACCATACTGGTGATATTATTCATCTGGATTGCCGACACATTTTTTGGTGACTACCTGATTTTTCGGGCCGAGGGTCTGGTATTAAAAGAGCGCCACTCGGCGGCGGTGGGCTATACCGCTGATGTTAAAGAAGTATTTGTGGTGGAAGGCGGTACGATTAAAAAAGGCGACCCCGTAGTACGCGTCAGCTCAGTGCAAATTCTCGAGCAAATCACCAACCTGTCAACCAAGCTGGCCGGGTTGGAAGCACAGCAGCTTGAACTGCAATCCCGGCATAAGATTGCCAAACAACTGCTCCCCTATGCCGAAAAGCGTGCCAGGGACATGAATAAACTACGCAAGACCGAGGAAAAAGCCATTAAGGACGGCTTGGCCAGTTACCGCGGTTTATCGGAATTACTGGAAGATGAATACAACAGCTTAATGCAATTGCAACAACTGAAGTCTGAAGATACCACCCTGGAGGAGCAGATCACCGGCATCAAGCGTATCATTAGCTCCCTGCAATCGACACTGGATGAAGTGGAAGCCAATTATGGCCAGGGGTTAATTAAAGCACCGGAAGACTCTATTATCGCCAAGGTCTCGGTTAACCCCGGCAGTGTGATTCGCACCGGTGACACCATGGTGCAGATGCTGTCCGGTGCATCCTATATCCTCGCCTACATACAGCCCGGCGCGCTCTACGAAATAGAAGAGGGAAAGGAAGTGACTATATTCTACGGGGTTAACGACCTGGAGGGCGTGATCACGGAAATCTACCCGGTATCGGCACAACTCCCCGCCGAGTTCCAACACAATTTCAGGCCACGTGATCGCTCGCAAATTATCCGTATCAGCATCACCGAAAATTCAGGGATTATCCCGGCAACCTATACCAAGGTGCGGGTTGTCGCCGCGGGTAAATTCTGGCATTGGCTAGAGGGATTTTTGAATTAAACCGGATGATTAATTTCCCTGAGAAGGCGGCACGTTAGCCGGGATAATCCGGACAGCGTACCGGTTGGAATTGGTAATTAATCCTTTTTCCGTTTAAACAGCGCTAACAAAGACAGGCTCAATGCGTACAAGGGTAAACCTGCGGGCAGGGGCACCTCGCTCACCGTCACATTGCCGTACTGGAAGTTATCAAAGCTAACAATATCCTGGTAAGCCGCTGCTGTGGTGATTAAATCAAAGGTCACCGAGCTAAAAGTCGTATCGAAATCAATGATTCCGGCAAAGAACTGATTGCCATCAGGGCCGGAAAAATCCGCTACTACCACCACACTGCCCTCACTGGTGGTCAGCGTCAGGGTGGAAGGATCGACATCGGAGCCCAAGTCCAGCACATCAAAGGACAGCGCATTAATCGCATTGGCAAAGGTGAAGGTAATTTCGCCATAACCCATCGACCCATTAGCCGGTGCCGCATAAATGGCCGAAGAGCCCTCACTGACAAACCGGGGGTCGGTATGCAGTTTAAATTTTGACGAGCTGACGGTGATATCCCCGTAAGTTTGCGGAGTATCGACGTAGGTCTCAAATAAGTACCCTGGCGCCGAATCGTCAACAAGTGCATTAAAGCCCTGCTGGCTCAAGCTGCCATCAATAGCATTATTAAAAGCCGCCGGATCCAAATAAACCACTGGAACCGCCGCGGCAGGCAAGCTGACTATCATCAGCAATGCTGTTAGCAAGCCGCCCTGTAAAATTAAATTCTTTATCGCTTTCATTTAGTTAACTCTCGTGGTTGACCGGGTCAGGTACTTTTAACGTAGCCTGATTATTTTAAATTTCGACCCAAAAGGCCAATCGACCTTGTAAAGTTTTTCGACAGATCGGCCCTTTTTGCGACAAAGTAACGCAATTAGTTCCAAAACCTCTCTGTAATCAGTCACTTTTGGAAGAGCTAACATAGCGCAGCTAAAGCGCCAATTTCCTGTCAATAGCCACAGGATTAACAGCTCTCATGGTGATATTGCAAAGCGCGCGCCAAATTGGGAACTATTGCCAAGAAGATAGCCCGATAAGCGCTTGAACTGGTATTATTTGGCTGCCTGGAAGCGACTGATACTGCTATATTTCAATGACTTAGTCTTAATTCCTATGAGCTATTGCCAATCACCACACAAGCGTGTGCGAGGCAGGACTGCAGACCATAAGACGAGCCGAGACATAACAGTTTTTTGACGATAACAAATAGACAGGAGCCCAGGCAGTTTGCTTAAACTCGCATTACAGTGCGTGCTAATGCTAGCGCTGGCACATACATCGCTACTTTCAGCCCAGCAGGTCACTGCCGGGCCGGTAGCTATTGATCGCGGCCTGCTGGATCTGTCAGCCTGGGATACAGCGGCCCAACCCAGCTTCAAACTATCGGGCCAATGGCGGTTCTTTCCAGGGCAACATATCACCCCGCAGCAGCTATCCAGCAACGATGAGCAAGCCGTTCCGATCACCGTACCCGGCAGCTGGAATGCACTTGTGACGGACAGTGGCTTGCTAACCAGCGGGCACGGCATCGGTACTTACGCATTGGCGATCAGCGGTGCGGTACCTGGCAGCATTGCCAACATCAGGCTCAAGCATGCTTGCAGTAATGCACGCGTTTTCTTCTTTCCCGCGGGTAATCCAGGCAACCAGCCGGTGCAAACCATCGGCAATCCTTCAAGCGACCCACAACACTCTATTCCATCTGCCGCCAACACCATTATTCCACTGCAATTTACTCACAACGGATTGCACCAGCTGCTTAT
The DNA here is from genome assembly GCA_030621845.1 of Spongiibacteraceae bacterium. Classification (GTDB taxonomy): domain Bacteria; phylum Pseudomonadota; class Gammaproteobacteria; order Pseudomonadales; family Dasaniaceae; genus JAUXHA01. The sequence continues at coordinate 3,813 of JAUXHA010000062.1, forward strand.
CCAGGTGTCCAACTTCGACACTCAAATCGGTGGGCTTTGCACTGAGCTTATGTTTGGCACCAGTAACGCTATCGCCAACCAAACCAGTTTATCAACCGCTACCATCTCAATGTTGGCTGCGATGATAACGATGATGGCACTGTATTTGGCAGCGATTTGTATTAAATACCGCCAGGATACCAGCTCATTCTGGCTGGCCATCTCCTGCTTCAGCGTTGCCTGTTATTTTATTGCCGCCAGCGGATTGCTGGAAATGATTTTCGATTCCGGTGCGAACTGGGTTTACGCATTGCGCTATAAGGCCTGCCTCATCACCAATGGCTTTGCTGTAACGACCATCATGACGTATTACTGCAGTAACTTTAAGGGCTTCATCAACCCGACGCTGCTAAAAATAAACCTCTGGCTAACCATAAGTTACAGTTTGCTGTGCATTATTGCCCCTACGTCAATAGTGTCCCTGTTGTACCCCATTCTCCTCGGTTATTGGTGTCTGCAGTTTTCCAGCGGTTTGTGGGTTCTGTTTCGTGCCGCCCGTGACCAATGCAGCTACGCCATCACCATGATCATCGCCATCCTGCCCATTATTTTCGTCACGCCTATTCTCATTAAGAACAATATCACGCTGATTGACGCACCGTTACCGCTGGTCTGCGCACTGGTTTTTTTCGTGTTCATACAAACGCAGGTAATTGGCAGCAGGTTTGCCAAGGTCTATCAACTCGCTGAACGCCTGTCGCTCAACCTGAAGGGTGAAGTCGCCCTGCAAACCGCCGAGCTCAATGAGCAAAACAATAAATTGGCCTATGCCCAAAAAGCGCTACAAACAGCCAATACTACGCTGAAAAAACTATCCATTACCGATGGCCTGACCCGCATTTACAACCGCATGTATTTTGAAGAAGAATTCCGCAAGGAATGGCGTCGTTGCTCGCGTAGGGATTTACCGATTTCCGTGTTGATGATTGATGTTGATAATTTCAAACAACTCAATGACAGCGCCGGGCATCTGGCTGGCGATCAATGTCTGCAAGCCATTTCGAAAACATTGCAGCAACACTTCAAGCGTGCCGGCGAATTAATCGCACGTTATGGCGGCGAAGAATTCGTCGCCATGTTACCGGACACCGACCAACGTAAAGCCCTTGCCATTGCTGAAGGCTTGCGTGCTGCTATTGAAAAAATAGTCTTCGAGCACAACCAGCAATCCTATCGAGTCACCGTCAGCATCGGTATTTCAACCACCATACCCAATTCAAATAACTCAACGGATAATTTACTGGAAGCGGCCGATGCGGCGCTGTATGAGGCCAAGAACAAGGGGCGAAACCGGGTCGCACTGATTCCTATGCTGTCTGGCCGACAGCCCCAGCGAAGACATAACTAAAATTACCGACACTGTCATATTTGTTTCATAATCAACATTGATAATCAGCTCAACTCAATAGCGATAAAACAGTAGAGATGATGACAATGAACAGCAACCTTGACGTAAAAAACCTCAGCAGCCGTAAACTATGGGAGCTGCTCCCCTGCCTGGAGCAGCCACAGCAATACCTGGCTGAACAGGAATTATTAATTCGCAAACACTATCTGGACGAACTGAACAGCCGGGCAAAACACTGGCATTAAGGTTAATCATGGCAATAGCCACCCCTTCGCCCCAGCAAGCTCCCACCCCGCCCTGCCCTGCATACCGCGATAGCTTACATTTCTCAGTGAGTGGTCTGGTGATTAAACCGGCACGATAGTATATTGCCTGTTCTATTGAGCCCCGGTTTCATCTGTCATGAGCAAACAGCCCGTCCCCAAAGGTCATTCCGGCAACAGCGATATCCAGCAGTTTATCCAGCGCAGTAATACCCTGCCTCAACGGCAGCGCAGCGATAAGCAACATAGCGGGCGGTTAATTTTTGCACTGGATGCCACCGCCAGCCGCCAACCGAGCTGGGATCACGCCTGCCAATTGCAAAGCGAAATGTTTTTAGCCACCCAGGCACTGGGCGGGCTAGCTGTACAGCTGTGTTACTACCGTGGTTTCAATGAGTTTCATCACAGCCGCTGGCTGACTGATAGCACTGTCCTGCTTGATGTAATGAATCAGGTACGCTGTCTCGGCGGCCACACCCAATTGAGCCGCACCCTGGATCACTGCCTGCTACAGACGCATCAACAGAAAGTTCAGGCAGTGGTCATCATTGGCGATGCGATTGAAGAAAACCCTGATACACTCTGCGATAAAGCCGGTCAGCTCGGTTTGCTCGGTACACCCTTATTTATGTTCCAGGAGGGCAGCGATATTCATGTACGCCGTAGTTTTCAACAAATGGCCACACTCAGCCGCGGTGCTTATGCCCACTTTAATCAGCGCAGTGCCGCGGAGCTGGCCGCGTTACTCAACGCCGTGGCCACCTATGCCGGTGGTGGTTACCAGGCCCTGAAAGCCCTGCCCTCCAACGCCGCCAAACAATTAATCAAGCAGATATCATCGTGATCATTAGACTTATACTGTTACTGGCAGTTATTTTCGCCATTTTTTATATTCGCCAGCAACTCGCCAAAGCCCCGGCGCAACAACGTAAAAGCCTGATCTGGAAATACGCCCTGATTGCCATCGCCGCGCTCGTCATCGGGCTGGCTGTTGCTGGCCGCGTACACTGGATTAGTGCCGCCATTGCCGCCGCCCTGCCCTTTGCCCGGCGCATGCTACCGATGCTGATCCGCTACTTTCCCCTGCTACAACATCACTATAAAACCTACCAGGGCCAGCAAGTACCCGGCACCGACAATCAATCCAGTGTCAACACCCCTATTCTTGCCATGACCATGGATCATCACGGTGGCGAGCTCAACGGCGAGGTGATCAGCGGCCCCTTTGCCAATCGCAGCCTGGACAGCATGGATCAGGCGGAACTGCTATCACTGCTGGATTATTGCCAGCAACAGGACATGGATTCGGCCAGACTAATGGTTAGCTACCTCAATCACCGCTTCGGCAACGACTGGTCCGACACCGCTACCAGTGGTGCAATGTGCGAAGAAGAAGCACTGGCCCTGCTCGGACTGGTTGCCGGCACCTGTGAGGAAGAGATTATCAAGGCCCATCGCAAGTTGATCCAAAAGGTACACCCTGATCGCGGTGGCAACGATTACCTCGCCGCTAAAATCAATCTGGCTAAAGACCTTTTACTGTCCCGTTTACAGCGTTAAAATAGTCGCTCTTTTTCAGTATTCCAGCAGCAGTACAACAGGCAATTTATGAGCGAAGTATATGTAGTAAGCAATCAACACGGATTTTTTGCCAGTAAACAAAAAGAATGGCTCGATGGCAGGGAACCCAGGCGGCTATTTCGCAGCACACACAAGGATGAAGCGATTAATATGGTGTTTGAATCCAGTTCCAAAGACATCAGTATCCGCGCCGAAGCCATTCTGGTTGAACTGGATAAAAACAAGCACCCGATTGTCGAGGTGACTGTGCCGGTGCAAGATGATCCGGATCAACAGGAAGCATTACTCATGGAGGAGACAACGCCAGCCACTGAAACAACCGACGGCGAAGAGGCCGAACAGCAAACAGCCTAGAGCTCGGTTTCCAGGAATGCCAGCGTGCGCTCAAAGCCACTGTCGTCAGCGGACATAATCGCGGCGTTAAAATCAGTCACACCAATATCACGCAGCCGCTGCATTTGCGCTCGCAAAGCCGCCTCATCACCCAGCAGGGAGACATCGGCCGGGCCCGTCGCGCCCTCTTTATCAAGCATGGCGCGATAGGAAGGCAGCACGCCGTAAATCTCCAGTCCGCGGGAAATTCTCTCCCTGGCCGCCCCGATATCATCGGTCAGTGCAATAGGCAAGGCACAGACAATTCTCGGCGCTGGCTTTCCGGCCGCCGCTGCGGCTTTCTGGATCGAGGGAATAATATGCGATTCAAGCGTCGCCGGCCCCGTCATCCAGGTTGTCGTACCATCGGCCAGGCTGCCGGCCAGCGTTAACATCACCTCGCCCAGAGCCGCAACAAGCAGTGGTACCGGCTTGGCCCCAGGCACATCGAACTGGCAGTTAACCCGGTAGAGTTCACCGTTATGGGCCGCGGCTTCACCATTAAGCAGCGGCAGCAGCGCCTGCAGGTATTCTTTCATATGACGGGCAGGCCGCTCATAGGAAAGACCAAACATGTCTTCAATCACCAGCTGGTGAGACAGCCCAAGCCCCAGGGTAAAACGCCCGTCACTGGCCGCCGATGCGGTTAAGCATTGCTGGGCCAGAGCGGCGGGATGGCGGGGATAGCTGGGTACGACCGCCGTACCCAGTTCTATCCGGGTGGTTTCACGGCCGATCAACGCCAGTGTGGTAATCGCATCCAGGCCAAAGATATTAGCCATCCATAGACTGTCAAAGCCCGAACGCTCCGCTCGGCGGGCGAGGCCAATCAAACCATCAATACTGCCATCCCGGTCTGTGCCGGAACCTGTCATTAAACCTATACGCATCGATTTACCCTCTCGTTAATACGGCCCCGCGGCCGAGGCAAGCAATTTAGCATTAATCGCCAATAAGCGCTGCGCCTCTTCCACATGCAGTATTTCTACCAGTTTGTTATCTACCAGCACCACCGCCTTGCCCTCAGCCTCCGCTTCGCGCCAGGCCTCAACAATACGCTGCGCCCGTTCCAGCTCATCCGCAGCGGGACCAAATACACGATTGGCGGTGGCAAGCTGCTTTGGATGAATCAGTGTTTTTCCATCAAAACCGAGATCCCGACCCTGCTCGCAACTGGCCGCAAAACCAGATTCATCGTCCAGGTCTAGGTACACACCGTCCAGTATCTCCAGATTATTCGCCCTGGCAGCCAGTACACAGAGACTCAGTGAACTTAACAGCCCCAGGCGAGCAGGCGTGTGCCGAACCCGTAATTCCTTAGCCAGATCAGATGTTCCCATCACAATCACCTGGATACGCGGATGCGCTGCCGCCACTTGTTCAATATTCAAAATACCGCGCGGGGTTTCTGCCATCACCCAGAGCGCCAACGTTTCAGGGGCACCGGCAGCTTCCAGCAAGCGTACCGTTGCGGCCACCTCGGCGGCACTTTCTACCTTGGGCATACACAGGGCATCGGCCCCCGACACCGCCACCATGCGAACATCATCCTCACCCCAACAACTGTCGAGGGCATTGACCCGCACCACCAACTCCCGCTGGCCATAACCGCCCTGGCTGATAGCATCGGCAATCAATGCCCTCGCCTGTAGCTTCATCTCCGGTGCCACCGCATCCTCAAGATCCAGGATCAGGGTATCCGCAGGCAGGCTGCGCGCCTTCTCCAGCGCCCGCTCATTTGAACCGGGCATATACAACACTGAACGTCGAGGGCGATAAGTCTTCATCAAAACAATAATCCCGGCAGTAGAGAAGCGGGGGATTTTAGCATGAGTGAATGATAATGGCAGTTACCACCATGGCTCGCTGGCCAGGCATCCCTACCTACGATCGCGGCAATGGCGGTGGTGAAGATTTTTTGTGTACCTGAGCCAAAGCGGCCACTCATCGGGTAACAGCCGCTGGATATGCCTGGACAGTAGATACTGGTCAAAAGGTTCCTGTCTCGCCAGTAGATCAAGAAAAACATTATGGCACTGCACCGCATCAACGATGGTTTTAACACAGGGCTTATTCCTGGCCAGTGCCAACCGTGTTTTAACCAGCGCCATACTGGAGAGCACCTCCATGGCAATCGGCTCGCAACCCACCTTCTCCAGCATCGCCACCAGCTCCGGTGGCACCCCACTACCGCTGTTATTGTCATCATTTTTACTCATAAGCAGTTACCGGGCTTCAGCCCTCGCCTCCTTGCATAGGATTAAATAACACAGGCATAAGAGCGGCCAGGGAACCGTTGACAAGATCGATAATGATTTTCAGGGAGAGGGTCATTAGCACATCCTTATGCCGGAGCATAAAATCTATGCCGTAGTGGTGCCGGTGTCAACAGGTTTCCTGGGGCACCTCTGAATAATGGCGCTGTAAACTATCTTTCCCTGAATAATTATCCGACAATCTGTGCTTGGAAAACCCGTTTACTTCATCCAATAGTGATTCGCCACGCAAGGAAACATGATGCAAGCACTCGAAAACAAAATCCCACCACCGCTTATCGCCGCCTTGTTTGGACTTGCCATGTGGGGCATTTCACTGCTTAGCTTAAGCGTAGAACTCAACATAACGCTGCGCGTCACACTGTTAGCAACGATACTGGCCTCAGCCTTGTTTTTTTGTATTGCCGGAGTCGTTTCCTTTAAACAGGCCGCGACAACGGTCAATCCCTTAAAACCCGACACAGCCTCCTCATTAGTCAATTCAGGCATCTACTCCATTTCACGCAATCCAATGTATCTGGGGTTTGCACTAATGTTAACCGCCTGGGCAGTGTACCTGTCATCTCCCTGGACATTGCTTGTCGTACCCGGTTTCATTCTTTATATGAACCGATTCCAGATCTTGCCAGAGGAGCGAGCGCTGGGAAAAATATTTGGCAGCGAATTCACCCGCTATCAGGCGAAAGTTCGCCGATGGCTATGAGTGTCATCCCGGCCAGGGAAAGGAACGCAACTAAACACTAAAAAAAACAACACCTTTCGAGTATGATATCCATAACTGCAGAGGGAATCATTATGTCGCGCTTTGAGAACAAAGTTGCCTTTATCACCGGTGCCTCTTCCGGTCTGGGTGCCGCCACAGCCAAGCGTATTGCAGCAGAACATGGCAAGGTATTCGGTGTCGGCCGCAACCTGCAGGGGCTGGAAGCCACCCGATCGGCCATTGAAAAAGCCGGCGGCACTATGTCGATTAGCCTCTGCGATATTGCCGAACCCGAACAGTGCCAGCAGGCAATTAATCACTGCGTTGACAGTTTTGGTCAACTTGACACACTGCTTAATATTGCCGGTAAACATACTTTCCGCGACACCACAGCCATGACCGTGAGTGACTGGCAACAGGATTTAGCCGTCAATATTAGCGGACCATTTTATTTATGCCAGGCGGCTATTCCCCACCTGCTAAAAACGGCGGGCAATATTGTCAATGTTGCCTCCATAGCAGGGCTGCAGGGCCAGGCCTACTCTGCCGGTTACTGCACCGCCAAACACGGCTTGCTGGGTTTAAGCAAGGCACTGGCAATGGAATATATGAATACCTCGCTTCGCGTTAATGCCCTGTGTCCCGGGGGCATGGATACACCACAGGTTCAAGACATGACTTTTCCCGCCGAGGCCGATTTTGATTTAATTATGCGCTCGGCCGCAGTGCGTGGCATGATGAATGCCGATGATGTTGCGGCTGTTATCGCCTTTCTGGCATCAGACGATGCCAAATCGGTTCACGGTGCCGTGTATACGGCGGACAATGGCAAGATGACGGGATAGACCCAGGGCAACTCGCAGGCTGTACCAATGCGCAATACAAATCAAACACTTCTCCCCCTGCTGCTCCCGGTATTTTTCGTACTGGCTTGCACCACCACCGACCAGGCCCCCGAGCATCCGCAACCCTGCACAGACGCCTGGTACCCGTATGTTGAATCAACACTATCAAGCGGCGATGGCATGGGCCACGGCCCCGATATAGGCTCCGAAGAATGGCAATCCGTCATCGAGTTCAAACTGGGCATCCGCGGTGATGCGAATGTGCCTGAACGATCAAGCCCGGCCTGGTGTCGATTTATCGATGAACAACTACAAAAACGCTGAGTAACCGCCGCGGTGTTCTGGCAGCTTGCGATTGCCAGTGGTATCGTGTTCTTTCCCTGTTACACAAGAGAAGTCACCCCGATGTTTATTTCCCGTCTGGTAAAACTAACACCCCTGCTTGTGGCAGGATTCTTTTCCATGCATTTATACGCGACAGAAACCGACCACCCACAACTAAAAGCTTTCCCCGCGGCCACGGAGGGCAGCAAGCGCTTTGTCATCGTATTACCCCACAAGGAGCGCGGCGAGGAAGCTGCTTATCAGCTGGAACTTATCCCCGGAAAAATACAACTCACCGATGGCGTCAACAAATTTCGCCTCGGCACTGGCATCGAGTCACGCCCACTGAAAGGCTGGGGCTATACCTATTATGAAGTCACCGGCGAAGACGCCACCCTCAGCACGCTGATGGCCGCGCCAGAAGGCCAAGCCGCTGTAGAGCAGTTTGTTAGTGGCCGTTCCATACTCATTCGCTATAACAGTCGTTTGCCTGTTGTTATCTATGCGCCCGAGGATTATGAAATTCGCTATCGACTCTGGCAGACAAGTGAAACCTTTGAAACAGCCAATGAAAACTAAGCCACCACTATGTCATTGTTCTTTCTTTAATCGAGTACTAATCAATAATGAGTACATTTAACCCCACCATGCTGCAAGGAAAGGTCGCGCTAATCACCGGTGGCGCCACCGGCATTGGCAAACAGATTGCTATTACCCTCGGTCAGCACGGTGCTAACTTGTTTATTGCCAGCCGCAAACAGGAGAAGCTTGAGGCCGCCCAGGCCGAACTGTCTGCGCTGGGTTTACACTGTCACTTCATCTGCTGTGATGTGCGTAACAGCGATGAAGTCGAAGCGATGATTGCTGCGCTTCTCAAGCAGTACGGTCAACTCGATATCGTCATTAACAATGCGGCAGGTAATTTTCCCGCGCCCATTAGCAATATTTCCTATAACGGTTTTAAGACCATCGTCGATATTGATTTGCTCGGCAGCTATAACGTCACCAAGGCCGCCTTTGAAGCCTGCCTGAAACAACAGGGCGGTAATATTGTCAACATCACCGCGCCGTTCCAGAACGGCGGCGCGAGTTTTCAGGCCCATGTCGCCGCGGCAAAAGCCGGGCTGGACTCGCTAACCCGCAGCTGTGCAGTAGAATTCGGTCGCCAGGGTATTCGGGTTAATGCGGTAGCACCCGGGGCAACCGGGGACACCGAGGGTATGGAGCGCTTTGCTGAAGCCTCCCCGGAATACGGCGTCAATTGCCCACTGGGTTTTGTCGGTCATAAATCAGATATTGCCAACGCCGTATTGTTTCTGGTCAGCGATGCCGCCGCCTATATTACCGGGCAGATTATCTGTGTCGATGGCGGCTCCAGTGTTGATCTATTGAAGATGGGGCAAATTTAGCCCGCTTCACTGGCACCCTTGCCATCACCAAAATGCCGCTTCCACTGGGAAATGGTAACCGGCACCATCACGTTCATCCAGAACGCCGAGAACATCAACACATAAAAGGCTTCCGTATTGAGAATATTGTGCTGGACATAGGCAATATCCAGCACCACAAAGGCCAGTTCCGCTCGACCCAGCATACCGCAGCCGATCAGCAGGCTATCCGGCCAACTGAAACGGGCGGTGAATCGAGCCGCCAGCCCCGCCGATGCCACCTGTACCACGATTAACGCCACGGTCATCAACAGGGACTGGGGAATCACCGCCAGCACAATATCCCAATCAAATAAAATATGTGTACCCAGGGTGACGAAAAACACCGGGCCAATCCAGGAGAAGGCCGCGTTATCGACAATAGCCCGGGTCTCTTCGAAAAAATCCCGGTCCTGCTCCTGCTCGAAAAGGAAATATTCTTCTTTCATAATCAGCCCGGCCATATACGCGCCGATGGCCGGGTGAAAGCCAAAATAATGAGCCAGTAAACCCACCACCAGGGCGAAAAATAACACCGTTAAGGTGGTATGACGACCATCGCTAATCGACAGTATATGCTTGATACCCAGCTTGTTAAGCAGCGGAAAACGCGCCATCAAGCCAGTGATAGGGTGCGGTAATACCCACATTGAGATCATCGCCAGCAACACAAAGAAAGTCACCGCCTTGACGCTGACCGCCAACACCCCCAGCACACTGGGCGTCGTCTCCCCAGTGGCAATCGGCACCAGAATAGCCACCAGCGCCAGGGAGGCAATATCATCCAGTACCGCCGATGTCATGATCCCTGTCGCCGCCCGGGTTCTGCTCAAGCCCTCGCCTTTCAGGGACACCATGGTCAGGGAAACCGCCGTCGCCGTCATTGCCAGCCCGGACAGTAGCGATACATTCACATTACCCCAAAACGCATCCGCCAGCATATAGGCGGTTACAAAGGGGAAAATTGCCCCAAAAAAAGCTATCCCCCAACTGCTTTTTACCCCCTGGATAAAGTTATCCTGGTTCTCCTCAAAACCCAGTGCAAACATGATGAGGATAATACCGATCTCGGCAAAGCCGCGAATAAAGGGGTCGGTGTCATAGGGTAATATGCCCAGGTTAACCAGCAGGCAACCGAAGGCAAGAAAGTACAATACGGGGGTCAGTTTGGTGCGCTCGGCAACAATCACCGCCAAATAAACGGTAAACCAGATAATTGCCAGGGTAGTAAGCGCGTCCATAGTAAGCCAATGATAACCAGTAACTGCTTATAATAGTCGCTTTTGAACAACAGGCTTTGACCTGTAGCAAGAGATGGCGGCTTTGCCAGCCTGCTCAGCATCCCCTAATCAGGCTTCAGTAAACTCAGGTCAACCTGTTTATCGGCATGGTAGGAAGAACGCACCAGCGGCCCGCTAGCAACACTTTTAAAACCGAGCTCTCGTGCAATGCTGCCAAATTCATCAAATTCTTCAGGTGTAACAAAACGCTCGATGGCAAGATGGTCACGACTGGGTTGCAGGTATTGGCCGAGGGTAATCATATCGATATCGTGTTCGCGCATATCGTGCATCACCTGGATTAACTGCTCCGGGGTTTCTCCCAGACCCAGCATTAATCCGGATTTGGTCAGCACATCGGGACGACGTTGCTTGTATTGCTTAAGCAAGTCCAGCGACCACTGGTAATCGGAACCCGGGCGAATTTTTTTATACAGTGCCGGCACCGATTCCAGGTTGTGGTTAAATACATCCGGTGGCTGGGTGGCAAGAATATCCAGCGCCACCTCCATACGACCACGAAAATCCGGCACCAGCACTTCAATTTTAATCCCCGGGCTCATGGCCCGGGTTTCCCGTATACAGTCGGCAAAATGTTGTGACCCGCCATCGCGTAAATCATCGCGATCCACCGATGTCACCACCACATACTTCAACTGCATGTCGGCAATGGCGGTGGCCAGCGCAAGTGGCTCATTGCTATCCAGCGGATTGGGTCTGCCATGGGCAACGTCACAGAAGGGACAGCGGCGGGTACAGATTTCACCCATAATCATAAACGTGGCGGTGCCGCCGGAGAAGCATTCACCGAGATTGGGACACTGGGCCTCTTCACAGACCGATGCCAATTTGTGCTTGCGCAGTAATTTCTTAATCCGGGTGATTTCAGGACTGATCGGCATTTTCACCCGAATCCAGTCCGGCTTTTTCGGCAGTTCAACGGTGGGAATGACCTTGATCGGTATCCGCGCCACCTTCTCAGCGCCGCGTAACTTCTCACCCTGGATTACTTTTTTCCGCTGTGGGCGGGCGCTATTGCTGCTATCACTCATAAATGGCTGTTACGTCATCGCTTAAAAACTGGCCGCCATTATACCCGAGTTGGTCTACCAATTCGTCTATCAATTGCTCACTCAAGGGCTGCATTGCCGGTGCCGTGCCCAGCTGCAGAGCGATACTGGTAACTTCCATGCCAACATGACCACAGGGATTAACCCGCTGGAAGGGCTCCATATCCATATCGACATTGAGGCTGAGACCGTGAAAGCTACAACCCCGTCGCACCCGCAAACCCAGCTGGGCGATTTTAGCACCAGGCTGGCCAGCACTGTCGAGATAAACACCCGGCGCATCCTTTCTCGGGCTGGCCGCAATCGCATAGCGCGCTAACAGGGCAACAATGCTTTGCTCGATACCGGTAATCAGCTCACGCACACCCATTTTTCGTCGTTTTAAATCAATCAATAAATAGGCCACGAGCTGACCCGGGCCGTGGTAAGTCACCTGGCCACCGCGATCCACCTGAATCACCGGTATATCGCCAGTAGCCAACAGGTGCTCAGCTTTGCCGGCCTGGCCCTGGGTAAATACGGGGGGATGTTGCAGCAACCACACTTCATCGGGGGTATTCTCATCGCGCTGCCCGGTAAATCGCTGCATCGCATGCCAGACTTTTTCATAGTCTGCCATGCCGAGCTGCCTCACCCTCAGCAAGGACAAGATTAAAGTACCATTTTAACGCGGCCGGATAATTTCAATTCTTCATGGATAGCGGTGAGCTGGTCAACGCCGGTAGCGGTAATCGTCACTGTCACCGCAAAAAAAGTCCCTTTGCTGCTTTCGCGGTGCGACACATCCTGCTCGTCTATATCACCCGCATGCCGGCCCATCACCGCAACAACAAAGTCTTTAAAATCAGCGGCGGCATCACCCATTACCTTGATCGGATAACGACAGGGAAATTCAATTTTTGGTGGATCTTCAGTGCTCATCGCTACTCAACCAATTAATCTAAAAACCAATAAACTGCTTAAAAAATAGCACAATGGAAGCCCATAGACGTTTAAAAAAGCCACCTGGTTCAACCGATTCCAGCGCCACCAGCGGCTCGCGCATTAACACCTCACCGTTCAGGCTGAGCACCAGTTCGCCGTAAACACTGCCCGCAGTAACCGGCGCTTTAATCACCTCATCAATATTCATCACTGCCTTTAAATTATTTTGCTGCCCCCTGGGAATAGTCAGGGAAATATCGCGTTCGACCCCCAGTGGAAATTGATCCAGGGCGCCAGCCCAGAGTGGGGACTCGGTCAATTGCTCACCGCGAGCATAGAGCGCATGGGTCTCAAAATAACGAAAACCGTAGGAGAGTAATTTCTGGGTTTCCACCTCCCGCGCATTCTGACTTTTGGTACCCATGACCACCGATATTAAGCGCATATCACCTTTTTTCGCTGAGGCAACCAGGCAATAGCCGGCTTCTTTGGTGTGGCCGGTTTTCAAACCGTCCACGGTATCGTCCTTAAATAACAGGCGGTTGCGATTAGTGGTGCGAATACCGTTGTAACGGTAATCCTCTTCGCTGTAGAGCGCATACTCATCAGGATATTTCAAAATCGCCTTGGCTAATAATGCCAAATCCCTGGCCGTAGTGTAATGCTCTGGATCCGGCAGCCCGTGGGCGTTAACAAAGTGCGTGTTGTTCATACTGAGTAGTTGGGCATGCTGGTTCATGATGTCGGCAAATGCACCCTCACTACCAGCCAGGTGTTCGGCTACCGCTACACTGGCATCGTTGCCCGATGAAATAACAATACCACGGTGCAGATCACCAAGACGCACCTGCTTACCCACTTCTATCCACATCAAGGAAGACCCGGCAAAAACAGGATTCTGTGCCCAGGCATTTTTACTAATATTCACCTGGTCTTCATTGCTGACATTGCCCTGCTCCAGCTCATAGGACAACACATAGCTGGTCATCAACTTGGTCAGACTGGCCGGGGGCAATTGCTCATCGGCAT
>JAUXHA010000149.1 GCA_030621845.1 Spongiibacteraceae bacterium
GTATATTTGAATTGACTTCGTTTTTAATTCGTCGATACAGAGTAGGTTTGCTTGTACTTGGCCACCGTTAGATTACAGATGATAGTGTTTAAACATGTTTTCTCTTTTTTGTAAGCAGACTTTTATCTATGTTACGACTCAATGAAATAAAATTACCGCTTAACCACGCTGAGGATGAGATCGCTGCGGCTGTGGTGAGAAAGTTACAGATATCCCCTGAAGACCTGTTGAGTTTCAGTATTTTTAAGCGCAGCTATGATGCCCGTAAAAAAGGTAATATCCTGTTGATCTACCAATTGGATGTTGTGCTAAGCAAAGAGCTCGAGCTGCAAGTGCTTGAGGATTTTGCCAGGCAGTCCTTTGTCCGCCCCAGTCCAGATACCCGCTACAAATTTGTTGCACAAGCCCAGCAGGATTTCCCCTCGGGGCAACAACAGCGGCCGATTGTTATTGGTTTTGGTCCCTGTGGGATTTTAGCGGCTTTATTACTCGCGCAAATGGGCTTAAAACCGATTGTTCTGGAGCGCGGGCAGGATGTTCGACAGCGCAGCAAGGATACCTGGGATTTATGGCGCAAGGGTAATTTACACAAGGAATCGAATGTACAGTTTGGCGAAGGTGGGGCGGGTACTTTTTCTGATGGTAAGTTGCATAGCCAGGTAAAGGACAAGCGGCATCTGGGTCGAAAAGTTTTAGTGGAATTTGTTAAGGCTGGCGCGCCGGAAGAAATCCTGATGGTGAGCAAACCTCATATCGGCACCTTTAAGCTCGTCACGATGGTGGAGAATATGCGAGCGGAGATTCTGCGCCTGGGTGGAGAGATCCGTTTTGGGCAGAAGGTAGAAACCCTGCATCGTGAGCCTTTGCCCAATAGTGTAGATAATGAGCTGCCAAATCAGGGGCAGGTGACAGGCCTGACCTTAAGCAGTGGTGAAACCCTGTTCAGTCGTCATATTGTATTGGCTATTGGTCACAGTGCGCGGGATAGCTTTCAGATGTTACTGGATCAAGGTGTTTATATCGAAGCCAAACCCTTTTCTATTGGCTTTCGCATCGAGCACCCACAGTCAGTGATTGATCATGCCCGCTTTGGTGAGCAGGCGGGGCATCCCATTCTCGGTGCGGCAGATTATAAGCTGGTGCATCACTGTGACAGTGGCCGTAGTGTTTACAGTTTTTGTATGTGTCCCGGAGGTACTGTGGTTGCTGCCACCTCGGAGGAGGGGCAAGTGGTGACTAATGGCATGTCACAATATTCACGTAATGAGCGCAATGCGAACTCTGCCATTGTCGTGGGTATTACACCTGAACAGGATTATCCAGGGAATGTCATGGCCGGTATTGATTTACAGCGCTCATTGGAAAAGTTGGCGTTTAAACTGGGTGGTGAAAATTATAATGCGCCGGCCCAGTTAGTGGGGGACTTTTTACAGGGGCGGCCCTCTGTGGATTTGGCTAGCGTAACACCCTCGTATAAACCCGGTGTGGCGCTGGGGGATTTGTCCGGGGCGTTGCCGGCCTATGCGATTGACGCTATTCGTGAAGCCATCCCTGTTTTTGATAAGCAAATAAAAGGTTTCGCAATGGCAGATGCAGTTTTGACGGGGGTAGAAACACGGACTTCTTCGCCAATCTGCATTCGGCGAGCTAAGGATTTCCAGAGTATAAACAGCAGAGGCTTGTACCCTGCGGGTGAAGGCGCAGGTTATGCGGGGGGGATTTTATCAGCGGCGATTGATGGCATTAAGGTCGCGGAGGCTTTGGCTTTAGATTTGCTGGAGGTTTAACTAGAGGCAATAAAAAAATCTGTGTAACTGCCTGGCTGGGATATACTGAGTTCCTCCATCGCCTCGGCGTTATCACCATAAATACGGCTGATAAGTCGCGCCAGTTTTGCGATATCCAGCAGGCCCCTGGGCGCTGTGGCCAGGATGCCCGGCAGTATCATGACTTGCGACGTCTGCTTGAAGCCTTCTCGTTAATGATGCAAGCTGGCATTGTAAAGCGCGGCTACTAACCAGCAAAGAGGGCACGATGATGATTTCAAAACTGGACGATTACCCCATACATCAAATTACCGAACCGGTTGCGTATACGGCCAGTAGTGACCGGTTTAGCTACGACCGGTTTTGGTACAACGGTCATGCTAAAGATGGCTCATTCTATTTTGGTATTGGCATGTGTCGCTACCCCAATCTGGGTATTCTTGATTGTGGCTTTAGCCTGGTGATTGATGGGCGTCAATATGCTTTTCACGGCTCACGCCGAGCGCCACAAGAACCTACCGAAACCGTGGTTGGCCCGTTTGACCTGCAAATCCTTGAGCCTATGGGGCGCCACCGTCTGGTGATCGGTCCCAATGAAACCGGTATAGAGTGCGACTTGATGTTTACACCGCGTACCGGGGTTCTTGAGGAGGGTCGCCAGACAATGCGTAACGAACGTCATGTCGTTATGGATATTGCTCGGCTCGATCAGTTTGGCTTTTGGCAGGGTAGCATTCGCTACGATGGCAAAGTGCTTCGCGTTGACGGTCGTAATACAGTTGGTATCAAGGACCGCTCCTGGGGAGTTCGCCCAGTTGGCGAGGCTTATACCGGGGGCGCGCCACTCGACGCTTACCAGCCTGCACATTTTCTTTGGCTTCCTATTCACTGGGAAAATCGCTGTACGCTTGCTGGCCTCTTTGAAGATGGATCAGGCCGCCAGTGGCATACTGACCAGGCCATCATGCCGGCCTATGAGGCTTCCTTTGAGGATGGTGCTACGTTCCCCCCTATCAATGATAGCAAGGCGCAAATATGGGATGGATGCGTTGGTCATCAATTAACCTTTGAGCCTGGCACCCGCAGAGCGACCAAAGCGGTGATTCGGATGAACGACAAGTCGGGTGACAGCATGGAAATCACCCTGGAGCCGATGTTGCTCTTTCGTTTAAAAGGTATCGGTTATATGCACCCCGAGTGGGGGCACGGGCAATGGAAGGGAGAACTGGCTATAGCGGGCGAAAGTTGGCAGTGTGATGAAGTCGATCCGCTAGCACTTGAGAATATACATATCCAGCAGGTCGTTAAAGCGCGTTGTGGTGATGAAGTCGGTTATGGTGTGCTCGAGCAAATGCATATGGGGCCTTTTGAACCCTACGGATTAAAAGACTGGTTTGATGGTGCGCCGGGCTAGGCGGTCGCCATAATTAAGATGTAGTTGTGAAAATACGAATAAGTAGCCTCGTTTAATACTGAATAGCCATTACCGAGTCTTTCAGGTGATAATGGCTACTCAAGAAAATGAGCACATTTCCTATTGTTAGCGTACTTTCCGTCAGCGCTCTAACACCATGGGTTAGCCTTGCTGAACCACTTCGTGGCAGGTAGAGGGGCTATAAGTATGTAGACTTAAACGCTCAAGAAAAAATCAAACCGCTAATCGAGAACATGTATGTTAAATATCGCCAAAATACTGCTTACCCTAACACTTGCCACACAGCCCTTACTCAGCCTGGCCGATGCTAAAAAGCAGGCGGGAATTGAAAGCCTGTCACCGGCATTAAGGCAGCTGCTAAATAAAGAAATGATCGCCATACAAGAGGGCATGATGACGATAATACCCGCTTATGCCGCGGGCGATACCGCACAAATAGCCCGCACAGCTAAAGCCATCAAAAACAGCTATGTACTCAAGCAGCAGCTTAGTGATGAACAAAAGCATGAATTACACAGCAAGCTTCCTGCCTCATTTATCCAGCGCGATGAAAAATTTCATTATTATGCGGGCATGCTTGAACATGTTGCCGAGAAGAACAAACATGAATTGATTGGTTTTTATTTTTCAAAATTAGCGGAGTCCTGCGCCGACTGCCACCGCGCCTATGCCAAACATAAATTCCCCAACTTTGAGCAGAGCAAAGCCGCGCCCTTGCACGCACACTGACGATATAAAAGTATCACGTAGACCCTCTTTGCAATGATGTTTCTACGCTATTGCAAATCATCCACTATTGTCACTAAAATACCGATCAAGTAGTGCTCGGAATGACGGAGGAATGTTTGTGCCTGAAACAATCAACAATACAATTTATGAAGATTTAGCGGATACCTGGTGGCAAGAGGCTGGTTTTCTACAAAGCTTAAAGGCGCTTAATCCTGGGCGTTTTATTTATTTGGATAAACTGCTAAGCGAGCAGGGTATCGACCCGACGCAGCTTGCAGTGATCGATATTGGCTGCGGTGGGGGTTACGCTAGCGAACACATGGCTAAAATGGGCATGCAGGTGACGGGGGTCGATCCGTCGGAAGCCAGTATTCGCGCTGCCAGGGAGCATGCATTGGCAACAGGGCTGGAGATTGATTACCGCCTGGGTGCTGGTGAGTCGTTACCGATGGAAGATAACAGCTGTGATATCGCATTTTGTTGCGATGTGCTGGAACATGTCGATGATGTGCAGCAAGTGCTGAAGGAAATTCATCGGGTAGTAAAGCCGGGCGGTGTGTTTTTTTTCGATACCATTAATCGTACTGCTTTTTCATGGCTGGTAATGATTAAGTTGGCGCAGGATATTCCGCTGACACGTTTTATGCCGAGAAATACACATGTATGGCATATGTTTATTAAACCGAAAGAGCTGAACGACTTTTTACTTAAGGCCGGTTTTTCACCCAGGGACATAACCGGTTTTGCGCCGGGGTTTAGTGCTAAAGCATTACTGCGAGCAGCTGTATCGCGGTTGAAGGGTGAGCCTCCCGGCGCACTTCGCCGGGAGATAACGATGGGGCCATCTTCTATGAAGGCCGGGTTGTATATGGGCTGGGCACAGAAATGACGGACGATAGCGCCGATAGTAACCCCTGGATGGACGGCAACCCTGAGCAGTTCCTGGCATTTTCGCAGCGTGCGGATGACAGCCCTGAGGGAATCGAGCTTTCATAGTATTTAAGCAGTTATAAACATGAAAAACGCTTTTTGGATTTGATTGACGGAGTATTGAATCCAGGCGATGGTGGCTGCCCCCTGCGGATCGGGGATTGCCCATGACCGTCCGTCGGCGGCTGCAG
>JAUXHA010000044.1 GCA_030621845.1 Spongiibacteraceae bacterium
CGTGTTTGGACCACAAACCAACAGGCGTTGAATGAACTCCCTTAATTAAACGGGACGCTACCCTTTTTATTGAAGACCTTCGTCCAAAATTAAAGGATAGCGCCCCCCTTTCTACCCACGTTGTCAGAATTACTCAAGGTATCTAAGCTCAACCCGCTTGTTAGCATTTCTGCCTTCCGGAGTAGCATTGTCTGCTACCGGCTGGCTCATACCGTAGCCTTTAGCGGTCATGTTTCCAGCAGGAACACCCAAAGACCTCAGGTATCCTACAACGGCCTCGGCACGCTGTTGCGAGAGGTTAAGATTATATTCCTTACTGCCGGTAGCCGATGTGTGGCCGGCAATTTCTACCCGGGAGTTGTCCCTGACCAGCCGACTCGCAATGGCCTCTAGTATCGGCTTCGCCTCGTCGGTTAACTCAGCAGATTCGCTCTTGAAGTTGACACCCGGCATGCTTTGCGTCCGCTGATACAGGGCACTTAAACCCTCAGCAAGAAGCGCACTGCGCACCATACAGGCCCGGTCGAATTGGGCTCTTGAGATGACGGCGGCCTCAGATGCGGCCATGCCACGCTGGTAATCACTTTTTCCCAAAGCGCCCTCTTCCGATACCGCAATCATTTCATTGGCTACTTCAAGGTTTATAGCGGTATCGTGAATTGCCTGAATACAAGCGCCATCCGGCCCGGACTCAGCTGCCATGACATTACTTTTAATACCATCGGCGCTATAATTTGTGCAAGCCGCCAGCAATGAGGCGGAAATGGCGATAAAGATAAGTTTTTTCATTTTATATCTCCCTATAATAAGACCGGCATCGATCGATTCAACAAAGGTTTTGTGATTGTAACGCTGCGTTATGCATTTTCACCCGTTTATAATCATAGTCCAATTCACACTTGTAAATCCTTTTATGCCATTAGCTTTGACAGAAGTTAGATTTATTCACGATGAAAGTGCGCGGCTAAATAACTAGAAATTATTACATGTTTTACACAGCCGGCCTAAATTCCAATCACTATCACAGAATAAAACATGACTAAAGACAAAAGGAAAAATCGTAGCGTCCCCGGCAGTCGTCTCGGCCGTTTCTCTCGTATGGCGAAATTAGCCGGTGGCGTTGCCGGTGGCATGCTGGCTGAGGGCTCTCGACAGCTGGCCGCGGGGAAACGCCCTCGCGCCAGGGATATGTTATTGACACCCGCCAACGCACGGCGCGTGACCGAGGAATTATCCAAAATGCGTGGTGCCGCGATGAAATTCGGGCAAATACTATCAATGGATAGTGGCGACTTGCTGCCCAGGGAACTGACGGACATTCTTGCCCGCCTGCGTGATGACGCCCATCCCATGCCGACCACACAACTGCAGCAGGTATTGGAAAAAAACTACGGCAAAGACTGGCAAGAACTGTTTTACGGCTTTGACTTCCAGCCAATTGCTGCGGCCTCCATTGGTCAGGTACACCGAGCTTTGTCCGCCGAGGGAAAAGACATTGTGCTCAAAATCCAATACCCGGGTGTGGCTAACAGTATCAATAGCGACATTGACAACATCGCCACCCTGTTGCGTATCTCAGGCTTACTACCGGACAGTATCGACATTCAACCCTTGCTCGATGATGCCAAACGGCAACTGAAAGACGAAGCCAACTACTTGATTGAATCCCGTTATCTACAAGCCTTTACTGAGTTGTTGGGGCAGGATAAACGCTTTGTGTTACCGCAACTGCTGGCCGACCTTACCACCGAAGATGTTTTGGTGATGAGCTATGTCAGCGGTGAGCCGATAGAATTCACCGCGCAATTGCCGCAGGACGAACGCGACCGGGTGATGACGGTATTGATCGAACTGATGTTTCGTGAGCTTTTGGAATTACACATGGCGCAAACGGACCCTAATTTTGCTAACTACCGCTATCGCCCCGACAGCGGGCAGATTGTATTACTGGATTTTGGTGCCACCCGTCATCTCCCCCCCGAGCTGGCCAACAACTACAGACAACTGATAAAAGCGGCCATAGCCGGCAAGCAGCAACCACTGATCAGCGCTGCGGAGAAACTGGGTTATCTCAACAAAGAGGGTAGCGAAGATTATAAGCAACTGATACTGGAGATGTTACAGATGGCTCTGGAGCCTATTATCGTTGATAAGCCTTATGATTTTGCTGCTACTGAGCTACCCGCACGCATGGCTGAATTGGCAGAATCGATACAGCAGTTCAGGCAATTCTGGCAATCACCGCCGCCCGACACACTGTATATTCATCGCAAGCTCGGTGGCATGTTCCTGCTGGCTAACCGCCTTGGCGCCAGAGTTAATCTGCAGCGCATCATTAAACAATTTTTGTAAACCGATAATGAGCAACATCAAGGTTTTTTACTGCTGTCCCTTTATCCTTAACGATCACTCAATACAGACCGTGAATATGAACTGGACCAATACCGCCCAAGGTTATGGCAAGCTTTCCATCGGCCTGCACTGGTTAATGCTGTTATTACTGCTGGCAGTGTATGCCTTGATCGAGCTTCGGGGAATTTACCCCCAGGACAGCGCGCCGCGAGAGGCGATGAAAAGCTGGCATTTTATGCTTGGCCTGAGCGTACTGGCACTGGTCAGTATTCGTGTGTTTCTGCGTGTAGTTCAAACCAGGCCTGCGATTACACCGCCACTGCCATTATGGCAATCACGGCTGGCTACACTGGCGCAAGTATTACTCTACGGCTTAATGATCGGCATGCCACTGGCGGGCTGGTTTTTATTAAGTGCCGCCGGCAAACCGATACCCTTCTTCGGGCTGGAACTGCCCTCGCTGCTGGCTGAGAACAAGCCCCTGGCCAAACAGATAAAATACCTGCATGCGCTGGCGGGCGAACTCGGTTATTTTTTAATTGGCCTGCATGCCGTGGCGGCCCTGTTTCATCACTATGTTAAAAAAGACAACACGCTGACACGCATGTTGCCGCGTCGCTGAGGAGTTATTTTACCCACAGGCGAGATTATATAATCCCGCCGCTTTACCATTTTTTAATTTTATGCTCCGTCCTTTCCTTTATACTATGCGCAAGTAAAACTCATCTCAGCAAGGGGGCTATATGCTCAGACTGTTAAAAATACTCGGTGGATTATTCGTGTTAGTACTCATCGGAGGCACTATTCTTACTACCGGTAAACAGGCCCAGCCTTTTCCAGTGAACTCCGAAAGCGCAGCAGTATTGCAGACCGGTAGTTTCACCGTTGCCAGCTATGACGAAGTCTTTATCGACAGCAGTCGACCGACTAATGCCAATGGTGATTATGCCGGTTCAGACCAGCGTGAAATGGCCGGCACAGTATGGTATCCAGACAGTGACCAGGCGGCGCCCTACCCTTTGATTGTCTACAGTCATGGCTTTTCATCTAACCGCGATGGTGGCGCTTACCTGGCTGAACAGCTGGCCAGCCTGGGCTATGTAGTGGTGGCGGTTGATTACCCCTTAACAAACCGCAACGCCCCCGGCGGCCCCGATGTCAAAGATGTGGTAAACCAGGCTGAAGATGTGAGTTTCCTGATCGATAGCCTGTTAGCCCAGAGTGGCAATAAGAGCCATGTCCTCTCCGGCCTGGTTGACCCGACACGTATCGGCGTAACCGGTATTTCCCTTGGCGGCATGACCAGCACCCTGGTCGCCTTCCATCCGGTTACCGGCGACCCGCGGATCGCTGCAGCACTTTCCATTGCCGGCCCCACCGAACAGTTCACCAAGGTTTTTTTCCAGCACCGCGCCATGCCTTTTTTGATGCTGGCCACCGATACCGATGCACTGGTTACCTATAACAACAACGCGCTGCCGGTGCTGGAGAACATCAGCGGCGCCGAATTAGTCACTATCCGGCAAGCGTCACACACCGGATTTGCCGGTACCG
Organism: Spongiibacteraceae bacterium; assembly: GCA_030621845.1. Lineage (GTDB taxonomy): Bacteria > Pseudomonadota > Gammaproteobacteria > Pseudomonadales > Dasaniaceae > JAUXHA01. The sequence continues at coordinate 3,907 of JAUXHA010000044.1, forward strand.
CCGCCGCCCTGCGCTGGATGAGCAACCCCGATGCCATCGGTTGCTACATAGTGATGAAAAACATTGAAAACGATATGGAAAACCCCTGGTACGACTTGTTAGGTACCGAAGCGCAAGGTATTAACTACCATGCAAAAAGCCAGCTGTGCCTGATGGATCCCCTGCCCGAAGTAATGAACCCTTTACGCCAGCAGATGATTACCAGTGTGGTCGTCAGCAGCTTTTTCCAGAGCCAGTTTTCAGCGCAGGCCAGTGTGCGTGAAGCCGCAAAGGTTTATTTGACAGAAACCCTGGCGGAAGAGCTTGAGGAAGTAAAATACCAGCGCGCTCATCTGTAAAACTGCAGCGCACTATAATCTAGAAAATAGATTAGATTTAATCTATAAGTTATTGATTTAATCGTCTTTATTGCCATCGAAGTCGAATTCGGGCCAGGCCGCTCGAATATAGGCCAGCATAGACCACAGGGTCAGTAGTGCCGCCAGGATCAACAGCGCACCACCGATATCGGCCAGCGGGCCTACCCGCTCCGGAGCCGCTGCCAACAGCACCAGGATGGCCAGCATTTGCAACGCGGTTTTCACCTTGCCGACATAGGATACCGCTACGCTGGTTCTTTTCCCCAGCTCGGCCATCCACTCCCGCAGCGCCGAGATCACTATCTCCCGACCAATAATAACAATCGCCGGTATGGTGAACCACCAGCTGCCAAAGCGCTCAACCAACAAACCAAGAGCGATGGCGACCATCAGCTTATCCGCTACCGGATCAAGAAAGGCACCAAAAGGTGTACCTTGATCCAGCTTGCGAGCCAGATAGCCGTCGAGCCAGTCGGTAAAGGCTGCCAGGGCAAACACTAACGCCGATGCCATATAGCTCCAGTGATAGGGCATGTAAAACAGCAGTACAAACACCGGGATCAGTACAATTCGGAACAGCGTCAGGGCATTAGGTATATTCATCGTATTCTTCAACAGGGAAATCGAGTCGCTATTCTAATCATTATGCAGCTCGGCCACTATATACTTAGCCAATTTTTCACTGATTCCGGGTACCCGGGCCAAATCTTCTGCGCTGGCCTTGATAACTTCCTGCCAGCCACCAAAATGACGCAGTAATTCCTTGCGCCGCTTGGGCCCAACCCCGGCAATTCCCTGTAGTGGTGATTCACGTCGTTTCTTGTCCCGCCGCTGCTTGTGCCCGGTTATCGCGAAGCGGTGTGATTCATCGCGAATATATTGAATCAGGTGCAATGCCGGGGAATCGGAGGCAAGCACAAACTCAGCCCCGGTATCGGAGCGGTAGAGGGTTTCAAAGCCCGCTTTGCGAGTGGTTCCCTTGGCCACACCTAATACCAGCACATCGTTTATTTGCAGCACGTCCAGCACCGTCGTCGCCTGGCGCACCTGCCCTTTGCCACCATCAATTAACAGGATGTCAGGGGTGACACCCTCCCCCGATTTAATCCGCGTATAACGACGCTCCAGCGCCTGGTGCATGGCGGCATAGTCATCACCGGGGGTAATGTTATCGATATTAAAACGACGATAATCAGACTTTAGCGGGCCGTTGTTGTCGAAAACCACGCAGGAGGCCACCGTGGCCTCACCGCTACTATGGCTAATATCAAAGCACTCCAAACGGCTGGGTAACTCAGGCAATGACAGTAAATCCTGTAACGCCTCGTAGCGCTGGTGAATGGTTTGCCTGTTGGCCAAATAGCTGTTGAGATTATGCCCCGCCGTTGCTGCCGCCAGTTTTAACCACTTGGCGCGGTGACTGCGCACATGGTGACTAATCGTTACCTTGCGCCCCGCTTGCTCTGCCAGCACCTGGCTCAGGGCCGTATTATTCTCCAATTGATGGCTACTAATGATTTCTTTTGGAATTTCCCTGCCACTGGCTCCCGCCAGATAGTACTGGGCAAGAAATGCATCGAGCACCTGGGCCGCGCTTTCATCGAGATATACCCGGGGAAAATAACTTTTACTGCCCAATACCCTGCCATCGCGAACAAATAATACCTGCACACAGACGGCCCCGGCTCGCAATTCACAGGCGGCAATATCAATATCGCCAGTTTCGCCCTCAATATACTGTTGCGATTGTAATTGTTGCAGGTTCTGGATCTGGTCACGGTATTCCGCGGCCTGCTCATAATCGAGTTGTAAGGCCGCGGCATCCATCTGGTCGGCCAGCTCACCGATCAATAACTTGCTTTTTCCCTCGAGAAATAACGCCGTACGCCGCACTGTGTCAGCATAGTCCTGACTGCTGACCTGGTTGACACAGGGTGCCGTGCAGCGGTTGATCTGGTACTGCAAACAGGGCCTGGATCGATTATTAAAATAACTGTCTTCGCACTGGCGAACCTTGAAGGTCTTTTGTAAAAAATTAAGACTTTCCTTTACCGCCCCGGCACTGGGATAGGGGCCAAAATAACGCCCCTTGGCTTTTTTAGCGCCACGATGAAGGGTAAGCCTTGGAAAGTTATGGGCTGAAATAAACACATAGGGATAGGACTTATCATCACGCAGGGAAATATTATAGGGCGGACGCTGCTGCTTTATCAGATTATGTTCCAGCAACAAGGCCTCGGTTTCGGTATTGGTAACCGTGACTTCAATATGATGAATTTTCTTAACCAGCACCCGGGTTTTAGCGGCCAGACCTTGCTGGCGAAAGTAACTGGCCAGGCGCTTTTGCAAATCCTTCGCCTTACCAATATATAAAATCTGCCCCTGGCCATCGTACATCTGGTAAATGCCGGGCTGGTGAGTGACCGACTTCAGGAATGAATCGGCTTCAAATACGGTGAGGGTACTGTCTACCATGAAATGCAACGTTTAACTGATGATGGATCTAAAGGTTAAATTAATCCGCCCGGCAATGGAATCAGCGGTTTTTGCCAATCGATGTTGCCAGTGGTGCTGGGTCTGCCCCGCCATCACTAACAGGGAACCCCCGGCAAGCTCAAGGTGACGAATGGGTAAATCAGGCTCACCACTGTGTCGAAGTGAAAAACGTCTTGTTGCGCCCACGCTCAGGGAAGCAATCAGTGGGCAGGGCCCCAGTTCCGGTTCATCATCAGCATGCCAACCCACGCTGTCATTGCCGTCGCGATAATAATTAATCAATACGCTGTTAAAACTGCTGCCCAGATGATCCTCAAGCTGTGTCTTCAATCGCAGTAACGGTGAAGTCCAGGCCTGTGCGCGGTGCTGGATGCCCGAGTAGGCATAATCCTTGCCGCAATCACCGAACCAGGCCGTCAAGCGGGGAACAGGCATGGTTTTACCGTAGAGTTTAATTTCTTCCTGGCACCAGTCGATTGACTGCTGCAGCTGCTCAAATACAGCTTGCTGGCCTTCAATAAAATCAGTGGTATAGCTCAACTCAGCATCTGGCAGCTTAAGCGCAATGGTTTTATCAGTAAATAATTGTCCCTGCATAGACTACGTCGCTTAATAAACCACGGGTTCGATTTCAAGCTGAACCGAAAACTTCTGCATAATATCCTGCTGAATACGGCTGGCCAGCTCCAGCACGTCGCTGCCTGTTGCCGAATCATAGTTGACCAGGACAATGGATTGCTCGCTGTGCATACCGACATTACCCACCCGCTTGCCCTTCCAGCCAGCCTGCTGCAGCAACCAGCCGGCCGCGAGTTTAACCTCACCATTTGGCTGTGGGTAATGAACAATAGACGGTTCTTGCTGCTGCAATTGTTTCAATGCCGCCGCACTGACCAGGGGGTTTTTAAAAAAGCTGCCAGCGTTAGCTAATTCGGCAGGGTCGGGTAATTTACTTCGCCGTACTGCCATCACCGTGTCGGCGACCTGTAATGGCGTCGGCTGTAAACAACCATCCGCCGTCAACTGTTCACGCAAGGCCTTGTAGGCAATGGTTGCTTCCGGCCGGGTTGATAACTGCAAGCTCACTTCGGTGATATAGAAACGACCTTTCAGGGCGTGCTTGAAAATACTGTCGCGGTAAGCAAACTGGCAATCCTCAGCGCTGAGCGAGCGAAATACCTGTTGTTCAGTATCCCACCCCGTGAGCGAGTGAAAAGATTGCACCAGCTCGACGCCATAGGCACCAATATTTTGAATCGGTGCAGCGCCTACCGAGCCGGGAATAAGTACCAGGTTCTCCAGACCATAATAGCCATTGCGCAAACACAACATGACCAACTGGTGCCAATTTTCACCGGCGGCGGCAGTGACTTTAACCTCCTCTCCGTACACGTCAAAGCTGATGCCCTGCAAACGGTTATTGATGACCAGGCCGTCAAAATCTGCTGCCAGCACCAAATTACTACCGCCACCAAGCATCAATACCGGGAGTTTTTTGTCGCGGGCAAAAGCCAACGCAGCGGGCAAATCGGCGATCGTCTCTAAACTGAAAAAATACCGGGCAACACTGTGCAATGCCAATGTGTTGTAGGGCTTGAGCTCGACATGCTCTTCAATCGCTAACATGCAGCCCCCGGCATAGCGTGGCGGCGTTGAATATCCTCAAGCAGCTTGGTACTGGCCCGTTCAATTAAATCCAGCATCTGCTCAAAACCGTCATCCTCGCCATAATAGGGATCGGGTACTTCCTCTAGTGCAGTATCGGCATAATCAAGCAACAGTGTGAGTTCACCGCTAAAGTTTTCCGGACAGAGGGTTTTCAACTCACTGAGGTTTTGCTTGTCCATGGCGACTATATAGTGAAATTGCTCAAAATCGCCACTGTGCACTTGTCGCGCCCGCAGATGATCGAGTGCATAACCACGCCACCCAGCCGCCGTCGTCGCCCGCGAATCAGGTGGCTGGCCAACATGCCAGTTGCCGGTACCTGATGAGTCAACCGCAATACTGTCTGCCAGCCCGGCATCGGCAACCATCGTCTCAAAAACACCCTGGGCGCTGGGCGAGCGGCAAATATTGCCCAAGCAGACGAAAAGAACCTTAATTGGCGGGCTGTGTTTTAGCACTAAAAAGGCCCCTGACATAATCCAGATCCTGTTGGGTATCGATACCCGCTGGAATTTTCTCTATGGCCTCGGCAATGTGAATTTCAACACCGTTCTCCATCGCTCGTAATTGTTCCAGCTTTTCCGTTTGCTCGAGTAAACCCGGTGGCCACTGGACAAACTGGTGTAAAAAATTGACCCGGTAAGCATAGATACCAATATGCCGGTAATAGTTAATACCCGCCGGAAGCGTTTTCTCATCATCAGTGAACAGGTCGCGGCACCAGGGCAGTGGCGCCCGGGAAAAATACAATGCTCTGCCCTTTGTATCCATTACCGCTTTCACCGCATTGGGATTAAACACCTCATCAACGGTGTTAATACGCTCGACCAGGGTGGCAATGCCAGCCTGTTGATTGCCAGCGAGGTTGGCGGCGACCTGATTGATCACCGCCGGGGGAATCAAGGGTTCATCGCCCTGCACATTGACCACAATCTGCTGATCATCGAAGGTCAGTTGACTCACCACCTGCTGCAAGCGGTCGGTACCTGACTCATGATCCACGTCGGTCATGCAGACGCTGGCATTAAATCCCTCGGCCACTTCGGCAATACGGGAATCATCAGTGGCGATGATTACTCGCTCGGCATCACTTTGCACCGCCTGCTCATAAACATGCTGAATCATCGGTTTACCCGCAATATCCAGCAGCGGCTTACCGGGCAGGCGGGTCGATGCATAACGGGCCGGGATAACAACAGAAAAACTCATAGCACTCCTCAGTGACCCGGCTTAAGCCGAGGACAACAGTAAACAGGAAAACGAAGGCTAATTGTGCCACAACAGCATCAAAGCACCAATAAGATGACAGCGTAAAATATAACAGGAAAATGAGTTTGAGATAGTGTTCGTCGTCCCCTTGAAGCGATCAGGAGAACAAGCCTCCACCTTCGGCAGTAAAGACAGTAAACGCTTTTAGCTGTCTTATTCTTCCACAGGTTTGCGGGTGGTCAGGCTCAGCTGGCTAAAGCCCTGCTGTCCCGCTGCATCCATGGCGGTGACGACCGCCTGGTGTGGCGTCTGCGCATCGGCAGTGATGATTAGCGGCATACTGCGATCACTGCCCGCTTGCTGCTGCAGTGCTTTCATCAAGGTGCCCAGTTTATTATTGACCAGGCTGCGGCCATTGATCGCGTACTGACCATCCACACTGATAATAATTTCAATTTGATCGGGCGGAAGTTCCGAGTCGTCACCGACGGCCTCTGGCAAATCCAGTTTGAGGTGTGTTTCCTGGGTGAAGGTGGTTGAGACCATAAAAAAAATCAACAGCAGAAACACCACATCGATGAGCGGCGTCAGGTTAACCGAAAGCTCATCGCTTTTTTGTCGCCTGAATTGCATCTCAGGATTCACCCTTGATATCAACCTGGCGATCGCCGTGCAGGGCATCAACCAACTTAACCGTTTCCTGCTCAAGCTGAATCACAATGCCGTCAATCCGGCGGACATAATAACGGTGCATTATCAGCGCCGGAATAGCGATAGTCAGCCCGGCTGCGGTAGTGATTAATGCCTCGGAAATACCGCCCGCCAAGACACCGGCATTACCCGTACCCTGTTGCATAATGGCGGCAAACACCTTGATCATCCCGATCACCGTACCCAACAAACCCAGTAGCGGTGATATCGCCGCGATCGTGCCGAGGGTATTAAGGTATCGCTCCAGATCGTGGATAACATAACTGGCCGCCTCCTGAATACTCTCTTTCATCACCTCGCGACCGTGTTTTGAATTACTGAGCCCGGCGGCAAGGATTTGGCCCAACGGTGAAGATGCCCTCAATGCCCTGATTTTATCCGCATCAAGCTGATTGTTTTTTATCCAGTTCCAGACCTGGGCCAATAAATGGCTGGGCGCAATTTTATCCGCATTTAAGGCCAAAAAACGCTCAGCGCAAATGGCCAGGGTGGCTATGGAACAAATAATAATCGGCAGCATCAGCCAGCCGCCCGCTTTTACCAATTCAAACACCTGATCGCTCTCCAGTCTTATTATTGAAACAACCTGTTTATTATAGACAACAATTCGTCACTACCTACAACCAATAACGCTTAAGCTGTGAACGGTATCCGCTCAGTGAAATTATCTTGCCTTTTTTAACCTGAAAACGGATCGCGCCCTCTTCTGCAGTGTTATAGATCACGCTGTTCAGCAAGCGATAGCGTTTGCTGACATCACTAGCCGGGTGCTTGAAACGATTGCGATAACCGCTACTAAAGACCACATAACGGGCAGCAACCTGGCGTATAAATGGCCATGAGGAAGAGGTTTTACTGCCGTGATGGGGAGCAATCAAAATATCCGCGGGTAACTGTGATGGGATAATACGGCGCAGCTGTAATTCCACCCGCCGTTCGATGTCACCGGTAATTAACAGCGCCGTGCTACCAGCAATAATCTTCAATACACAGGAATGGTTATTGGAAGAAATCTTCTCAGCGGGTATAGCGCCGATGCTTTCTTTCATCGGGTGAAGGAAAACGAAGTCAACACCATCCCAATTCCAGCCCAGGCCGCTGACACAGGGTTTAAAATCCACAGCCAGGGCCCTGGGCGTTAATCGTTCCCCGTAAAAAACCTCAGTGACATCAATGCCCGACAAAAACAATGGCCAATTACCCGAATGATCGTTATCACCATGGCTGAGTACCAGGCTATCGATCACGGTAATACCGCGATGATGAAGATAGGGAATAACCGTTGCTGTAGCCGCCGAAAAGCTATCACTGTAAGCAGGGCCAATATCGTAAAGTAGCCTGTGATCCGCCGTTTCAACCAGTATCGACAGCCCCTGGCCAACATCAATAACGCTGATATCCATATCCCCGGGTGCTATCGCAGGCGGTTTACTCAGCAGCAACGGCAACATCAACAAGCAGCCCGCAAAACGCAGTGGTACCGCTCTGGGCATCAGCATAATCAATACCCCGGCCACCGCCAACAGTAAATCAATGGGGTCAATAGCAGGGATACGCAACAGACTGTATTGCCCGCTATGCGCTAGCCAGCCAAGAAAGTCCAGGCATAAACCGAGCACGCTATCCAGCCATTGATAAACTGCCATTGACCATAAGGGCACCATCGGCAGCAATAAAAAGGCGAAAAAATTCAACGGCACAATAAGTAAACTGAACAGGGGCACCAATAACACATTGGCAATCGGCGACAGTAGGCTCAGCTGACCCAGTAAAAAAGCCAGCAGCGGTAATAAACCAATAAACACCAGGTATTGACTGAGCAGTGCACGACGCCAGAAGCCGCCACCAAGGCGGCCACAGACACCATATAAAATCACCGCTACCGCTGAAAACGATAACCAGAACGATAATGTCACTGGTGCCAGCGGATCCAGCAACAGACAGAGTAACAAGGCCAGCGATAAACCCTGGGCAACAGGTAATTCACGGCGGCGGTATTTCCCCAGCATAAAAACCACTACCATCACCAGGGCTCTTTGTGTTGGCAGGGAAAATCCGGCGGCGGCACTGTAAGCCAGCGCGCTCAGCAACGATAAAACGGCGGCGCATCGATCGGGCGCAAGCCTGCCGGCGCTGCCGATCGCCACTATACGGCCAAAGTAGAACCCCACAGCGGCCATAAGACCAATGTGCAAGCCAGAGATTACCATCAAGTGGGTGGTGTTCGTTGTCGAGAATAACTGCCATTGACGGGCGCTGATTGCTGTTTTATCACCGATCAACAGTGCCTTGATGATTCCCCGGTATTTCAGCTCGGCCAAATGAACATCAAGTACTTGCCTGATGCGCCCTCGCCAGTAATCCAATGAAAAGCGGCTGGCGGCCGACAAGCGATTATTCTCATCGCGGCGCACATAGCCCACCGCACCAATGCCCTGCTGAATCAACCAGCTTTGATAATCAAAGCCGCCAGGATTAGCCACCCCCCAGGGTCGTTTTAGCTTTACTCGCAGTTGAACTTGCTGCCCGGGTTCAACCACGGTTTGCAATTGATACCAGCTTAATTGCACCGTGCGCAGGGCTAATTGACACTGTGGGTCATCAATACAGCGCAGGCTATCAACCCGCACACGGAACCGCTGCGCACGCTGATTCATTACCGGCAGACCGATGACGTCACCACGCAACCAAAATTCACCTTCCTCATAGCGGGCAGGAATTTGGCTGTTTAACAGGCGATAGCCGTATTCAACGCCGTAGCAACAGCCCAATAACACTAGCAGCAAATAACAGCCCACAACGGGTTTGCGCCGCCGCAGTATTAATAAAGGGATTAGAAGACTGTAGAGCCACAGTCTGTGAGGCAGTACCGGGAACCAGCAAACCGCCATGATACCCAGTGAATAAGCAATCATCCGTGACCGCATCTAGAGAACCTGTGCTTTTCCATGCATAATATGGCGACATATTGCCGCAGTGCATTAATGAAGTCACTAATGCCTGGTTATTATCAAAGCTGACCAAGACATAAGCAAGCTGTCACCCGGATTTTTATAATGGCACGGAAACTGATTAAGCGCTATTTACCCGACCCCGAATGGATTAAGACCCAAAGTTCAATCCGATTTCTGGGTAGCTGGGCTCACGAGCCCAATCTCTGGCATTTGAATCGCTACTCCGTATCCACCGCGGTGTTCATTGGTTTGTTTGTCGCCTTCATGCCCATCCCTACGCAAATGGTATTGGCCGGCTTTTGTGCGATCATCTTTAGAGCCAACCTGCCGATCTCGATGCTGCTGGTATGGGTTACCAACCCGATTACCATAGCCCCCATCTTCTACCTGGCCTACAGTGTCGGCAGCGCTCTTATTGGCGCCCCCGAACAGGAGTTTGTTTTTGAATTATCCTGGGAGTTTATCGGCCAGCTCAGTCATTTTTGGCAACCCTTATTGCTCGGGTGTTTTCTCTGCGGATTGTTTTTTGCGCTACTGGGATCAACGGCCGTCCGTCTGTTATGGCGCTGGCATGTGATTAAACGCTGGAAAGAACGACGTTTAAAGCGCCAAAAATAATACTACTGATAACGCAGGGCATCGGCGGGTTGTACCCTCACCGCCCGCCATGCCGGGTAAATGGTTGCCACCAGGCTCATTGCCAAGGCTGTTCCACAGACTAATAACAAATCATCCATGTGCAAATCGGAAGGTAAATAATTAATCGGGTAGACATCTGAATTCAAGAATTGAACATGAAACAGCTGTTCTAATAAATTCACCGTGTCGGTTACCACTAACGAGAGTCCAACGCCAATTATCGCGCCCAGTGAAGTCCCCATCACACCAATCATCGTGCCCTGAATCACGAAGATAGACATAATCCCCCCCGAACTGGCACCCAGACTACGTAAAATAGCAATATCACCCTGTTTGTCAGTGACAATCATCACCAGTGCCGACACCACATTGAATGCCGCTACCGCAATAATGGTTAGTAACATCATCGCAACCAGTTGTTTCGATAATTGAATGGCTGAATAAAGGTTGCCGTGGGTACGCGTCCAGTCGCGGGTGCTGTAGCCATAGGGAAGACTTTGCTCCAGTTCCCAGGCAATTCTCGCCGCCTCAAAGGTATCGTTCACACTCAGGCGCAGCCCCTGAACCGCTCCTTTTGCGGCCATCAGTTCGGCGGCCTGATGAAAATCAATTAACGCCAGCCCCTGATCAATTTCGGTGCCGGTATCAACAATTCCCACCAGCTTATAGCGTGCATAACTCGGTTTAATTCGGCCACTGGCTGAATCTTCGATAACCATTAATGTGGTGCTGTCGCCGGTTTGCAGGCCCAGTCGATTGGCCAGTGCTGCCCCCAGGATAATACCGCCGCCATCAAGCTGTTGCAGTGCCCTGTCAGTAATAAACTGCTCAATGATCGAGACCGAGACTTCCTGCGAGGGATCAATGCCATAGACCAGAATGGTTTCAACATCGGTGCCGCGCATCAACATGGCGTTAAACTGAATATACGGCGCCATCGATTGCACATCCTGATGCTGGCTGATTAATTCTCGAATCGCTGGCCAATCCTGCTCCTCACCGTAGGCAGTGACCGTGACCTGCGGCACCAGGCCGAGTATCCGCTGGCGCATCTCCTGATCAAAGCCATTCATCACCGATAGCACCACAATTAACAGTGCCACACCGATGGCCATACCCAAAACCGAGATCATCGAAATAAACGATACCAGCTGACTGCGATGCCTGGCACCCGCGTAGCGTAAACCAACAAAAAGAGGGTAAGTTTTCATGCCGCCTGAATACATCCTTCGGTGAGGCTCAGGGTCCTGTCCATTTGTCCCGCCAGATCGAGGTCGTGAGTGACAATCACAAAACTGGTTGCCAGCGTTTGATTGAGATCCTTCATCAGTTGGTGAATGGATTCGGCGGTGTGTATATCAAGATTACCGGTGGGCTCATCGAGTAACACACAGTGTGGTTCAGCAACCAGGGCACGGGCAATGGCCACCCGCTGCCGTTCACCACCGGACAATTCTGATGGCTTGTGCTGCAATCGCTGAGCCAAACCAACTCGATCCAGCATGGCACTGGCCGCCGCTGTTACCGTGGCTTTGCTTTCACCGCGGATCAGCAACGGCATGGCAACATTTTCCAGCGCAGTGAACTCGCCGAGTAAATGATGAAACTGGTAAACAAAACCGAGCTGGCGGTTACGCAGCCTGGCGCGTTGATTTTCATTCAACTGGCTGAGTGATTGCCCCCCCACCATGACCTCACCAGAGGTCGGCTGGTCCAAACCGCCCAGCATATTAAGCAGAGTCGATTTGCCCGAGCCGGAGGCGCCAACAATGGCTACCATCTCGCCTGCCAGCACGGTCATATTGACATTGGCCAATACCTCAAGCTGCTGTGGGCCCTGATCATAGACCTTGCGTAAATTACGACATTCCAGAACAATATTTTTCGTGTTCACTATAAGACCTTTAAGCAATCATTATTCGTAACGGAGAACTTCCGCTGGCTCAATACTCGCCGCCCGCCACGCAGGGTACAGCGTCGCGAGCACACTGAGTACGCCACCACAACTGGCAATCATAAAAATATCATCCCACTTCAGCAATGAGGGAATACGACTAATAAAATACACCTGGGGATTGAACACCTGGCCGCCCAATAGCGACTCAAACCAGCTGACAATGGTACCAATGTTCATTGCCACCGGAATCCCAACGCCAATACCCAGCGCGATACCGATAATACCCACGGTAATTCCCTGCACCATAAAGACGGACATAATCGTTTGCGGCGATGCCCCCATGGTACGAAGCACGGCAATATCAGCGCGCTTATCTGCCACCATCATCGTGAGTATGGAAACAATATTAAAAGCAGCGATAGCGACAATAATCAGCAATAACAAAGACACCATGGTTTTTTCCATTTTTACTGCCCGAAACAGACTGCCCTGGGTTTCACTCCAGGCTTTAGCCGTACTGCCCACGGGTAAAATACCCGCCAAATCAGGCAGCAGCCTGTTGGCCGCAAACAAGTCATCAAGCTCAAGCCGCAAACCCTTAACATTCTCGCCGAATTGAAATAACTTTTGGCCATCCTGCAAATGAATAAATACGGTGCTGCCATCGAGCTGGGCACCGACACTAAAGATACCCGCCACCGTGAAGCGTTTTGAACGAGGAAAAACCCCAACAGGAGTAATAGTGACTTTCGGCAATAGCACCGTAATCACATCACCGGGAGACAGTCCCATGTTTCGCGCGAGGATATTGCCGATAATAATGCGATAACTGCCCGCGCTAAGGTCCTCAAGGCTGCCCGCCAGCATATGCTGGGCAATACCCGAAACCCCGGTTTCTGCTTCGGGCTCTACCGCCAGTAGCTGCACACCCCTGGCCATACCCGGGCGATTGAGCATGACATTGCCTTCAATATAAGGCGCTACGGCGCTGACCGATGGTTCACTTTCAAGCTTCTTCGACCATTTCTGCCACTGCGGTAAACGACCATCGGGACCATCGATAAAACCATGCGGCACCACCGATAATATCCTGCCCTGTAGCTCCGCCTCAAAGCCATTCATCACCGACAATACCACCACCAAAGCAAACACACCCAATACCATCCCCAACAGGGAGACAAGTGAAACAAAGGATATATACTGGTTGCGCCGCTTGGCCCGGGTGTAACGCAGGCCTATATAGAGTGACAAGGGTTTGAACATGGATTGGCGTAAGACTCTGTTATTCTGGCTAATGATCAGCGTTCAATTATACTCGTTGGCTGAACACATTGGATAATGGGAGTGTAACGCATTTGAAGACAAAATTAATCGGCCTGTGCCTGATGGTGATGACGTCATTGAGCTATGGGCAAACTATTCTTATTCCGGTTGGCAGCCAGGTCAACAAAACCATCAATACAACACTGCCCGATAAGGGCTTAAGCCAGGCCGAGGTCGTGGCACGTTATGGCGAACCCGCCTACCAATCCGCTGCCACCGGTGAACCGCCGATAAGCCGCTGGACTTACCCAACTTTTAGCGTGTATTTTGAAGGCGATACAGTGATTCACAGCGTGATCAAGCCCCAGCCGCTGAAAACCGAATAGAAACAGCAGGCGCTCTCGAATACAGTAACAAAAACTTATTTCGCCCCTTCGTGCATAACATCGTAGGCGAGGTTGGGCTTGCCAATAATGGCCGCTTCTTTCTTCCACTCGTCTTCATTACCGCCACAAACCATGCAGGACTGTTTCATTCCCAGCGCAGATAGCCCGCCACAGGAGCCTTTAATCGGCTTGTTGGACAAAATCACGCCAACCGCCATCGCGGTGACGACAAGCAGCATAAAGAAAAATGTGATTAATAATATAGTCATGGGCAATACTGTGCCGGATGGATTTAACAATAGATTTTACTGTAAATAAAGCTTGAATGCATCGCTGTATTTCACCACAAAGCCATCATCCTGTCGGGCGATCAGGTAAACCGCAAGGCCCTGGCTGTTGGCCAGTTTAAGCCCCTGCTCTATTCCCATCACATTGATCCCGGTGGCGAGGGCATCGGCAATGGCGGCGCTATCGGCGATCACCGTCACTGACGCCAACTGATGAGTAATGGGCCTGGCGGTACGTGGGTCAATGGTATGCGAATAGCGCTGGCCGTCGACTTCACGGTAATTGCGATAATCGCCCGATGTTGCCATTGCCACTGTACCCAGGTTGAGCGCACGATGAACCTCGCCAGCGGCACCCTGCGCTGGGTTTTCGATAGCAATACGCCAGGGACTGGCACGGGGACTTTGTCCGGACAAGCGCAGCTCGCCACCAATTTCGACCATAAAGTCCGCAATACCATAGGCAAGTAACAACGTGGCCAGCTGATCAACCGCATAACCCTTGGCGATAGCGGAAAGATCAATAGTAACCGGGCGGGTTTTTTCAACCGCATTATCATCAATATGCAGTACCAGATACTGATAACCGACATTGACAGCAATTGCATCGAGCTCCGCTTGCCCGGGGATGTTGTGTTCGCCTGCTCCGGGACCAAAGCCCCAGGCATTCACCAGTGGCGCTACGGTGACATCAAAGGCACCACCGGTAAGCCACGACACCTCCATCGCCGTCAACAGGACATCAAACAGGGACGGGCTCACTTCGAAGGGTAAACTATTCGGCAGCCGATTAAGAAACGACAACTCAGAGTGCTCATCGTAGGTCGACATTTGCTGATTAACTGCCTCCAGCAACTGCTCGATATCGGCTTGCAACTGTTCAGGAGGGTGCTGTTGCTGAGGATCCACCACGGTGACATGGTAACTGGTACCCATGGTAAAACCGCTGAGGCTAAAGTGATGAGGCGGAGCTTCAGAACAGGCTGACAAGAAAAACAGTATGAAAGAGAGTAGCAGGGCCACTCTCGACAAAGAGCGATTAACCACCGAAGTCATCAAGCAGGATATTTTCGTTTTCAACACCGAGGTTTTCCAGCATGGAAACTACCGCCGAGTTCATCATCGGTGGACCGCACATATAAAACTCACAGTCCTCCGGCGCGGAATGATCTTTCAGGTAGTTATCATAGAGCACATTGTGAATGAAGCCGGTCAGGCCGGTCCAGTTATCTTCAGGCTGGGCATCGCTCAGTGCCAGGTGCCACTGGAAGTTTTCATTTTCTGCGGCGAGCTGATCATATTCATCGGCATAAAACACTTCACGTAAAGAACGTGCGCCATACCAGAATGATATTTTGCGCTTACTGCCAATGCGCTTGAGCTGATCAAAGATATGCGAGCGCATCGGCGCCATACCCGCGCCGCCACCAATAAAAACCATCTCGGCATCGGTGTCCTTGGCAAAGAATTCACCGAAGGGACCGTAGACCTTAACCTTGTCACCAGGCTTAAGGCCGAACACCCAGGATGACATGATGCCCGGTGTTAACGCCAGGTTGTTCGGTGGCGGCGTGGCACAGCGAATATTGAATTTCACAATGCCTTTTTCATCGGGATAATTGGCCATGGAATAAGCACGAATAGTGGTTTCTTTGACCTCGGAAACCAGGTCCAGGAAGCCAAAACGCTCCCAGTCACCGCGGTATTCATCACCGAGTTCAAAATCATTATATTTTACCGTGTGCGGTGGGCACTCGAGTTGTACATAACCCCCCGCGCGAAAATCAACACTTTCACCTTCGGGCAGTTTAAGCGTCAGCTCCTTAATAAAGGTGGCGACATTGGGGTTGCTCTCAACCGTACACTCCCATTGCTTAACACCGAATACTTCTTCGGGCACCTGGATTTTCATATCCTGTTTTACCGGGGTCTGGCAGGACAGACGCCAGCCTTCGCGTCCTTCACGCGGGGTAAAATGGCTTTCTTCCGTGGGCAGCATTGAACCTCCGCCCTCCAGCACAATACATTTACACTGGGCACAGGTACCACCGCCACCACAGGCCGAAGGAAGGAATAGATCGTGACTGGACAGCGTTTGCAGTAACTTGTCACCGGCGGAAACCGTAATGGTTTTTTCGCCGTTGATCTCAATTTTGATCTCACCATCACTGACCAGGTGAGAGCGGGCAAATATAATCACCGCCACCAGCCCCAGCACGATGGAGGTAAACATGATGACCCCGAGGGTTATGGTATCCATCTAAATCACTGCCCCGTTTAAATATCGATGCCGCCGAAGGACATAAAGCCCAACGACATCAAACCGACCGTTATAAAAGTAATACCAAGACCTTGCAGGCCCTCAGGCACATCACTGTATTTTAATTTCTCGCGAATACCGGCCAGGGCGGCAATTGCCAGCGCCCAACCTACACCTGAACCCACGCCATAAACCAGGCTTTCACCAAGGTCATAATCACGCTCAACCATAAACAGGGAGGCACCCATGATCGCGCAGTTAACCGTGATCAGGGGCAGAAACACACCCAGCGCGTTGTACAGTACCGGCATGTATTTATCGAGGAACATCTCCATGATTTGGACAATGGCGGCAATCACACCAATATAACTGAGCAAACCAAGAAAGCTCAGGTCAAGCGTGGCGAATTCAGGACTCAGCCAGCTCAATGCACCCTCTTGTAACAGGTAGGTATAAATCAGGTTGTTAACCGGTACGGTAATGCCCAGCACCACAATGACGGCAATACCCAGACCAATCGCCGCATCGACTTTTTTCGATATCGCCAAAAAAGTACACATGCCGAGGAAAAATGCCAGCGCCATATTCTCAATGAAGACGGCACGGACAAATAAACTCAAATAAGCTTCCATTACGCGGTCTCCTCTGCAGCACTACTGTTCGATGCCATGGGGAATTCGTTCTCCTCAACTTGCTCAGACTTCCAACTACGCAGAGCCCAGATAAAAAAGCCAATAAGGAAAAATGCGCTGGGCGGTAATAACAACAAACCGTTGGGAACATACCAGCCACCCTCAGTTATCAGCGGCAGGATTTCAAAGCCGAATAATTTACCAGAGCCAAACAGTTCCCGGACAATCGCGATGGCGATCAGCACCACGCTATAACCCAGGCCGTTGCCGATACCATCAATAAAGCTGGGTATGGGCGGATTCTTCATCGCAAAAGCTTCAGCACGCCCCATCACAATACAGTTAGTGATGATCAGGCCAACAAAAACTGAAAGCTGTTTACTAATCTCATAAGCAAAAGCTTTAAGGAACTGATCAACCACAATAACCAGCGAGGCGATAATAACCATCTGTACGATAATACGAATACTGTTGGGGATAATACTACGGATCAACGAGATAGAAAGGTTGGAAAAGGCAGTAACAACCGTCACTGACAGACACATTACCAGGGTGACCTTGAGGCTGGAGGTCACCGCCAGCGCAGAGCAAATTCCCAGAATTTGTAAAGCTATTGGATTGTTATCAAAGATAGGGGAATACAGCGCATCTTTTACCTTATTCGACATAATGTTACGCCTCCCCTGCTTTCAAATTAATCAGATACGGTTGAAAACCATTTTCGCCCAGCCAAAACTGAACCAGGTTGGTAACGCCGACACTGGTCAATGTCGCACCGGATAAACCATCGATGTCATTGACCGCATCGGGCGGGGCGGTACCTTTGACCAGTGCAATCGCCACTTCACCGTCGTGGTAAACCTGCTTACCCGGCCACAATGCTTTCCAGCGCGGGTTATCCACTTCGCCACCGAGACCGGGTGTTTCAGCGTGCTGGTAAAAACCCAGGCCCACCACCGTATTGGTATCGCGCTCCAGGGCGACAAAACCATACAGCGTTGACCACAAGCCTGCGCCACGAATAGGGAGAATAACCTTGTCCATCTGGCCATCTTTTTGCACCAGGTAAACCAGCGCATAATTTTCTCGCCTGCCTATTTTTGCGATGTCATCCTTTGCACTCAGGGCTTCCGAGAGCGCCGGATTTTTCGACGCTTTACCCTCATCGTAGGTATTGACGTCAACCGCATCGGTGTATTTACCCGTGCGCAAGTCCACGACCTTCACCTGAACTTGCTTGAACTGCTCCTCGACACTGAGGCTGCTATCCAGTAATCCAGCCGCGGCAAGGATATTACTCTGGCGGTCCAGTTCTTTATTGGCATCCTGCATCGGCTTGAGCATCACCGCAGCGGTTGAAACAATCAGGGAGCAAACAATACACAGCCCCAGCGCCACCATAATGGTTTTTTTAACGGTATCTTTAGCCACGGGCAATCCTCCGCTTGATATTGGCCTGCACCACAAAATGATCGATCAAGGGTGCGAACAAATTGGCAAATAGAATGGCTAACATCATGCCCTCAGGGAAGGCCGGGTTGACCACACGAATCAGGATCACCATTACTCCGATCAGGCCACCGAACCACCACTTACCGGTATTGGTCATTGCCGCCGATACCGGATCCGTGGCCATAAACACCAGGCCAAAGGCAAAGCCACCCAACACAAAGTGCCAAGTCCAGGGCATATTAAACATGGGATTATCAGAACCGACATTGTTGAGCAGGAGAGAAAGCCCAATCATACCGATCATTACCCCGGCCATGATTCGCCAGGAAGCGATACGCGTCCACAGTAACACCGCACCACCGAGCAAAATCGCCAATGTCGAGGTTTCACCAACAGAACCCGGGATATTACCCAGGAAGGCCTGCATCCAGCTAACTTGCGATTGCAATGCCACCATACCCTCACTGGCTGCAATCGATAACGCCGTGGCGCCAGTATAACCGTCCACGGCAGTCCAGACTGCCTCGCCTGAGATACTGGCCGGGTAGGCAAAAAACAGGAATGCCCGACCGGTTAAGGCTGGATTGAGGAAGTTTTTACCGGTTCCACCAAATACTTCCTTACCAACGACCACACCAAATGAAATGCCCAGAGCCACCTGCCACAAGGGGATATCCGGAGGACAGATCAAGGCAAACAAAATCGAGGTGACAAAAAAGCCTTCATTGACTTCATGTCCGCGCTTCATTGCAAAGAGTATTTCCCAGAAAATACCTACCACAAAGGTAGTAATATAAACCGGCAGGAAGAACGTTGCGCCGTAGACAAAACAATCCCACAGGCTATTGGGGTCATTACCCGCCAAGGCAGAAATAATCAGGTAATGCCAGTCATTGGCAAGCACAATATTCGCTTCGGCAATCACTGAGTTGGCCTGGAATCCGGCATTCCACATGCCGTAGAACATCGCCGGAAAGGCGCAGAACCAGACCGTAATCATCATCCGCTTGAGATCTATACCATCGCGGACATGCGCTGTTGTCCTGGTTACATCAGCAGGGGAATAAAGCAGGGTGTCAAAGACTTCAAAAAGTACAAACCACTTTTCAAACTTGCCCCCCTTATGAAAGTGAGGTTCTATATCGTCGAGTATTTTCCTAAGTCCCATGACTAACCTTCCTTCTCAATGCGAGTGAGGTTATCGCGGAGGATTGGACCGTACTCATATTTACCCGGGCAGGCATAAGTACACAGCGCCAGGTCTTCTT
>JAUXHA010000072.1 GCA_030621845.1 Spongiibacteraceae bacterium
TTCGATGACTTTATCAAGCCGCTCCTTTCGGGCCGAATCATTAACGATCTCCTTCAGCTCTTTTGTCCTGGCAACAATATCTTTTGTTACTCTTTGTGTGTTGTTTGCCGCTTCATTAGTTTCATCACGGGTATAGATTAATTCATGCAATCTCGCGTCATACATGAGTTTTTCAAGATCGCCTGCAGCTGAAAATCGATCAAAAGATTTTGACTGGTTGGTGAGCAACATCCAACCACCAATACCCACAGCAAATAAAACTAAAATGACAAAACCAAAGCCAAAAATAAAATATTTTGCGTTGGGAAGATCCACACTAGAAACATCCCCGGCCGATTCATTAAGCGATATTTCTTTTTTCAACAATCCTTTTCTCATTATTACCTCGTTCTAATTACTCTCAAAGTACAAGTAGAACAAACGCCCTATTCGTAGCTACTCTACCCATCCAGAGTACGGCAATGCCTCATCGCGACTGAGGTAGTCCCAACTACTATAAATATGCCAAGTACTCGCCCGCTGGCTATTAATTATGATACTTATTGTCAGTGAGGCTTTCCCTGCTCGCATGATGTCCTACCGGCTCCATCCTTAAATCGAACCATTCGTCACAATCCCCGCTTCCTTAATCGAATAGTCTCGCTTGCAGTGGCCCTAGCGATTATGACAGTTGATTAGTGACGGCAAAAATGGCGAGTGCGGAACAGACAAAAAGACAGGCGTTAGCTAGCCCAACAAACCCTCTGGCGGCTGCGTGCAGGGTAATTTATCCCCCAGCAGTTCTTCAATCGTCGGCAGTAAAAACGCATCGTCTTCACAGGCAAAGCTTATCGAAGTGCCCGTAGCCCCCGCTCGGCCGGTGCGGCCAATGCGGTGAACGTAATCTTCCGGGTCTTCCGGTAAGGTGTAATTGATAACGTGACTGATGCCTTTAACATGAATACCGCGGCCGGCCACATCGGTCGCCACTAACACTTTTAACTTGCCGTCTTTAAAATCCTGTAAGGTTTTCGAGCGTTTGTTCTGGGCGACTTCGCCGGACAGCATGCCGCACTTGATCCCGGCGCGCTGCAAACGCTCGTGTAACTTCCGGGTCTGGTCACGGCGGTTGGCAAAAATAATCGCCGACTCGACTTCAGGCTGCTTGAGAATATTATGCAATAGTTTGTATTTATCTTCGGTGGAAACAATATAAACGCGCTGGTCAACGGTATCCGTTGCGACACTTTCCGGTTCGATTTCAATGGTAATGGGTTCAAAAGTCCACTGCTCGCTAAGGCTAAGTACCTCGGACGTAAAGGTGGCGCTGAACAACAGGGTCTGGCGACTTTCCCTGCGCGGGGTGCTTCTAACAATACGGCGCACCTGCGGAATAAAGCCCATATCCAGCATACGGTCCGCCTCATCAATCACCAGCAACTCAACGTGATCGAGAAACAAATCGCGACGGCTCTGGAAATCCAGCAAGCGTCCTGGCGAGGCAACCACGATATCAACTAAATGATTTTGTAACTGGTGCAGTTGTTTTTGATAATCCATACCACCAATCAGGGTCGCCACTTTCAGCCCGGTATGCTTACACAAGCCCTTGGCATCTTCACCGATCTGCACCACCAACTCGCGGGTGGGGGCAATAATCAGCGCACGAGGCTCACCGGAAAAACGCTCTTCCTCTATAGGGTTGTTCAATAGATCATTGATAATAGTAATCAGGAAGGCGGCTGTTTTACCGGTTCCGGTTTGCGCCTTGCCGATGACATCATGCCCCTGCAAAGTCTGTGGCAGAGACCCCGCCTGAATCGGCGAACAGTACTGAAAGCCCTGGTCAGCAATGCCATGCATCAGCCGGTCGTCGAGATCCAAATCGTGGAAGCGTGTTTTACCTTCCTCCTCCGGCACCTGGAACTGTTCAATACTCCAGCTTGCCTGCTTCGGCTTTGATCGCGACTGCCCATGCTTTTTGCGCGGGCGTTTCTGCTCCGTTTTCGGGGACGAATTTTTGGCGGCATTAGCCCTGGCTTCAGCCTGCTTTGGCGCGCCAGGCGCCTTCTTTCCAAATATCTTACCTAACAATGTTCTACGCTCTCTGTATTAATTCGGGCGCATTCTATCATCTTAATGCCCTCAATGTTGACCCTTACAGAACCAATAGCGTCTAGTCAGCTGTCAACCATTGCCGCCTCAACCAGTAATCCACACTAAAATAACGACCGGCACCGCTGAAAAACAGGGATAACAACATCAGGAAGTATGTCGCCGCAAACTCAATGCCGCCGTTAAGCACAACAAAGCTGCCGCTGCTGCTTAGCCAGGAATAATCACCGTGCTCGCGTAGAATAGTCTTTGCTGCCGCCAGTTTATCCGCCGACGCCATCACCCGTTCATTGGCGAAGGGCGCGCCGGGGTCGGCAATTGCCTGCCAGCCATTGTCCCAGTGCACGGCAAAAGCAGCCACCAGCATGGTCACCATCAGTGGCACCGAAATCCAGCGCACGGCAAAACCCGCCGCCAGAAAAGCCGCCCCCAGCACCTCGGTCCAACCGGCAAGAAAAGCCATCAGGGTTGGCAGCGGCAAACCCAGGCCCCAATCAGGATTGGCAAACCAATCGATGGTGCTCTGGTAAGGCATCAGGGTAGTGAAGTCGATTTTTTGACTGCCCGCCATCCAAAAGATGGGGATCAGGTAAAGCCGCAACAACAGCGGGGCGATGCCGTCGGCAAATTGCAGCCGGTCAAACAACTGGTGATGAATGCTTTGATAAGTCCGAACGAGTTTATTCATTATCGTCTCTCCGTAGGCTTGCGGGGTCTGACAGAACGCACGGTGAAAGGTTCCTTTAATGAAAAGCTAGCTGAGGCTGACCAATCCGTCCACAAGCCCCGCAGCCCGGTTTGTATTGAATTGAACACGCCTATTCGCTAGAATGCGCGCCCCTCCTCTCGTCATATAACAACCACTCCTGCCGATAGGTTAACGCATTGCCAGCGCCTGCACGCTCACTATAGTCGGGCATGCAGGCGCTATTAACAATTGAGATCAGCCAATGTTTGAGTTTCACCCAAGCAAAGTCGCCACGATTAAAAACGATGTATTGTCGGGCCTGACGGTGGCACTGGCACTGGTACCTGAAGCCGTGGCCTTTGCCTTTGTCGCTGGTGTTGAGCCCCTGGTTGGCCTCTATGCCGCTTTTATGGTGGGCCTGATCACCGCTTGTATTGGCGGCCGCCCCGGAATGATTTCCGGTGCAACCGGCGCGCTGGCCGTGGTCATGGTCACGCTGGTGGCCGACCATGGCGTGGAATATTTATTTGCCACCGTGGTGTTAATGGGGGTTCTGCAAATTCTCGCCGGGGTATTCAAGCTCGGTAAATTTATCCGCATGGTGCCCCACCCGGTGATGCTGGGTTTTGTTAACGGCCTGGCCATTGTGATTTTCCTTGCCCAACTGGGCCAATTCGGCGAAGCGGGTCAAGCCGGCTGGCTGGATGGCACGTTTATGCAAGGCTCGATTGTCGATGTGGCCTGGTTACACGGGGAGCAGCTGTATATGTTGATAGGGCTGGTATTGTTAACTATGGCAATCATCCATTACTTACCCCGGCTGACCACCGCCATACCCTCCTCGCTGGTAGCCATCATCGTCGTAACGCTGATGGTGTTTGGCCTCAATCTTGATACCCGGGTGGTCGGTGATATCGCTTCAATCGAGGGTGGCCTGCCCACTTTTCATCTTCCCAGCGTGCCTTTTAATCTTGAAACCCTGGCCATTATTTTTCCCTACTCCATTATCCTCGCGGCGATCGGCCTGATTGAATCCCTGCTGACCCTGCGCCTGGTCGATGAAATTACTGAATCCCGTGGTCGCGGCAACAAGGAGTGTATTGGCCAGGGCGTTGCCAATACCGTCACCGGTATGTTTGGTGGCATGGGAGGCTGTGCGATGATTGGCCAGAGTATGATTAATGTTAATTCCGGCGGCCGTGGTCGCCTGTCAGGGATTACCGCCGCACTGTCCCTGCTGCTGTTTATCCTGGTCGGTTCATCGCTGATTGAAAACATCCCACTGGCAGCGCTAATCGGGGTCATGTTTATTGTAGTGATTGGCACCTTTGAGTGGAGTAGCTTTCGCATTCTTCGCAAGGTGCCCCGCAGCGATGCAATGATACTGATACTGGTATCGGGCGTTACTGTAGCCACCGACCTGGCCATCGCTGTCATTGTCGGAGTGATTGTCTCGGCGCTGGTATTTGCCTGGGAACACGCCAAGCACGTACTGGTAGAGACCCGGGAAGATCACAAGGGCTCAACCGTCTATGCGGTGATGGGGCCGTTGTTTTTTGGTTCTGCCAGTTCTTTCCTGGAGCAGTTTGATCCCAGTCAGGCCAACGATGACGTTATCATTGATTTTGCCGGCTCACGGGTCTGCGATCATTCAGGACTGGAGGCCATCGACACCCTGGCCGATCGCTACCTCAATGCTGGTAAAACCCTGCATCTGGTTCACCTCAGCGCGGAATGCCGAAAACTGTTAACCAAAGCGGGCAACCTGGTGGAAGTAAATGTCATTGAAGACCCGAAATACTTTATTGCTGAGGACAGTCTGGCCTAGAGCGTATCGTCGCCCCCGCAAGGGTTGCTCAGGCATCATGCATTGCATGCCTTGCAGCCACATAAGCAAAAGTCATTGACGGCCCGATGGTGGAACCCGCACCCGGGTAGCTATCCCCCATCACGGAGCCTGCGCAATTACCCGTTACATACAAGCCTTCAATCACCTCATCGCGCTGATTTAACACCCGGGCAGCACTATCAAATTTCAAGCCACCCTTGGTACCCAGGTCGCCGGGATAAATTTCCATGGCATAAAACGGGGCTTTTACCAACGGCGCCAGATTGGGGTTGGGCGTAATTGAAAGATCGCTGTAATAGCGATCATGGCTGCTATCGCCGCGACCAAAATCTTCATCCTTGCCGGAAAGCGCGAAGGCGTTATTGCGCTCCACGGTATTGACCAGCGCAGCAGCATCCACGCCAATCAGCTCCGCCAATTGCTCCAGGCTATCCGCTCTTTTCAAAAAACCGCTCTCCAGATATTCTTTCGGCAAAGCGGCATCGGGCTGGACTTTGCCCGGCGCCACCGGCCCGGCCATATACTGATGCCGAAAACGGGCATCAAAGACCATATAACAGGGCACCGTGGGCGCACCACTGGCATGATTTTTCCAAAATTCCTTGATCACATCCTCGTAAGGGGCCGCTTCATTACAAAAGCGCTTGCCAGTGCCATCGACAAAAAAGGAACCGGGCATCGACTTACCAGAAATCAACGCCATCATCACACCGTCAGGCATTTTAACACTGGGCGTCCACCAGGCGCTGGCCATAAACTCCACCGCCGCGCCCACCTCCAGACCCATACGAATACCATCACCGACATTGCCCGGGCTATCGCTACTCCAACCTTCTCCGGTTGGCAACTGGCCATAATCCTGACGCATTTCAACATTGCGCCCCATGCCACCGGCGGCCAACAGCACGCCCTTATTGGCCCTGACATGGATCAGCTTGCCGTCTTTAAGTACCTGGACACCAATAATGCGGCCATCTTCTTCAATCAGTTTTTTAGCCTCGCTGTTTAACCACAGCGGAATATCCCTATCCAGCATCGCTTTGCGGCAATTGGCCACCAAACCCTTGCCAAGCGTCAGGCGGTTATCCGGCAGCCCTTTTAGACGACTGGGTATATCCAGGTAGTAGCGCAGCATGTTGCGGATCATGTAAAAAGTACCCTTCATGCTCATGTCCATCATTTCCCGGCTTTCACGCACGGTGACGGCAAACTTCATAAAGCCCTCCATCTTCCAGGGTGGCTCGCGCTGGAACTGTGCTTCCTTGCCCAGCTTCCTGCGACTGATCGGTGCCGGATCCATTGAACGACCGCCCGGCTTGCCGCCCTCAAGTTCCGGGTAATAATCTGCATAGCGATCGGCAGCAACATAGGCCACCGGCGTTTTCCCGGCCATAAAACGGAGCATCGCTGGCCCCTGCTGTACATAAGTCAGTAATTTTTCTTCGGCTACATCCGGGCCAACAACCTGCCGCAAATAATTAACACCATCCTGTTCGGAATCAGCGATGCCATATTCCTTCATGCTGTCGTTATTGGGAATCCACACCACGCCACCGGAAAGCGCGGTCGTACCGCCATAGGCCTCAGTCTTTTCGATCACCAGGCTATCGCCACCTAACTCTTTAGCGACCACCGCCGCAGTCATACCACCCGCGCCACTGCCAACCACCAGGAAATCTGTCGTGTAATCCCACTGCATTGTTTTTTATCTCTACGATTTATTATGAGGAAATGAAACGCATCCGTTTTAACAAGCGTTACTGTAGGCAAATTTGTGTTGTGACACAATTACAGTTACGCAATGCGGGAGAATAGCGCGATTGTCTGCGCATATACCCCGCTAACTTAACGATGATTTAGTCAACCGTACTACTTCTCAAAATGCATTACCATCTTCCACCACAGCGTCGGAAACAGGGCATGCCACTGGCTCCCCCGGTGACCAGCGCCACTTTTTCCATCAAACTCATTATTGCTATCCTCTCTTGCTCACACGCCAAAAGCACATTGGCACAACACAACTACAACATCAACAAGCAACAGCAAGCCGTCAACAAACTGATTTTATGTGCCTGAAAAAAGTGTTTCACACTTTCTTCTGTCGGTGTTTTCTCCCATACTTTCCATCCCCTGGCGCAGTAGCGCTGTACAACACAACATTCTCGAGAGGAAGTTCCATGTCATCAAGCCTGTTTAAAAGTGCGACCCTGGGCAATATTGAAGTCAGTAACTGCATTGCCATGGCACCGATGACCCGCGCCCGCTGCCCCAACACCAACCCCGATGACTCCACCGCGAGGTATTACGCCCAACGCGCCGGTGCCGGCCTGATTATTAGCGAAGCCACACAGATCTCCGCGCAGGCCATCGGCTCGGCATTTACACCCGGCATTTACACCCCTGAACAACTGGCTGGCTGGAAAAAAACTACCGCGGCGGTTCACGCCAAAGGCGGTAAGATCGTCGCCCAACTCTGGCACACAGGCCGCGTCTCCCATGAAAGTTTTCACGGTGGCGAAAAACCGGTCTCCTGCTCCGCCGTACGCGGTGAATGCCACACGTTTACCGAAGCCGGTTACGAGGCCACACCGGAGCCACGCGCACTGAGCAGGGAAGAAATCCCCGCTATCGTGGCCGATTATCGGCAGGCGGCCATCAATGCTATTGAAGCGGGCTTTGATGGCGTACAAATTCACGGCGCCAATGGCTACCTGATCGACCAGTTCCTGCGCGATGGCGTCAACCAGCGCGAAGATGAATACGGCGGCAGTATTGAAAACCGCAGTCGTTTCCTGCTGGAAGTCGTCGACGCCGCCTGTGATGCTATTGGTGCTGGCCGTGTTGGCCTGCGACTATCGCCGTTTACCAACACCTACGATTGTATCGATAGCGACCCAGCCAAATTATTTTTATATCTCGCCGAACAACTGAACAGCCGCAAACTTGCCTTTCTGGATATCATCGAACGCGGCCTCGACCCCGCCACCGTCAGCAATGTTGAATTTGATTTTGGCTACACCCCGGCGGACTTCCGCAAGGTTTACCAGGGCCAACTCATGGTGAATGGCCAGTACGACCAGAAAAGTGCTGAAGCCGTCATCAGCAGTGGCCATGCCCAGATGGTCGGCATAGGCCGCCCGTTTATGGGCACCCCCGATTTGGTCGAGCGTTTTCAATCAGGCCAGCCCTTAAACGAAATGCTGGATGTCGTCTACTGGTATGGCGGCGATGACACCGGCTATATCGATCAACCGGCACTGGCGGACTAATACCCCCAATCATCACCCCCGCAATCATAGACACCCATAAAATCCTCCCAGGCTCTGGATTCCCGGAGCCAATCTCCTTATCTCCCCCAATCATAGACACCCATACAACATCCTGCTGGATTCCCGGCGCCAATTCCCTCAATCATAGACACCCACCCATCCGCACCTGCAATCATAGACACCCATACACCCCTCTCAGGCTCTGAATACCCGGAGCCAATTCCCTATCGGCTAAATACCCGCTATAGTCCTGCCAATGTACCCACTAACGAGCCGACACTACTGATGCTATCGTTCCTGCCACCCGCCGCGCGCGGTACCATTGCGGCGCTCCTGTTGATGTTAAATACGATGCTGCTGGCACCGCTGTTAATTTCCATCACACTACTGAGAATTGTTATTCCGCTACCCGGCTGGCAACGTGGCTGCACATCGACGGCCATCGCGGCAGCGGAGTTATGGATTACCTTTAATTCCGGCTGGATGAAACTCACCCAGACCATGCAGTGGGATGTTGACGGAGTGGAACATCTCGATAAGCAACACTGGTACCTGGTCACCTCCAATCATCAATCCTACGCCGACATTATTATTCTCCAGCATTTGCTCAACCGAAAAATCCCCATGCTGAAGTTTTTCCTCAAGCAGCAATTGATCTGGATTCCAGTCATCGGCCTGTGCTGGTGGGCACTGGATTTCCCCTTTATGAAACGCTATAGCAAGGAATACCTCGACAAGCATCCGTCAAAGCGTGGCGAAGATTTTGAAAGTACCCGTCGCGCCTGTGAGAAATTCAAACACACGCCAGTCACCGTATTTAACTTCCTCGAAGGCACACGCTTCACCCCGGCCAAACAACAACTACAGCAATCACCTTATCAATGGTTGCTAAAACCCAAAGCCGGCGGTATCGCCTTTGTTGTTGGTGCCATGGGTGACAGCCTCAACTCCCTGCTGGATATCACCATCGCCTACCCCAACCACCAACAACCCTCTTTTTGGGATTTCCTCTGCGGACGAGTGGACAAGCTTCAGGTACGGGTGCAGCAAAGAGACATTCCCGCCCATTTTCTCAATCGTAATTACAATGAAGACCAGGCGTTTCGACAGGATTTCCAACAGTGGATCAGCCAGCTGTGGCAGGAAAAAGACGAGCTGCTCGAGCAACTTCACCAGGCTAATGGTAACGCCCCCGAAAACTTGTAGTGGTTATCAATACTAGTGTAGCCCGGCTAAACCAGGCTTCAGTACGTCGATTCGTGCTTTCCATGGATAAACCGCAAATCAGCAGGCCACAACGACCACACTCGGAATAACCCAGGCCCGCACTGGCATCAACAGCTTAAATCCCGCTCCCTATTGCAATACTTCCCCACTCCTGTCATTTTTGACAATCGGCCCGCCAGAGATGACAAGCGATGGAACTGATTGCCAAAGATACCGATGTTGATATTGCCAGCATGCTCGACGGTTACGACTGCCCGGCCATTCTGGTTACTGCGGATTACCAGATATTGGCAAGTAATGATCGCTACCGGGAAAATTTCGGCCAAATAACCGTAGAGGGACCGGCACGTTGTTACAGCGTATCCCACGGCTATGACCGCCCCTGTGATCAGGAGGGTGAAGATTGCCCGCTGGCATCGGCGCTGGAGAGCGGACAAAAAGAGCGGGTATTGCATATCCACCAGACGCCCCGCGGCCCTGAGCATGTGGATGTGGAAATGCTTCCCATCATGGATGAACAGGGACATTTGAAGTACTTTGTCGAATTACTGAAACCGGTGGCCGTAGCCGGCACCAGCACCAGTGATACCCAGCAGCAGATGGTGGGCGCCGCCCCCGCCTTCAATAAGATGCTGGAACTGATCTCCCGCGTTGGCCCCGGCAATGCATCGGTGCTGCTATTAGGCGAGTCCGGGGCAGGCAAGGAGTTAGCGGCGCGGGCTATCCACCAGAACAGCGAGCGAGCAGAAAAATCCCTGGTTACCCTGGAGTGTGCGGGGCTAACCGAATCGCTGTTTGAGAGTGAATTATTCGGGCATGTCAAAGGGGCTTTTACTGGCGCCAACTACAGCAAGCAGGGCCTGGTCGAGGCAGCCGATGGCGGCACCCTGTTCCTCGATGAGATTGGTGATATCCCCTACTCCCTGCAGGTCAAATTACTGCGTCTGCTGGAAACCGGCACCTATCGACCCGTGGGTAGCACCCAGACCCGCCGAGCAGACTTCAGGCTGGTATCGGCCACCCACCGCAATTTATGGCAGATGGTTGAAGCGGGCGAATTCCGCCTGGACCTGTACTTTCGTATCAATGTATTTCCGATTCATATACCCGCCCTGCGTGAGCGGCCACAGGACATCCCCTTAATCGCCAAAGTGATTCTGGCCACGCTGTCCCCCGAGCACACATTACAGGCTGACGCATTACAATGCTTACAGAGCCATGATTATCGGGGTAATGTACGCGAATTACGCAACCTGCTCGCCCGCGCTGTGGTGCTGGCCAACAACGACAAGATTAGCGGGCAAGATATTGAGCACGCACTGTCCCTGCAAGACCCCACCACAAACGACAGGACAGATGAAGAAATGGATCTCAAAACCCTGGAAACCAGCTACCTGCATTCACTGTTAAACAAACACCATGGCGATAAGGCGAAAGTGGCCTCGATTGCCGGCGTCAGCATGCGCACGCTTTACCGCAAACTGGGCGAGGAATCAGCGTAATTGCCATATTTGGCAATTACGCCTGTCAAATATGGCGGCAGCCTAATACTCCAGCCGAATCAGCGCCTCATCTCACCCCGCTCACCGGTAAATTAATACTTATTTATCAATGAGTTACCTATAATCCATCAGCATTTATCGCAATTGGCACACATCCTGCTCTATATAGTCTGACAGGCTACTGAAAGCGCTGCATGGAGTAGTATGCAATAGCACCGACGTACCATGAGAATTTTAGTGCCCCACCAGTAACCCGTCACCCATTCAGGTCTTTTAGGAGCGTGTTTGCCACAAGTATTGACCCGAAATCCCTGATTTCAGGTCGTGACAGACAGCTCCCTTTTTATTCTCTCGCAACAATACGCCTGCTTAAGGACGCCGATCTGTGGGTGTCTTGAATTGAATCTCTCGCCTGGGACCTATGGGTGTCTCGAATTGAACCCCTGAATCCGTGGGTATCCGGAATTAAACCATGGGTGTCTCGAATTAACCCCGAATTGACCCCCTAATCTATGGGTGTCCGGAATTGAATCCGTAAATTGATCCGCTGACAGTCTTCCACTGGAGGCTTTTTTGTTTTTTAATAGCTTCCGCTTCAGATAAAATTTATTGCGAGGAATACCATGAGCAAAATTCTAATTACCGGCGCTACCGGGTTTATTGGCAACCACGTCACTCGTCTCTGTCTGGAGCAGGGTGATGATGTTCGGGTTATGGTGATGCCGGGGGAGGATCGTTCGCCGCTGGATGGTATGGATGTGGAATTTGTTGAGGGGAATTTGCTTGACCAGGATTCGCTGATCAAGGCGGTTAGTGGGGTTGAAAAGCTCTATCACCTGGCGGCGCTGTTCGCGATCTGGACCAAGGATCCGGATCTGCACTACAAAATTAATGTGCAGGGTGCCGGCTACATGATGAAGGCGGCGATGGCAGCCAATGTGGAGAAAATTGTCTATACCAGCAGTATTGCCGCGCTGGGCATTCTCGGTAAGGGCAAGCTCACCACAGAGGAAACGCCTTTCGATAGCTGGCATTTCGGCAGTGAATATATTTTGTCGAAGTTTATGTCGCATCAATTGGTTAAAGGCATGGTGGCCGATGGCTTACCCGTGACCATGGTCATGCCCGGCCTGCCCTTTGGCCCCGGTGACCGCGCGCCGACGCCAACCGGCTCAATAATTATTCGCACCATCAAAGGCCAGATGAATAACTATTGGGACGGTGGTTTGTGTCCGGTCGATGTCCGCGATGTCGCCAAAGGCCACGTGCTGGCGATGGAAAAAGGGCGTGTTGGCGAGTCTTATATTCTCGCTAACAAGGAAGCCAATATGACCAACCAGGCATTCCTCGAACTGGTCGGCAAGATCGCCGGTGTTGACAAGGTCGCTAGTAAAGAAGTTTCCAGCAAGATGATGCT
Organism: Spongiibacteraceae bacterium; assembly: GCA_030621845.1. GTDB lineage: Bacteria > Pseudomonadota > Gammaproteobacteria > Pseudomonadales > Dasaniaceae > JAUXHA01. The sequence goes on from JAUXHA010000072.1 coordinate 12,047, forward strand.
GGGCGTTGCTCGCATTGCCGAGTTTGTTTCCAAGCTGACCGGTAAGGCACCCATGACTACTTACAAAAACACTGTGTTCGCTCTGCAACACTGCTATGTGGATCCGAGCAAAGCCATCGACGAACTGGGGCTACCCCAAACGCCTATAGAAACGGCGATCACCGATGCCATTGCCTGGTTCCGTGCACACGGTTATGACTAATGATATTAGCTGCCTAAAATCGCCAAGCTAAAAAACCGGCATGACCAACGACAAAAACCGGAGCTTTCACTTGCTGAAACCACAGCGCGGGAGCGAACAGATCATCCAGTAAAAAACACAGGGTGTGAAATAAAGTACCAAGTGGCACCGTCAGTAATAATTTGAATAACATTTTACGCCGACCCGGCCACTGCTTTTGGGCCCAGCTAAAAGCGAACACCCTGCGGTAGTAATAAAAATCAAAATACAAACTGCAGCACCTCGTATCACACTGCTACAGTGGTTTGTATGCATTTTTCCCAATAAAAGGGAGCCATGGATCACCGCTGCGGTGATAAGCAATTCCATCGTGCGCCTATTTAAGGTATAAAATGCACCATGAAAATTCCCAAGCGAATCAAACCCCTGTTTGAAGATGGCATCGTCGATGAAGTGCTGCGTCAACTGATGAGCGGAAAAGAAGCGACCGTCTATGTGGTGCGCTGTGGCACCGAGATTCGCTGCGCCAAAGTATACAAAGATGCTGCCCAGCGCAGTTTCAAACAGGCGGTAACCTATCAGGAGGGGCGCAAGGTTCGCAACAGCCGTCGTGCCCGCGCCATCGAGAAGGGCTCCAAATTTGGCCGCAAACAACAGGAAGAGACCTGGCAGAATGCGGAGGTCGATGCGCTCTATCGCCTGGATCGGGCCGGGGTGCGCGTGCCACAACCCTATGGCTGTTTTGACGGCGTATTGTTAATGGAATTAGTCACCGATGAGTCCGGGCTGGTAGCACCACGGCTAAACGATGTGGCCATGTCCGCCGAGCAGGCCGTGGAAGATCATGCCACCATGATGGAATATGTAAAACTGATGCTCTGTGCCGGCCTGATACACGGCGACCTGTCGGAATTCAACGTGCTGGTGGATGAGTATGGCCCGGTGATTATCGATCTACCCCAGGCCGTGGACGCCGCCGCCAATAACAATGCCGAGAAGATGTTGACCCGCGACATCAACAATATGGCTCGCTATTACGGCCAGTTCGCCCCGCAACTGCTGGACAGCCGATACGCCAGGGAAATCTGGGCGCTGTATGAAGAAGGTGAATTACACCCGGACACCACACTGACCGGTCTGTTTGCCGAGAGCGAAGAAACTGCCAATGTCGATGCTGTGCTGGAAGAAATCAAGGCCGTCTATGCCGAAGAGCAGGAACGACTGGAGCGACTGCGTGCCGCCGATGAGGAATAGCTCTGCCTTCTGCTGAGGCCCAATCAATTTGAGCGCCATTAATAGCACCAGCATGATCTACTCCCCCGGGCAATAATGAATAATTTTTGTACAATTCTCTCGACCTCGGAGCAATAAATCCCTATAGTACGCCCCCTTTTAAAGCCTCATTCATACGTATTCAGGAATTCCCCCTTGATCTCTACCGCAAACATCACCATGCAGTTTGGCGCCAAGCCTTTGTTCGAAAATATCTCGGTTAAATTTGGCGAGGGCAATCGCTACGGCCTTATCGGCGCTAATGGCTGTGGTAAATCCACCTTTATGAAAATTCTCGATGGCAGCCTGGCGCCGACCTCCGGCAATGTTTCCATCACTCCCAATGAACGCATCGGTAAATTACACCAGGATCAATTTGCTTTTGAAAGCTACAGCGTGATCGACACCGTCATCATGGGCCATGAGGAACTGTGGAAAATCAAACAACAACGCGATCATATTTATGCCCAGCCCGAGATGTCTGAGGAAGACGGTATGAAGGCCGCTGAGCTGGAAACCGAGTTTGCAGAAATGGATGGCTACAGTGCCGAAAGCCGCGCCGGGGAAATCCTGATGGGGGCGGGCATCGCCCAGGCCTTGCATTACGGCCTCATGAGTGAAATTGCACCGGGCTGGAAGCTGAGGGTGTTATTAGCCCAGGCACTGTTCTCGGATCCGGATATTTTGTTACTCGACGAGCCAACCAACAACCTCGACATCGATACTATTCGCTGGCTGGAAGCGCTCATTAACGAACGCAAAAGCACCATGGTGATCATTTCTCATGACCGCCATTTTCTCAATGCCGTCTGCACCCACATGGCCGATATCGACTACGGCGAGTTGCGTATGTATCCCGGCAATTATGATGATTTTATGACCGCCGCGACCCAGGCCCGAGAGCGTCTGCAGTCCCAAAACGCGAAGAAATCAGCCGAGATTGCCGAACTGCAACAATTTGTTAGCCGCTTTTCGGCCAATGCCTCCAAAGCCAAACAGGCCACTTCCCGTGCCAAGCGTATTGATAAAATAAAACTGGATGACATCAAGGCCTCCAGCCGGGTCAGCCCCTACATCCGTTTCAAGCAGGAAAAAAAGCTGCACCGCCAGGCACTGGTACTGGAAAAATTCGGCCACGGCTTTGACCATGAGATGCTCTTTGATGACGCTAATATCATCCTCGAAGCCGGCG
>JAUXHA010000121.1 GCA_030621845.1 Spongiibacteraceae bacterium
GATGCCGATCACCATATTGAGGAAGGCGAAGGCGGTGAGAAAGATAAAGCTGAGGTAATAGATCCAGCTCATCGGATAGACCTCCATGGTCTCGTACATCACATCGGTCCAGTCCTCGAAGGTCATCACCCGGAACAGGGTTAGCATGGAGACCGAGATATCACTCCACAGGAAGGGGTTGATGTCAGCAAACAGGGTTGCGCCAATCGCACCGTAAATATAGAAGATGATAAACATCAGCAGTACGACGTAACCCAGTTGGGGCAGCGCGCTGAGTAATGAATTGAGCAACAGGCGAAGCTCGGGAATGATCGATACCATCCGCAACACGCGGAACACCCGTATCAATCGCCCTATCAGGGCCATGTCACTGTTCTCTACCGGGATCAGGCTCACCACCACAATAATGGTATCGAAGATATTCCATGGCTGGGTAAAGAAGTTACGCTTACGTTCCTCACCGGCGAAACGAATCATCAATTCGCTGATAAAGATCGCCGTAATCAAGTGATCCAACCAGCCCATTAAGCGCATCAGGCCTGGGTCGACATCGTATGTTTTGGCGCCGACCACCAAAGCGGAAAAGATAATTACGCCCACCACAAAAAGTTCAAAGGCCTTATTGCTGCGGACTTTCAAAAAAGTCTTTTGTAGATCCTGTGTATTCATGGTTTCCGGCCTATACTCACCGTCACAATAATTGGGCAGTATTGCAGCGAAAAAGTAGACGCTGCTGCAATAACGCATGATAAATTTAGCGGTCAGTAGATTACCGTAGATCGAGGCAAAACGTGAGCACCGAATACTCTAAAAATTTTCCGGTTTCCTGGGAAGAGTTACATCGTGACGGCCGTGCACTGGCATGGCGTCTATTGGAAATGGGCCCCTGGAAGGGACTGATCGCCATTACCCGGGGCGGCATGGTACCCGCCGCTATCGTTGCCCGCGAGTTGAATATTCGCCTTATTGATACCGTCTGCATCAGTAGCTATGAAGGTGACCGTCAGGGCGAGCTGCAGATCCTCAAAAGTGTGGAAGGCGATGGCGATGGCTGGTTGCTGATCGACGACCTGGTCGATACGGGTAGTACGGCCAAATTGGTAAGAGACATGTTACCCAAGGCGCACTTCGCTACGTTGTACGCTAAACCTGCAGGGCGACCACTTGTGGATAGCTACATAACAGAGGTGAGTCAGGATACCTGGATTCGATTTCCGTGGGATCTGGAGCTTAATTTCGCGACGCCACTTTCCGAGTTAAAGAAATCATAAATCATTTTTTTGAGACCCCTGGGCCGCTTTTTGATACTCGAGACGATTTCAATATATAAATGCTGGTGTCGATGTACAGTGAGCGGCATCGTTGCCAGGTTTCTCTAATCGAAATATCTGAACGGGCTTAATCGGCTAAGCCCGCCTCTCGTTTAACTCATGCCTATCTGTATTTCATTTTTCGCACGCTCATGATGCATCGGGTTTGATTAAAAAATAGAAGCCTCGTGTTTATAACAATGCTTTCTTCAACAGGGTTGGGCTGAGCTCTAGTAGGCATTCCAGTAGGCGGGTGAAAATGCAGGATGAGGTAAGGGGATTTCTGTGTTTATTTGGCGGCTATATCAGCAGATATAGGCAATCCGAAATAACAGAGTTCGAGTGAATCTTAAAGTCTTTACGGATGTGGACTTTTGTCTGATCGCTTTCTATGCTTGCGATAGTTTTTGCAAAAAAATGTATAAAAAACGCCCAATAATTTAACCAGATATCGCATTTAAAATAAGCACATTTCAAGAAACATATTGCGATCAGGGCTATTTCATCCAACGGGAAAGTCACTATGCCCCAGCAGTTTCGTTTTGGCGATTACCAGCAAGAAATAGGCACCGGCCACAAAACCGTTAGTTTCAATGATCTCAAGCCCGCCCCGAAGTTAGATACTGACGGCAACCTGATTTCTCAGCAGGAACCGCGCATTAAGTTGAACGGTGGTGAAATATATAATCTTATTCGCCCTTATCTCTCGGTTCGTTTCATCGGTCAGGTTAAAACTGTGGTTCCTTTGGCCGCCTATCTGCTGCTGTTCCAGATCATTATCTTGCGTCAGCTGGAAGCGGATTACCTCATCATAACGGGGGGCATGCTCGCTGTTATTTTAGGCCTGATGTTTTTTATGGAAGGGCTGAAGCTGGGGTTGATGCCATTTGGTACGGTGATTGGCAGCATTCTTCCACGAAAATCCCCCTTGCCGCTGGTGTTGTTAGTGACCTTGCTATTGGGTATTGGTGTGACATTTGCGGAGCCGGCGATAGGAGCACTCAAGGCAGCCGGACAAAATGTGTCGGTTGAACAGGCGCCATATCTTTATACCCTGTTGAATGAATGGTCGGGTGCGCTGGTTATGGTTGTGGGACTAAGCGTTGGTCTTGCCGCTGTATTGGGTACCTTACGATTTTTGTACGGTTGGAGTTTAAAGCCTATGATTTATATGGCTTTATTGCCGCTGTTGGTGCTCACCGTTGCTGCCGCAACAGACCCGGATCTGATGAGTGTGGTTGGCCTTGCCTGGGATTGCGGTGCGGTCACCACGGGCCCGGTTACCGTACCCCTGGTTTTGGCGTTGGGCGTCGGAATCGCATCAGCAGCAGGAAAAGGCGATTCTGGCTTGTCGGGTTTTGGTATTGTTACTCTGGCCTCTTTGTTCCCGGTCATCGGTGTTTTTTTATTGGCCTTCTATGTGTCGTTCACGTTAACACCGGCAGAAATTATAGAAGCCGCGCAGCATGCCAGCGCTGCTGCTACGTCTGCTCCTGCCTGGTATGAAACGAGCCCGGGTGAAGAAATTGCGCTGGGTGTACGCGCTATTTTACCGTTGGTGATATTCCTCTATTTAGTGTTGAAATTAATTTTGCGCGAGCCTCTTAAAAATCGTGGAGAGGTATTTTTTGGTATTGGATTAACGATTCTCGGTATGTGTATTTTTAATCTGGGACTCACTTACGGCTTGTCGAAAATCGGTGGCGATGTCGGGGGCTTGATTCCGGCGGCATACACCAAAGTAGATGGCATTGAGATGTCACCTATCTATATTTATGGCGTAGGCTTGGCTCTGGCACTGCTGTTTTCCTGGGCCCTGGGTTTTGGGGCCACGATGGCAGAGCCTGCACTCAATGCGCTGGGTGATACTACCGAAAACCTTACTAACGGGGTGTTCAAGAAAAAGACACTTCTGTTTTCCGTATCGCTGGGAGTCGCTTGCGGTATTTCTGCCGGGCTCGCGAAATTAATCTTTGGTTTTCCGTTGTATTGGCTGATCGTTCCGACTTATTTGTTGGCGATGCTGCTTACTTTCTTATCGACGGAAGAGTACGTCAATGTAGCGTGGGATAGCGCGGGTGTTACCACCGGCCCGATTACCGTACCACTGGTGCTTGCGATGGGCCTGGGAGTGGGGTCAGCAATGAATGCGGTGGAAGGTTTCGGTATTCTGTGTATGGCATCAATCGGGCCGATTGTTGCTGTCATGATCTCGGGGCTTTGGGCTCGCCACAAAGCTGGAAAACAGGCCGCCGCTGCGGTGAAAGACGAACCGGTAACGCAGTCACAGGAGGCACAAGCCCTGCTATGAGCAAACAATCAATGACTATTCTGACGGATGTATCCCTTATCACCTGTGTCGTGAAACAGGATATGAGTGATGCAATTTTGAAGGCGGCGTTGGAAGCCGGCGCCCTGACCGGCGCTATCAGCTATCACGCCCGTGGCCATGGTGCGCGGGAGCGTCTTGGCTTGGTGGGAATTGCCGTTGAAGCGGAGAAGGATGTCATCAGTCTGCTGGTCTCTAGCGAGCAGAGAGATACCGTATTCGATGCAGTATTTCATGCCGGCAATCTCAATGTTCCAGGCAATGGCCATCAGTACATTACTCCGCTAGAAAAAGTCGCGACCTATGTGCCTGAGGATATGTTGACTCGGTTGGCGAAAACTAAACAGGGTGCCTGAGGAACAGATTATGAACACACTTTCTTCATTACCCTCAACTCCCACTAAACTCATTACCTGCGTTCTAAAAGACGACGGCAGTGACAAGCGACTGATGCAAGCACTGCGGAGCGAGAAGCAGATTGTCACTAGCAGTAGTGTGGCGTGCCGAGGTGTATCCATGCTGGAAAAGACTATCGCCAAGCATGGAGAACTTCCGGAGTCACAGCTGGTAAAAATGGTGCAGGTTGTAGTCACCGAGGCGCAGGCAGAGGATATTTTTGATTACATCTATACCACCTCTGACGTTGGTGAGCCTGGTGGTGGTGCGATGTTCATCGGTCCTTTGCTGAATACGACGTTCTTGTCGTTACCTGAAGATATTCCAGACGAAAAACAAAAATAACCATGTGAAGTATCTTTGTTGCAGTAATTTCATAGGGGTGAAATTTCAGGGGGGAAGTTTGAAGCTGCAGAAATATTCCTGCAGTTTCAATAAGCGACAGTAACGCTACAATCTATAGCGGTTGATTCGCTAACCATAGACTCCGATTCATTTCCCTTCTCCTTCAATGTTTCACGATCCATACGTTGCTTTTTCCGAGCTTACTCTTTAACCATCCCGGATAATTTTTATTCAGGGTGATTAAAGAGTAAGCTGCAGGTGGAAACGGGATCTATACTTGATCCTTCATGTGATACAGCCTGTTAGGGCTGATAGGGAGATACTATGCGAATAAGGATTTTGGCTGTTGGGCTGCTCGTTACGTGCCTGCAGTTCACCGAGGCGATGGCCGCCGATCTGACACACACCCTGAAGCGGATTAATGATTCCGGCGAAATCAACCTGGGGTTTCGTAACAATGAACCCCCCATGTCATTTCTCAATGATTCGGGTAAAGCGGTTGGTTACTCTATCGATCTTTGTGAAAGTATAGTCGCTGCGGTTAAGCAGAAACTGGATAGAACTGATATCAAGGTGAACTATGTTGCGGTGAACGCTGCGGAGCGATTTGATGCGATTCAATCCTCGAAAATTGATCTGTTGTGCGGCTCTACGACCAAGACGCTGACTCGCTCAGAAAAGGTTGGCTTCACTCAACTAACCTTCGTGACCGGCGCTACTATAGTGAGCCGTAACGATGCGGCATTGTCTAATCTGACGGCGCTGAAAGGTGGCAAAAAAGTTGCGGTGGTCGACAACACAACAACGATTGCAACCTTGAGAAGAGCGATCAAAAAACTGCTTATCGACGCAGAAGTAGTACCCGTAGCCTCTGCCGATGAAGGTATGGAGTTGCTGGATAAAGGCGAAGTGGATGCGTTCTCGTCTGACCAGGTTATTCTTATCGGACAGATTATTACTCGCAGTGGCGGCAACAAGTATTTCCTGTCTCCACAGATGTATTCATTTGAGCCATTTGCCCTGGCGCTGCAACGTGGTGATGCCGATTTCCAACTGGTTGCGGACAGTGCGCTTTCACAGCTGAACAAGAGCGGCAAGATCGGGCAGATTTATGGAGAGTGGTTTGGACGGTTTGGTGAGAAGCCGCCGATGATATTGCAGGCATTGTATCAGCTGAATGCCATACCGGAATAATCGAACAGTTACCCCTTTCTGGTTAAAAAGCTGGTTAAAAAGCCGGTTAAAAAGCTGGTGAAGTAGAAAATTAACTTCAATAATTAAAACATTGAAACCATGTTTTGAATCTGGCTTTGAAATAAAGCACGTAGACCACAAACTGATTTAATAGCGAGTGGCCTGCGTGCTTTTTTTTGCGATAGCTTATGGCGATGGTTTGACGCGAAATAAACCGACTTCTACCGATGTGACGGTGACGCGCTGGCCAGCCTTGATCTCTTGTATACCCGTTACATGATCGATCTCGACTTTCCAGGTAAGCCCTGAATAGGTGGTAGAGCCTGGCTGGATTGGGCTGATATCAGTAACAACCACAAAGCTATGCCCGACAAAATCGCTACTGTTGTCTTTTTCTGCAGGCCGCCCACCCTGAAGTTTTTTAAGCGGCTGCCACAGTAACGCAGAAATAATGCCGGTACTGATCCCCGTGCCTGCGACGCCGGCAATCCAGGTTTCCGGTAGCACCGAAATACTCATCAATGCACCGGTAGCGAGCGCGCCCAAACCGGCAAACAGGAAAATTCCGCTGGTGAACCCCAGTAAAATTTCAATGACCAGCAGGGCAAAGCCCAGGGCCAGCCAAAACTCAAACTGGTTATTGGCGATATACTCAAACATTTATACGTTTCCCCCTGTTACTTGGTTGTAGTTTTGCCGGTATTGAGGGTATTGATGATGGTCATCGCTTCGGCGACTACATTGGCAGCTCCGGCATTGGCATCCGGTAATAGCACCACGGTGGAATCCTTGGCAATGGCATGTTTGGCTTCGATCGCCTTGTCGGCCAGATTCAGTTGAATCGCCTTCTGGCCTTCCGAAGTATCAGCAACCCGGCCGATGGTTTCCAGCGCCTGAGCCTGGGCTTCAGCAACCGCGACAATCGCCTTGGCTTCACCTTCTGCCTTCAGTATTTGCGCTTCTTTATCTGCTTCGGCGGATAACACCTGCGCTTGTTTGTCACCTTCGGCGACATTGATCGCCGATTCCCGGTGGCCCTCGGACTCAAGAATGGTGGCCCGCTTTTCACGCTCGGCTTTCATCTGGCG
>JAUXHA010000016.1 GCA_030621845.1 Spongiibacteraceae bacterium
AAGACCGGCATGGTCATGATAGCCGGTGAGATCACGACCAGTGCATGGGTTGATATGACTGAAACTGCACGTGGTGTTATTAAAGAGATTGGTTATAACCATTCTGATATGGGCTTTGATTATCAATCTTGTGCCGTACTGACTTCTATCGATAAACAGTCTGCTGATATCGCTATGGGTGTTAATGAAACAGATGCTCATGCACAAGGCGCGGGCGACCAGGGCTTGATGTTTGGCTACGCCACCAATGAAACAGAATCGCTGATGCCCGCGCCCATTTATTATTCCCACCGACTGGTTGAGCGACAGGCCCAGTTGCGAAAAGACGGCGTCTTGCCCTGGCTGCGTCCCGACGCCAAAAGCCAGGTCACCTTGCGCTATGAAGAGGGCAAGCCGGTGGCAATTGATGCCGTTGTACTTTCCACACAACACGACCCAGATATTTCACTGGATGATTTGCGCGACGCCATACTGGAAAACGTTATCAAGCCAGTGTTGCCAAAAGAGTGGCTACACGAAGGAACCGAATACCACATCAACCCCACCGGCAACTTTGTTATCGGCGGCCCGGTTGGTGACTGCGGCCTGACTGGCAGAAAAATTATTGTTGATACCTATGGCGGCATGGCTCGCCATGGCGGCGGTGCTTTCTCAGGAAAAGACCCGTCAAAAGTTGACCGCAGCGCCGCTTACGCTGGCCGTTATGTAGCAAAAAATGTTGTTGCTGCCGGTCTCGCTGATCGCTGCGAAATCCAGGTTTCCTATGCCATTGGTGTGGCAGAGCCCACATCAATTTCTGTTAATACTTTTGGTACTGGCAAGGTAGAAGACAACAAACTGATTGAAGCCATTAGAAAAACTTTTGATCTTCGCCCCTACGCCATCACCAAAGCACTCGATTTACAACACCCCATGTACCAATTGACCGCCGCCTACGGTCACTTCGGGCGTGAACCTTTTGAACACACATATACCTGGACAGAAAACGGAGAAGAAAAATCTGATACATTCACCGCTTTCACTTGGGAAAAGACCGATAAGGTCGATGCATTAAAAACCGCGTTGGGAATGTAACTTCCCGCGCGATGATACAACTTATTAATTTAACAGCTTAAAGGAACATTTCATGAGCACAGCAAAAAAAACCTCAAGCACTGACTATAAAGTCGCTGATATTTCACTGGCCGAGTGGGGCCGCAAAGAGCTTGACATCGCCGAAACCGAAATGCCGGCATTGATGGCATTGCGCGACAAATACTCCGACAGCAAACCACTAGCAGGCGCTAAAATTCTTGGTTGTATTCACATGACGATACAGACGGGTGTTTTGATTGAAACCCTGATCGTACTTGGCGCCGAAGTTCGCTGGTCTTCCTGTAATATCTTCTCCACCCAGGATCATGCCGCCGCCGCTATTGCCGCTTCCGGTGTTCCAGTTTATGCATGGAAGGGGGAAACTGAAGAAGAATATGAATGGTGCCTGGAACAAACTATTCTCAGTAACGGCCAACCATGGGATGCCAATATGATATTGGATGACGGTGGCGACTTAACACTGATGCTGCATGAAAAATATTCTACCATGCTCGACAGCATTCATGGCATTACCGAAGAGACGACTACCGGCGTGCATCGCCTGCAAGAAATGCTGGAAAAAGGCACGTTAAAAGTACCTGCAATTAATGTTAACGATTCCGTCACCAAGTCAAAAAACGACAACAAATACGGTTGTCGCCACTCACTCAATGATGCCATCAAGCGCGGCACCGATCACTTGCTGGCAGGAAAAAAAGCACTGGTAATCGGCTATGGCGATGTAGGAAAAGGCTCTGCCCAATCCCTGAACCAGGAAGGCATGATTGTTAAGATCTCTGAAATCGATCCCATCTGTGCCATGCAGGCCTGTATGGATGGATTCGAAGTGGTATCTCCTTACAATGACGGCATCAATACCGGCAAAGTCGCCGACATTAACAAGATTCTGCTAGAGAATACTGATCTGGTAGTTACCACCACCGGAAACTTCAATGTTTGTGATTCCGCGATGCTGCAATCGTTGAAGCAAGGCGCAGTAGTTTCCAACATCGGTCACTTCGACAATGAAATTGATACTGCCTACATGCGTGAAAACTGGGAATGGGAAGAAATAAAACCCCAGGTACATAAAGTCTACCGCAGTAAGGCCAATAACGATCACCTGATTTTATTATCAGAAGGTCGCCTGGTTAATTTGGGCAATGCCACCGGCCACCCATCAAGAATTATGGACGGCTCGTTTTCCAACCAGGTGTTAGCGCAAATTTATTTGTACGAGCGCAAGTTCGCCAACCTGGAAGACAATATGAAACCCAGCGCACTGACACTGGAAGTGCTTCCCAAAAAACTGGATGAAGAGGTTGCCGCATGTATGGTTCGTGGTTTTAATGGTGTCCTCACCCAACTGACCAAAACCCAGGCAGACTATATTAATGTGAAAACTGAAGGCCCCTATAAAACGGACAGCTATAAATATTAATACAGGAAAAATCAGGCGCCTGATATCAGGCGCCTGGCACTGTACAAAGCGTCACCCTAGAATGGAATATCAGCGCCGATGAACAACAAAACAAGCAAGCGGTTCAGTTTTGAATTTTTCCCTCCTAAAACTGATCTCGGCAAGGAAAAACTGGCAACCGTTCGCGCCGAACTCAACAAACTGGAACCAGACTATTTTTCCGTCACCTATGGCGCTGGCGGATCCACTCGAGACAACACCAGGGACATTGTGCTGACAATGAAGTCAGAGGGAATTTCAACAGCACCACATCTCTCCTTTGGCGGCGATAATGAAGCCGCCATACTTGAACTAATCAATCAATACAAAACTGCCGGCATTGATCGCATTGTTGCACTGCGAGGTGACATGCCCTCGGGCATGGGTGCCCAGCGCCTAATCTATGCGGAAGAACTGGTTCGATTTATTCGAGAACATACTGGCGATCATTTTCAGCTCACAGTCGCCGCCTACCCGGAAATTCATCCCGATGCAAAAAGTTACCACAGCGACATCCAGTTTTTAAAAAGGAAAATGGATGCCGGCGCTGATAGCGCCATTACCCAGTACTTTTATAATGCTGACGCCTATTTTTATTTCATTGAAGAATGCCAAAAGGCCGGTATCGACAAAGCCATTTACCCCGGCATCATGCCCATTCTCAACTATGAAAACCTGGCACGATTTTCCCGCAACTGCGGTGCTGAAATTCCTCGCTGGATTTGTAAAAAGCTCGAAGGCTACGGCAATGACCAGGAGAGTATTGCGCAATTCGGCACTGAAGTCGTCACCCGGTTGGCTGAACAGCTTTTGGACAATGGCGCGCCAGGCATCCACTTTTACACGATGAATCAAATAGAACCCACCCGTAGCATTTGGAACAATCTGGGCCTGGGTGAGCGCTAAAACATGTCTGCCCCAAGAATTTATACGCCGCAATCGCTAGCCTGCGGAGAAACTGTCGAACTGGAAACACAGGCCAGCCATCACCTTCATAAAGTCCTGAGAATGCAAGCCGGTGATGCCCTTATATTATTTAACGGCAATGGCAGCAATTACCCTGCAAAAATCAACGTTATTAGAAAAAAATCCCTGTTAGTGTCGATACTTGAGCAACAGCATACAAGCACAGAATCCCCGCTTGCCATTCATCTTGGTATTGCTATTTCCAAGGGCGACAAAATGGATTTTATTATGCAAAAAGCCACCGAGCTTGGTGTTCAAGCGATCACACCCCTGTTTACCGAGCGTACTGAGGTAAAATTGCAGGGCGAAAGACGGGAGAAAAAACAGCAACATTGGCAGCAAGTCATTATCAGTGCCTGTGAACAATCGGGACGCTGCCAACTACCGACATTAGACACTATCCAGCCGCTGGCTAACTGGCTTAACACGGTAGATACAGAGAAAAAATTTGTTCTGCACCACCGTTCAACACAGCCGTTAAGCACTGCGGAGCAAACTGCGAGCATCGCTTTGTTAATTGGCCCGGAAGGGGGCTTGAGTAAGGATGAAATTAGCGCCGCTGAGCAACAACATTTCCAGGCACTTTCGCTGGGCCCGAGGGTTTTGCGGACAGAAACCGCGCCCTTGGCTGTCATCAGTATTTTACAGTTTCTCTGGGGTGATTTTTAATCAACACACTATTGCATTCAACAGCATCCGTTGAATGCAGCCTTCTAAAAAACTTTAAGAATTTCCTGCTGAATGTGTTCCACGTCAGGAATCGCGGCACGTTCACCACTGATCATCACCCTGGAGATTTCAGCCGGCCCCGCAGTCGCCCCGACATCATCGGTTATTTCATCGGCCATCACCCGCATCAACCGCGGCACGCCATCGGTAACAATGCCACAAAAATGCAAGCGATCATCATCAACAATACTATTGAGTACGGCAATACGACGTTCGGAACTCTCGCCGCTAACAACTTCATCATTCATCGCATCAAAGGAAACAAGGGGGATAGTTTGATTTCTCCAGGTCAGCGAACCCAGATACCACTCAGGCGTATCGTCTTTAGCTAACGGTTCTTCATAGGGAATAATTTCTGCCACGGTGACATTAGGCAGCACCAGCTGCTTATCTTTAACCGGCAGTAACAAGGTTGCCAATTCATTGACCGCCGCCGTACTTTGCATCTGTCCACTCATTGAATGGCCTCTCTCTTCACTTCGAGGTATTGAAAATACTGCCTGGCAGCTTTCAATTCACCCCATATTGTTTTGCTAATGATAACGCCAACTCTACCGGCGTACCTTGAAAGCTGACACAATCCGTGCTGATAGCGGCATCCGGCATTGCCGAACTCACGCAACTCTCCGCCGTTTGTGCCCACACTGTACCACCACAGGCTTTCACTACTCGACAGCCCACTTCGCCATCATTGCAGGTACCACTAAAAATTATCGCACCCACATTGTTTCTATATACCCTGGCCAACTCCGACATCACCTGATCAATGGCGGGCTGGTAACTACCGACCCAGCGACGTCGGGTTTCTACTATTCTGCCTTGGGGTAAAAATCTCAGCTGCCGATCCGCCGGCACCACGGTAACCTCACCCGCTTTCAATTGCAGCTCACCCCTCGCTAACCGCAGAGGATAACTCTGTTGTCGTCCAAGTGCCGACGCTAACAACTCATCAAAGTTCGCTTCGATATGTTGAGCATAAACCATCGCTATAGGTAAGCCCGGAGGCAGCGCTTCAAGAAACGCCCTTACTGCTTCCGGCCCGCCCAGGGAAGCTGCCAATACCCACACTGTTTCAGCGTAGCCAGCTCCCAGCTCAATGCTTTTATCTCTTTCATCAACGCTGCTTCGCACAGCAACAACTTCCAATTTTTCCAGTAAGCGCCTGAACCAATATTCATAGGCTTCAACATCATGCTCGGGTGGCACCTCATCATTAAAAAGCAAAGGCAATTCCGAACGCTCTACCAGTATATCCAAAACAGATTGCACACTATCCTCGTGCAAATCCAGTAACCAGGCATCCAGCTCTACGCAACTTTTATCCAGACGTTCAAGCAGGCGAGCACTGCCGATTGAAAGCGATAATTCATAGCCCTCACTGAGCAATACGCGTTTAATGACTTGGCGATTAAGCTCGCTATCCGTAATTAAACCAATACGCGGCGAAGTTGATGCCACCATACTTCACTACTCGATCGTAATTCCGCCTAATTCAATAATCGTTTCCAGCAATTCTGATTCCTGGAAAGGTTTACCCATATACCTGTTAACACCCAGCGACTCCGCTCTTTCCCGGTGCTTATCACCGGTTCGGGAGGTGATCATAATAATCGGTAATTTCTCCAGACGACTGGTGTGACGAATACGGGTAGCTACTTCAAAACCATCCATGCGCGGCATTTCAATATCCAGCAGCATCACATCCGGCACCCGTTCGATTTCATTCAACTGGGTAATCGCATCAACACCATCTTTGGCCAGTACCACTTCGATTCCCTGCCGCTCAAGGAATCGTGACGTTACCTTGCGGACAGTTACTGAATCATCGACCACCATAACCAGCAGACTGCGCTCTTCTTCAACCTCAATCGCCTCATGCTCAAGCGCATAGTCACGGTGAATCATCATCGCATCGGCTCGCAACATGGACAACAGGTCGAGAATAACAACGACGCTACCGTCACCAAGAACAGTGGCGCCGGTCAAACCGTGCACCATGCCAAACTGCGGCCCCAGTGGCTTAACCACTATTTCTCGTGAACCCAGCAGATTATCAACCTGCACCGCAACCGAGTGATCCACACCCCGAACCAGTACCACCGGTAACGGCATACTATGCCCTTCCAAATTTGGCCTATCTCCGCGCTGCAGTAATGCCCCCATATAACGTAACAGGTAAGGCTGGCCCGCGTACTCAAACAATGGCGCATCAGGCTGATAGTACGCCTCCAGCTCAAACGGACTGACTCTTACAATACCCTCGATGGTATTGAGTGGAATGGCATAAATATCGCCGCCCACACTCACCATCAGGGCCCGGTTAACCGAAACTGTAAATGGCAGGCGTACAATAAAGCGCGTTCCCTGCCCCAGCACCGACTCGATTTCTACCGAGCCACCCAGCTGTTTAATCTCACTACTGACGACATCCATGCCGACACCGCGACCCGATACCTGCGTTATCGATTCAGCGGTACTAAAACCGGCCTGTAATATAAATTGCAGGGCTTCCCGGTCACTCAGTTCAGCGCCGGCTTCCATCAAACCCCGTTCAATCGCTTTTTTCTTTACCGCTTCAATGTCTATACCACCGCCATCGTCGGAAAGCATCATCACTATCTCACCACCTTCACGGGTCAATGTGAGATTAATCAAACCTTTATTAGGTTTTCCTGCTGCCAAACGGCGCTCGTGTGTTTCGATACCATGATCCACAGCATTGCGTAACATGTGCTCCAGTGGTGCAACCATGCGCTCCAAAACGCTACGATCCAATTCGCCTTCTACATTTTCCAACTGGAAGTCGACCTTCTTATCCAGCTCACCACTGACCTGGCGGACAATACGCCTCAATCGTGGCACCATCCTGGAGAAAGGTACCATCCTTGAACGCATTAAACCTTCCTGTAAATCCGTGTTAATGCGTGACTGTTGAATTAACAGGGTTTCCATATTGCGGGACTTATCCGCCAGCGTCGATTTAATATCGATCAAGTCAGATGAAGATTCCAGCAGCGATCGTGACAGCTGTTGAAGCTGTGAATAACGATCCATTTCCAGCGGATCGAAACCTTCCAGACCCTCGCTCTCTACCTGCTCCTGGCGATACAGTATTTGCTGTTCCGTTTCCATATCCAGGCGCCGCACCTGTTCCTGCAGACGATCAACGGTAATTTGCATTTCATCCAGGGAAAACACCAGCTCACTAATTTGCTCTTCCGCTCGACCACGAGAGATACTGGTTTCACCGGCGAGGTTTACCAACTCCTCAAGCAGGGAGGCAGAAACCTTGATAACTTCCTGGGGCCCTTTTTTAATCGCGGGATTAATTTGTGGCGCTGTTGCAGCATCACCACCTGTTGCAGCGGGTGCGACAAAGGGTGTATTGCTGACTTGTTCCACCACAGGCAGGATCGGAACAATATTCGCTGGCGCCTCTTCGGTTTCTTCAGTCTCGGTTGGTATTTCTGTTTCTGGCTCAGCTTCGACGGCGGCCGTGTCCACCACCGCTTCTTCAGCCAGATTTTCAGGTACCTCGGCACTGCCCCCCAACCCTGATCTAATCGCATCAACTTCATTAACCAAGCTGTCCTGGAATTCCAGCACCCGGGCAAAGAAGTCATCATCTATCTGCTCGCTTCCCGCCGAGCCCATCAAAAAAGTTTCAAAATTGTGACTGAGATTGCCGAGCACGGTCATCCCGGTCATTCTCGCCCCACCTTTCAGGGTATGGAGAACACGCTGTAAATCGTCTACGTATTGAGAGTCACTACGGTTATCAGCCCATTTATGAACCGCCTCATCAATATCATCAAGATTATCCGCAGCCTCTTCCAGAAAAATATCCAGAATTTCACTGTCAATCTCGTCATCTTCATCATCACTGCCAGTCGCCGAGACCGATAGTGCCGTATCATCAGCAAGCTCTGGCGGCTCTGATTCATCGACGGCATCAATAGGCTCAGCAACATCAAGCCCTGGCTCGGTAACAGTGTCTTCTGCCACCACCGATTGTTCAGGTAATTCAAACTCCGCAGGCTGCTCATCAAGGCCCTCTACTCTGTCGAGTACCGGCACATCTTCCGCATCGAATACTTCATCCAACACATCACCCAATACCTCAACTTCTGTCTCATCAGCAGGTACTTGCGCCGGCTCAAACTCAAACATTTGCAGCGTATCAAATAGTTGCCGATCAAAGGAGGGGGTTTGGTGCCCGGCTATTTGATCCAACATGTCGATTAACGCATCATTGCCCGCTTCCGCTAATTGATAAAACGCCGCCGTACGCTGTTCATCCGTCGTTGCTATAGCGCGGCCATAGAAACTTACCATCAATTCGCCCAGCTCAACCGGGACGTCCATATTCACCTTATTGGCCCGATCAACAAAACCGCTAATATTCTCAAGCAGTGAGGCTAATTGCGCCTGGGGGAGTTCATCTGTAGACCACAAGGCCAATTGATCCGCTGCAGCGAGCACCAAATCCAGACTGCTCGCAAGAAACTCATTAAGCGCCTCGGGAGGAATACCATTATCTTCAGCATGCTGATCCGCCGCCAGGGCCATTTTTTCCCTGTGCAGAACGCCCAACCGCGTGACGTACTCATCAACTCCAGGTAGTAGCTGCATTGGCGTGCTGGCCAATTGATCCAGACCCGCCTTGATAAACACCGACGCTTCTTCAAGTATCGCAACAATGGCTGAATCGACTTTTAACTGACTGGCACGAAGGTCTTTAACCAGGTATTCAAGCGGCGTTACCACTATCACTACCGGAATTACCGCGGCCATATTGGCACTACCCTTCAGGGTATGAAGTGCCCGCTGCAAGTCATCACTGCATTCCGCCGGCCCCGCTAATTGCTTGCAACGGCAAATAAAATCTTCCAATACCTGCCAGTGGCCGGCACCCTCTGCCGCAAAAATCTCCAGCAACTCAACATCGATGTCGTCATCAACTTCCGTCGCCATAACAGGCTGGTCCGCTGGCGATTCATCAACCACGGGGACGCCTATCGGCTCGACCACCACGTCGGGCAATAGCGGATCTTGCTCGGCCGCCAATGCTTCGGCTCTGGCCATAAGCACAGCAATACCGGCCTTATCCACCGCTTCACGCTTTTCAAACGCTGTCACCAGTGCTGGCATAAAGTTCCTGGTCTCAACAATCAGCTCAAAGCGCTGTGAGTCCATAGTGATTGCGCCTTCCAGCACCCGGTTGAGCATACTTTCGACCGACCACGCCAACTCACCAATATCAACCGCTTTAACCATCCGACCGCTGCCTTTGAGCGTATGGAAAGAGCGACGAATGGTCGAGCGCGCTTCCTCATCACCCTGGTCGGCTTGCCACTGGGGTAAAAACTCATCAATAGTTTCCAGTACCTCAGTCGCTTCATCTACAAAAATCTCGACAATTTCCGGGTCAAAATCCTCATCATCCTCGACCGCTTGCGGTATCGTCACCGCACTGACAACAGGCGCTATTTCCCCAGACTCACCCGCGCCATCTCCAGCGGGCAATTCATCTTCCGGACTGTCTTCAGGAACATCACTCTCAATGATCTCATCAACGGGCGAGAGCACGGGTATATCGTCTACCGCTGGTATTTCTTCATCGGCTGCTTCCGGCTCGCCGGCTATCTCTTCCAATGTTGGAAAATCAGTATCCAAACCCTGCTCATCGGGCGTTTCATTCAGCGGGCTGTTTTCCAGCGGATCCTGCAGTGACAGCGCCTCCTCAGTGGACAGCAGTGGCTCATCCACCACCGGCGCTGACTGGCTTTCAGCCGCAACAGCGGTATCCATAGCGGCAAGAGGATAACCCAGCTCTGCTACACTTTCCGCCGCGACATCGAGTACGCCCTCACTGTCAGCATCGGCACCATCAGCCAGGCGTTCAAGATAATAATCCACCGAGGTAATCGCATCCGCCAGGGTATCGAGCATCTGCCATTCTGGAACGGCCTGGCCTTCCAGTAGATCAGTGGTGACATAACGTTCACAGGATTGCACGATTTCTGCGGCACGCGCCAGCTGCATCATACCCAGACTGCCACGAATATCGGCTAACTGGGCAGGTACCTCTGACAGGCATTCATGGTTCCACTGCGTTGCAACAAATTCAATAATGGCATCTTTGGCTTGCTCGAGGGCAAGACGGGATTCACGCACCACGGATTCGTGAGCTTGATCCAGTTTTTCCTGCGCCTCTTCACTGTCATTAAACAGCGGCTGTTCTACTTTTTCCTGAATAAATCCTGAGGGATTAAGACCTTTTTCAATCGCCTCCATCTGCTGGATAATCAGCTGGATTTGATCCAGTGCCGGCCGCTCGGTTGTGGCCAGTAATTTTGCCAGTTGGGAATGTTGTTGTTCGACTCTTTTGAGCATTTCACCCATGCCGAGAATCGCCATGGTATCCGTCACCCGCCTGAACCGTGGCAGGATATTACTCAGTGCCGCGCTGTCATCACCCGCGTCCGTTAACACCAGGCCAACGCCGGCCAGCTCATTAATCAGGGCCTCCACTACCGCTTGCATCGCCCTGTCGTCAGGCACCGCAAGCTCTTTATCATCCAAATCACCGTCACCCAGCAGAGCATCATCCAATCGGTACTGGTCTTTTATTTCTTTGATGAACTTGGAGCTCGCTTTACTACGGGCGACATAATAGAGCAGGTTTTTTAACAAATCTTCGGGCGCTGGCTGCTCGAGAACCTCCTCCCCGGAGCTGATCAGGCGCTTTATTTGCTGGTCAACCTGACGCAATAATATTTTCACCGAAATGCTGCTATCAATTGAACCGTTGAGCAAACCTTCCAGTATCGCAATACAGGCGCGCCACAGGGACTGGGACGGCCGACCCGAACTCATCTTGGCCAGACGAGCACATACTTTAGCCAGATAGGTAAGGTTTTTCCTGACATCACGGCCGCGAATTAATCCCAGTAGCGAAATCTGGAACATTTGTCGCAACTTATGCGCCACCTCTGTCAGCTCACTGCCCTTGAGCATCAGCTCCCCGGCTTGCCCAGCCGGCTCAGCCGCTCCCATATCCGGGGAGAACAGTACGGTTTCCGATAGCAGGCTATCGCCTCGCACAGCGCGTAAATCATTCAGTACAGGTAATAAAGTAGAGGGCAGACCGTGCTTGGATTCTTTAACACGCTCAAGATATACAGGCAGTTGTTCAATGCCATTTTTGAGCACCAACAACGCATCATCAACATGACTGTCGTGTATCTCACCTTTGCTTAACGCATCGGCCAGCTGAGCCATCTCTCTGGCAACCAGGGCGGCGCCAAAGAACTCCACCATTTGCAAGGTACCGTGCACCTGGTGAATATGGGTCAAACAAAAACGCAGCTTTGTGGCATCATCCCGATTGGCTGTATATGCTTCCAGCGCCTGGGAGGCTTGTTTGAGTGTTTCTTCAATCTCTCCTGCCACCCAATCCAGCGCGACATAATCTCGACGCTCACCCATACCCTTCAAACCCTTTTAGTTGGGACGAAAACCAAAGCGGATTTCGTCCTCTGGAAAAATGATGAAAGACTTTCCCAGTGTTTAATTAACGATTCAGTCATGACGCACATAAGCCTGTATCGTGTCATCTGCACTTCGTCGCATCAAAGGATGCTGCCAGTTACTCACCTCTCCAGGGCCCACAACCAGCATGCCCCCGGGTTTCAAATGACCAACCAGGGCATCCAGTACATCCTTGTGTCGCCAGCGACGAAAATAAACCAGCACATTCTGAAAGAAAATGACATCCATGGCCATTTTCGGCGCCTGGTCAAACTCAATAATATTGCCCTGCGTGAAACACACTTGCTGCAACAACGCCGGCAATACTTCAAAATCGTCGTTATTTGTCTGAATAAAATATTTCTTCTTCAGCGCGGCGGATATCGGTTCAATTTTTCTAGCTGAGTACAATCCTCGTTTTGCTATCGCCAATGCCGACTTACTGATATCTGTGGCCATAATACCGAGGAAGAGTTTGGCATGGCTTTTTTCGATCGCCTCACTGGCCACCATCGCCAGGGATATTGCTTCCTCTCCGGTGGAGCAACCCACACTCCACAGGTCTATGGTGTAATCCTGTCGCTGCGCGCTACTGGCCAATCGTTTATCCAGAAACGCCTGCACTGTTTTAAAGGACTTAGGCTCACGAAAAAAGCTGGTTTCTTTTACCGATATCCGGTCTACCAGTAAAATCCACTCAACCACGCCTTCGGGAACCGCACTGACCAGATCGAAATAGTACTCATAGTCATCGATGCCGGCTTCGCGCATACGCTGGCTAAGCCCTTTTTGCAAAATCGATTTATGCTGTAAAAAACAAATGCCCGTTCGCTCTTCCAACAAAGCCTGCCAACGAACATACTGCTCATCACTTAGTTCCAGCGGTGCCTGATAAGACCACTGCGACATCGCCTGTTACTCCACATTGACGGCAAACACCGCCAAAGATTATTAAACCACCTCATCCAGATCAGGGATTTCGACACCTTCCATCTGCAAGGTCTCATCACCCTCAATCGTTAAACCAGCCTCTTCAGGTAGTTTAAAGCCGGCAACCGATTCACTTAACTCATTGGCCATGCCAGCAAGATTACCGATTGATCGTGCTGTTGCCGTAGTACCGGCAGAGGTTTGCGAGGTAATTTCCTGGATAACATTCATCGTATTGGATATATGACCAGCCGATGATGCCTGCTGGCGTGCAGCGTTCGAGATGTTCTGGATCAATTCCGCCAGTTCCTGCGATACCTTCTCGATCTCTTCCAGTGCGGTACCCGCATCCTGGGCCAGTCGAGCACCCCGCACCACCTCGGCGGTGGTTTGTTCCATCGAGATAACCGCTTCGTTGGTATCTGACTGGATGGTTTTAACCAGCGCTTCAATCTGCTTGGTTGCCGCAGAAGAACGCTCCGCAAGACGCTGTACTTCATCCGCAACCACCGCGAAGCCTCGACCCGCATCACCAGCCATCGAGGCCTGGATCGCCGCGTTCAGTGCGAGGATGTTAGTTTGGTCGGCGATGTCGTTAATCAAGGATACGATATCCCCGATCTCCTGGGATGATTCACCCAGCCGCTTGATACGTTTTGATGTTTCCTGAATCTGTTCACGGATGTTATCCATGCCGTTAATCGTGTTCTGTACCACTTCGGCACCGGTATTGGCGATCGCAACCGAGCGCTCCGCAACGCCGGCTGATTCAGCGGCGTTTGAAGATACCTGGTCGATGGTTACCGCCATTTCGTTTACAGCGGCAGATGCCCCGGCAATCTCCTGCGCCTGGTGTTCAGAGGCTTCAGCAAGATGCAAGGCTGTCGACTGTGTTTCCTGGGCGGCGGCCGATACTCGTACCGAAGTCACGTTAATCTGCGATACCAACACCCTTA
Organism: Spongiibacteraceae bacterium; assembly: GCA_030621845.1. Lineage (GTDB taxonomy): Bacteria > Pseudomonadota > Gammaproteobacteria > Pseudomonadales > Dasaniaceae > JAUXHA01. The sequence goes on from JAUXHA010000016.1 coordinate 13,648, forward strand.
ATTGGTCAATGGTATAGTTGATGGAGTCCGCAATCGCACCGGTGAAATCTTCCGATACCGTTGCTGTGGTGGTCAAATCACCGTCTGCCAAGTCGGCCAACTCATCGAGTAAGCGCAGAATCGCCTGCTGGTTATTCTCATTGGTTTCAGCCGTTTCACGCAAGCGTGCGCTGGTATTCCTGGAGCTGGACAAACCAATCATTAACAGCGAGAAAACCGCCACGCCCACACCGACCAATGTGGTATTGGAGTTGATCGGACGAGCCGAACCCAGTCCACCAATACTCTCCGCCAGCTTACTGGTGGATTCCATAATGCGGGGAGAATCGACAACAATTTGCTCCGCTGCCTGCCGTGCATTTAACAAGTCAGGTGAAGCCTGGAAAATCTCATCAACCGAGCCGCTTACGAATTCAAACAACTTGTTGATTTCTTCCAGTGAAGCCCGCGCATCCCGGTCGGTTACCCGAGAAATCCGCATCGCCTTGTTACCCTGTAACATGCCACTCAGCACCGAACCAAACAAACTCGCATCGAGGTTGAACTGATCGGCCGCTTCTTTTGCTGCCTCTTCACCCAACAGCATCTTATCGACGTTTCGGGCAATACGTTCCGCCAGCCAGGATTGCTTCTGTGCTACCGCCACCTGATCAGCCGGAGCCTTGTTTTCAAGCAAGATTTCCACAACGTTGTTGTATTCCGCCTGCAGCTCAGGAATCGAGTCATTCAGCGTCTTTGCAACTTCGTGCAAGAATAAAATACGCTCGCGGTTATCAACAATCGTCCCCGAGGAAAAGTTTACATCATCCCAAAGCCCGTTCAACTCCGCCAATTCACCACCAAGCATCGCCTGGGGTGACGGCAACGATGGCGTACCATTTAGCAGAATACGAATCGTCTCATTGAATTTATTCCGCGACTTGGACAGTTCGTCAAAAGCCTCGGCTTCACCCGCTGTCGCTGCCCGCGAACTGGTCGAGATCTGCTGGGACAATACCCGCAGCTCACCGGTCAGCTCAAGGTAGCGGGAATCAAATCCCGCATCCCTCAATACGATATAGGCATTTATGCCTGCGGCAACGAAGCCCGCAATCATCATAAACATAAAAAACCTGATTGCGGTGTTTGATGGCTGCTTGTTTACAGCACCTTTTGTTTTAGCATTCATGCCCGGGACTCCCGTCCGATTTTTCACTCAGTTGTGTACATAGGTACAACTTTGGCCTAACTGGCTGCCGCTGCATTAAAAAACTCTTTACTCTGTGCCAACTTAAACGGACTAAAGACCGTCCAGGTAACATCATTTTGTTTATACGCCCCAGCCAGGTAAGGCCGGAGTGGCTCCAGTGCTTGCGGAATTTCGTCAGTAAAACAATCTACCGGGAAATGCTGCATACCATAAACCTGGTTAACGATAAGACCGCTGAACAAATCACCGAGCTCCAGCGCCAAAACACGGTGATTCTTACGACCACCGGCCAGGTTACCGCCAAAAAAAACTTCCATATCAATCAGTGGCAGCAAGCGGCCACGAACATTCGACACCCCGGCCACCCAGGGTTTAACACCCGGCAGGCGTGTAGAAGGGGGTTGTACCAGGATTTCCGCCACCTCACCCATGGGCGCCACCAAACGATGATCCCCCAGGGAAAAGCCAATGCCCGACCAGTGGGGCTTGATATCCACTTGCGCAGGCAAGCCCCGCGCCGCCCGAACACTGCGTTCGGCAATATCCAGCAGGGCAGCAAAAGCGGCCGATGGCTCGCTCATTAAGCCAACACCTCGGTAATCGCTTTCAATAAGGTTGCGTCTTCAACCGGCTTGGTCAGGTAGCCCTTGGCACCCTGACGCATACCCCACAGACGATCGGACTCGAGATCCTTGGTGGTAACAATAATCACCGGAATGTGACTAGTGGATTCATTCTTGCTTAACTGACGGGTGGCCTGGAAGCCATTGATGCCAGGCATCACAATATCCATCAACACCACGTCAGGCAAACTCTTCTTAGCTGTAGCAACACCTTCCTCACCACTTTCAGCCGTCAGCACTTCGTGCCCATGCTTGTCGAGTATATTGGAAATCTTGTGTGTTTCGGTCGGCGAATCATCGACAATCAAAACTCGGGCCATAAATCCTCCACTGCCATGTTAATTACTTTCAGTTCTTGTTATTGCGCTACCGTACCGACATGGTCCTGTATGGCACCGAGTAATTCATTCTTGCTGAAGGGCTTGGTTAAATACTGGTCAGATCCAACAATGCGCCCCTTTGCCTTGTCAAACAAACCATCTTTACTCGACAGCATAATCACCGGCGTGGTTTTAAATTCAGAATTATTTTTAATCAGGGCGCAGGTTTGGTAACCATCCAGCCGCGGCATCATAATATCAACAAAAATGATATCCGGCCGGCTATCGGCGATTTTGGCCAGGGCATCAAAACCATCCGTAGCCGTCACCACGGTACAACCCACCTTTTTTAGCAGCGTTTCAGCGGTTCGACGAATAGTCTTACTGTCATCGATCACCATGACTTTTAAATCTTCAAAATTCTGTTCCATACCGCGGGGCCTTATTCTCTATAACTCGGTAACTTATTGTAGTAATAACCATCCCGGTCAGTGACCGAGGCAAAACCTGGAATATTTAACTTAAGTTCAAGCTTTTAACACTAACTTACAGATAAATATAGTAAAAGTTCAGACTTAACAGTTTAGCCCGAGGCCTTGCTTTGTACAGCCCGGCAACGTAACTTATTTCACATTCATAAAATACCAGTATAGACGGCAATACAAATACCGCCTCACCCGGAAGGAAATTTCAGGAAATAACTATGGTCATTCAACTTGGGGTCGTTATGGACCCTATCGAAGAACTTAACTTCAAAAAAGACAGCACCCTGGCGATGTTGTGGGCCGCCTCGAAGCGTGGCTGGCAGTTAACGTATATTCGCCAGCAGGATCTCTACCAGGCCGATGCCAAGCCGAGAGCCAAAGTTCGCCGTTTAACAGTATTTAACGACCCCGACCACTATTATGAACTGGGCGAAGAAGAGGATATTGCCCTTGACCAGCTCAATGTCATCCTGATGCGTAAAGATCCACCCTTCGATAACGAATATATTTACAGCACTTATCTGCTGGAAGCTGCAGAACGACTGGGCGTATTTATTGCCAACCACCCCCGCAGCCTCAGGGATTGTAATGAAAAGATGTTTGCAACCCAGTTTCCCGACTGCTGCCCGCCGCTGGTAGTGAGCAGAAACCCCCAGCTGCTCAGGGAATTCCACGTCCAGCACCAGGACGTCATCTATAAGCCCCTCGATGGCATGGGCGGTTCCTCCATTTTTCGGGTGAAAGCCGACGACCCCAACCTCGGTGTCATCATCGAGACCCTGACCAACTATGGCGCCACTACCATCATGGCCCAGCGCTACTTACCGGAAATTCTCGAGGGCGACAAACGCATATTGATGATCGATGGCGAAGTCATCCCCTATTGCCTGGCACGGGTTCCAGCCCAGGGTGAAACCCGTGGCAATCTCGCCGCCGGTGGCATCGGACGCGCCCAGCCCCTGACCGAACGGGATCGCTGGATCGCCGCCCAGGTGGGCCCGACGCTCAAAGCCAAAGGCTTAATCTTCGCCGGACTGGACGTAATTGGGGACTACCTCACAGAAATTAACGTTACCAGCCCAACCTGCATTCGCGAAATCGACAATCAGTACGATACTGATATCGGAGGTTTGCTAATGGATGCCATTGACAGCAAACTGCATCGATAAGCACTATTTGAATTAACTAATGACCGCAATGGCCAACACATATCCCTTCGCACCCAGCCATGACCGGCTCGGCTTTGCTGTCTGCCTGGCGCTGGCGCTGCACGCCGCCATTATTCTTGGTATCAGTTTCCAGATTGAAGACCGCAGCCAGGCCTCCAATAAACTCGAAATCACCCTGGCGCAGCACAACAGCAAGCGGGCACCCGATGACGCTGACTTTCTCGCCCAGAGCAACCAGCAGGGCAGCGGCACGCTGGAACAAAAAGCCATGATTACCGCAACCGAGCAGGCACAGTTCCAGGACACCGTCATCCATGAAATAAGCCCCCGCCAACAGCAAACCCATAGCCAGGACAAACAGGCATCAACGCAACTGGTCACCAGTACCCGGCAATCCAGCCAGCAGGCACCCCTGCGGCTATCAGAACAGGCAACCGAAGCTGTTAATGAGCGCAAACAATTCGACCAGTCCATGGTTCAACGCAGCCTGGAAATCGCCAGCCTCGAAGCACGCCTCGACATCCAGCGCCAGGCCTATGCCAAACGCCCCCGAATCAGGCGACTGACCTCTCTCGCCACCCGGCAATCCATCGATGCCCTGTACCTGCACAACTGGCGCAGTAAAATCGAGGCGATTGGCAACCAGAACTACCCGGAAGCGGCACGCCAACATCAAATCTATGGCAGCCTGCGATTAATGGTTTCACTGTTACCCAACGGCGATGTGCACGATGTTAAGATTCTCGAATCATCGGGACACAAAATCCTCGACGAGGCGGCCATTCGTATCGTGCACCTGGCCTCACCTTATGCCAGTTTCCCCAGGGAAATGAGCCGGCAAGTGGACATCCTGGAAATCATACGAACCTGGCGCTTTCACCAGAATACGCTCACCTCCAGCACTTAAGCCGGCTTTTCAGGCGCTTCTTTCAGCGGCCCGGGCGGCTGGGGGAGTTAACAGAAAAAACCTGCAATATCCGTTAGTTGCCGGATCCATACGCCCTTGAGGCGGGTCCGGCACCGCGTCTATTCACCGTTATCTATTCACTCTGGTAATAACTGACTTGCTATCCCCGCCCACTGCCCCCAATAATAGGCTTATGAACACGAAAACAACGACCACATTCGTCGACCACTTCCTGATTGCCATGCCGGGCCTGTGTACCGGTATTTTTGCCGACAGCGTAACGTATATCTGTGAACACGGTGACCAGGGAGCGATGGGGATTGTTATCAATCACCCCCTCGACCTCAGTCTTGAGGACATTTTTGAGCAGCTCAATATCAGCAACCCCAGCCACCCACACCATGAACCTATTCTGGCCGGGGGCCCGGTTAGCACTGAGCGAGGCTTTGTCTTACACAACGACACCAGCAAACATTGGGATTCTTCATTGCAAGTCAGCGACACGCTCTGCCTTACTTCATCACAGGATATTCTGGCCGCCATCGCCCGTAACGAAGGCCCCAGCCAGAGTCTGGTCGCTCTGGGTTATGCCGGCTGGACCGCCGGTCAACTGGAAAATGAACTCGCCAACAACGCCTGGCTGACCGCGCCCGCTAATGGCGATATTATCTTCAACACCCCCATCGAGCTCCGAGCCCAAACGGCAGCCTCCACACTGGGCATCGATCTGGCATTAATCAGTACTGATATTGGTCATGCCTAGCAGGCCCCACCAGACGGTGCTCGCCTTTGATTACGGCACCCGCCATATTGGTGTAGCGATAGGGCAATCCCTCACCGGCACCGCCGAACCACTGTCATCGCTAAAGGCTACTGACGGCAGTCCCCGCTGGCAGGAGGTTGAACAGTTACTCAAGGAGTGGCAACCCAAGTTGTTACTGGTAGGGTTACCCCTGAATATGGATGGCAGTCACTCCGCTATGACTGCCCGCGCAGAAAAATTCTCCCGTAGACTACATGGCCGCTTTGGTCTGGAGGTCGCCACCATGGACGAACGACTCTCCAGCTTTGAGGCCAAGGGCGAGATTATTAACCACACCGGATCCCGCGATTTCAAACACAACAACGTCGATAGCCTGTCGGCCAAATTGATCCTGGAGAGCTGGTTCAGGGATCAGTAAAGGTATCCTGAAGGAGGGAGCCCTATGACTTATTTTCCAGGACTTGTTGGCCCCTCCTCGCTAACGACCAAAAGTCTGTCCGGCATTTTCCTCTTCCTCAACCTCCATGGTTAGGCCGCCAGCCATGGCGTCCAGTTGATCCGGGGAAGCACCATCACCCAGCTTAATCATCAAACGCAGGTCATTGGCTGAATCGGCATGGGCGAGGGCATCCTCATAAGTGATTTCACCCACCTTATAAAGTTCAAACAGCGCCTGGTCAAAGGTCTGCATGCCCTGCTCCGTAGATTTCCCCATCAGCGCCTTAATCTCATGAACCTCGCCTTTGCGGATCATATCCTGTACCAGCGGCGTATTAATCAGGATTTCCACACAGGCTCGCCGCCCCTTGCCATCCGGGGTCGGTATCAGTTGCTGGGCAATGATCGCCCGCAGGTTTAATGACAAATCCATCCACAACTGGCCATGGCGGTCAGCAGGGAAAAAGTGCAGAATCCGATCCAGCGCCTGGTTGGCGTTATTAGCGTGCAAAGTACACAGGCACAGGTGACCGGTTTCGGCGAAGGTAATCGCATGCTCCATGGTTTCGCGGGTACGCACCTCACCGATCATGATCACATCAGGTGCCTGTCGCAACATGTTTTTCAGGCCAACCTCAAAACTCTCGGTATCAATACCCACTTCCCGCTGGGTCACAATACAGCCTTGATGCTGATGAATATATTCGATCGGATCTTCCACTGAAATGATGTGGCCCTTGGAATTGCGATTGCGATGACCAATCATGGAGGCCAGGGAGGTCGACTTACCCGCACCGGTCGCCCCGACAAATATCACCAAGCCACGCTTGGTCATGGACAGCTCCTTAACAATCTCGGGCAAGCCCAGATCCTCAACCTTGGGAATCGTGGTTTCGATGCGCCGCAATACCATTCCAGCCAGGTTTCGCTGATAAAAGGCACTGACCCGAAAACGACCAATGCCGCGGGCGCTGATGGCGAAATTACACTCCTTGTCACGGACAAAATCCCGGCGCTGGGCTTCACTCATCACCCCCAACACGGTTTCACGGGTTTTTTCCGGGCTCATCGCCGTCGTGGTCACCGGCACAACGCGCCCATGTACCTTGATTGAGGGCGGTACGCCTGCGGTGATAAACAGATCCGATGCCTCTTTATCGACCATAATTTTTAATAACTTATCAATATCCAAGGGTCTCTCCTAAATTTGAGCTCTTATCATTACCGTTTACGAGCGGGGCGCCCCTAGAAGTTCTCCGGGAAGCGGGCTTTTTCACGGGCAACATCTTTGGAAATTATACGCTTCTCTATTAGCTGCTCAAGACACTGGTCCATGGTCTGCATACCTACCGAGGCACCGGTTTGAATCGCCGAGTACATTTGTGCCACCTTGTCTTCACGCACCAGATTACGAATCGCCGAAGTACCAATCATGATTTCGTGGGCCGCGACCCGACCACCGCCAACTTTCTTCAGCAGCGTCTGGGCAATCACCGCATTGAGCGACTCCGATAACATCGAGCGCACCATGGATTTTTCTTCGCCGGGGAATACATCGATAATCCGGTCAATGGTCTTCGCCGCCGAGGTGGTGTGCAGGGTACCGAATACCAGGCGGCCGGTCTCGGCCGCCGTCATCGCCAGGCGAATGGTTTCCAAATCCCGTAATTCGCCGACCAGGATAATATCGGGATCTTCCCGCAGCGCCGAGCGCAGGGCTTCATTAAAGCCATGGGTGTCTTTGTGAACTTCCCGCTGGTTAACCAGGCACTTCTTCGATTCGTGGACAAATTCGATAGGATCCTCGATGGTCAAAATATGCTCGTATTTATTGTCATTAATGTAATCTACCATCGCTGCCAGGGTTGTGGACTTACCGGAGCCCGTCGGGCCGGTGACCAGCACCAGGCCGCGGGGAACCATGGATATATCGCGAAACACCTGGCCCATGCCCAGATCTTCCATGGTTAACACTTTGGAGGGAATGGTCCTGAAGACAGCACCTGCACCACGATTCTGGTTAAAGGCGTTAACCCGAAACCGCGCTACGCCGGGGACTTCAAAGGAGAAATCCGTTTCCAGGAACTCCTCATAATCCTTGCGCTGCCTGTCATTCATGATCTCGTAGATCAACTGGTGCACCTGTTTGTGCTCCATCGCCGGCAAATTAATCCGGCGTACATCGCCATCGACACGAATCATTGGCGGCAAACCAGCGGAAAGGTGCAAGTCAGACGCGCCCTGTTTGGCGCTGAATGCTAACAGCTCGGTAATATCCATGAGATTCCTTATTTACATTAAAAAATTCAATCCGGTTTCAGTATAATAGCCACTGGCCATAAGGCCTGCGGATGCCCAATAACAGCGCCACTAATGTGAAAACCATCACAAAAAGTCGATGCCAGCCACTTCGGGGACTGACAAATGTTTTTATCAATAGAAAACAATATAGCAAAGGTATTGGAAAGCATCCGTGCCGATGAGGAAAAATACCAACGCCCGCCCTGCTCCGTGGGGCTAATGGCCGTGAGTAAAAAGCAGCCCGCTGACGCTATCCGTCAGGCCCATGCCGCTGGAATCAGCGATATCGGCGAAAATTATCTCAACGAAGCGCTGGAAAAAATTGCAGCATTGCGGGATTTACCGCTGCGCTGGCATTTTATTGGCCCTCTTCAATCCAATAAAACCCGCGCCATCGCCGAGCACTTCGACTGGGTTCACAGCGTTGACCGGTTAAAAATCGCACAGCGACTAAGCGACCAGCGCCCGCCTCAACTCCCACCCCTGAAACTATGCTTGCAAATTAACCTCAGTGGCGAGGCCAGCAAGTCCGGTGCAGCGCAGGAAAACCTGGCCACGCTGGCCGCCGCGATCAGCGCCCTCCCCAAACTGGAACTCAAAGGACTGATGGCCATCCCCCGTGCCAGCGATGATGTCCAGCAACAGCGGACGGCTTTTGCCCGTTTACGGCAAGCGTTTGAAACGCTGCGGCAGCAATACCCGCAACTGGACACGCTGTCGATGGGCATGTCCGGGGATATGTCAGCAGCTATTGCTGAAGGAAGCACAATGGTGCGGATCGGAACGGGTATTTTTGGGGCCAGGGACTAGCTCGACGCCCTTAGCCCCTGCCCTCTCTGCTATACTCCCCCCCATTCAAAACAACGATAGGATGCACTTGTGCCACAGCCAAAGATTGCCTTTATCGGTGCCGGCAATATGGCCGCCAGTATTGTCGGCGGACTGACTGCACAGGGCCTTGCCCCTGACAGCATCACCGCCAGCGACCCCTATGAAGAATCACTCAGCCGCCTGCAACAGGTCGCCGCGGTTAATACCACACAAAATAACGATGAAGCCATTGCCGGGGCTGACGTAGTGGTACTGGCGGTTAAACCCCAGGTGATGCAACAGGTAGCCACCAGCATTGCCAGTGCAGTACAACAACACCAACCATTGATTATTTCCATTGCCGCTGGTATTGAAATCAATAGCCTCGACAAGTGGCTGGGCGGCAACCTGGCTATCGTACGCTGCATGCCTAACACGCCGGCGCTGGTGCAGACCGGCGCCACGGCCCTGTATGCCAATGCACAGGTCAGCGACAGCCAGCGCCAACAAGCCGACCAGATTCTCCGCGCGGTGGGCATTGCCCTATGGGTTGACGATGAAGCACAGCTCGATGCCGTCACCGCTATCTCTGGCAGCGGGCCCGCTTATTTTTTCCTGGTCATAGAAGCCATGCAGGCGGCAGGTGAGGAACTGGGGCTGGCACCGGAACTGGCCAGGCAATTGACCTTGCAAACCGCGCTGGGCGCAGCAAAAATGGCCATTGGCAGCGATGTCGATACCAGCGAATTGCGCCGTCGCGTCACCTCCCCCGGGGGAACCACCCACGCCGCGATCAGTAGTTTCGAGGCAAATGGCTTTCAAAAAATATTCACCCAGGCTTTAACCGCGGCGCGCGATCGCTCGGAATCGCTCGCCAAAGAGATGGATGCCGATTAAGCTAGCGGCCTCAATGCAATACACCAGGCGGGATGATAGCCAATGCCCGCCCTTTTTTAATATGACGGAGCCTTCACAATGGGCGCAATGACCCAGATCGCCAATTTGCTCATCCTGACCTTTTTCAACCTCTTCATCATCGCCGTGCTGCTGAGACTGATTTTGCAGTTTTCGAAAGCAGATTTTTATAATCCCATTTCGCAATTTATAGTCAAAGTCACCCAACCGGCGCTAAAACCCCTGCGCCAGCTGATACCCGGCTTAATGGGCATTGATATGGCCGCCGTCGTATTAGCCCTGGCCTTGCATAGCATCGCCACGCTAACGCTGTTACTAATCAATGACCTCAGCCTCGCTAACTATGCCCTGCTCCCGCTGTGGTCGGTGCTTGGCTGCCTGAACCTGCTGGTTAAAATTTACTTTGTGGCGATTATCGCCTCTATCGTATTGAGCTGGGTAGCGCCTGGCAGTTACAACCCGGGCATACTGCTACTGCATCAGCTGACTGAACCGGTCATGGCGCCTTTCCGGAAGATGCTCCCCTCCATGGGAGGGCTGGATCTGTCACCGATTTTTGTTTTTATTGCCATTAACATCGTACAAATTATTATTTCCAGCCTCGCGGCGGCGGTGGGGATTAACTGGCAGATTGCGGCACTGGTGATTGGCTTTTAATGCCCGCTTTCTATCGCTGGGACAAGCAACACAGCTTGACGCTCTTTTGCCACCTGCAGCCCAAAGCCAGCAATACCGAATTTTCCGGACACTATGGCCAGCGCCTGAAAATACGTATCGCCGCACCGCCGGTTGACGGCAAAGCCAATACCCAGCTAATCCGCTTTATTGCCAAACAATTTGGCGTCAGCAAAGCCAGCGTACACATCAACAGTGGCGAATCGTCACGGCAGAAAACCCTCTCTATCGACCAACCCACCCGGCTCCCTGAGGGACTGGGTATTTTGCCCGCCCCCCACTCATCACCCTAACCGCCTATTTTCCAATCATAGACACCCACACACCTCAATCATTGACACCCACCTTCCAACGATAGACAGGCCTCATCGTCCCCCCAAACATAGACACCCACTCAGTGCACTAAAACAGCTCTTACCCGCTACCGGTTCCACTCTACCGGTCTATCGTTTAGACTCGCAGGCTTAAAATAATGGAAAATCCTTATGTCGGGTCAGTCCGTCGGTATTGTGAAGCCAAAGACGCAGCACTTTAACCAGCCTATTGAGCTGTCCAGCGGCCGTGTATTGCCTGAATACCAGCTGGTTTATGAAACCTATGGCACCCTCAATGACGATAAATCCAATGCCGTACTGATTTGTCACGCCCTCTCCGGCCATCATCACGCGGCCGGTTACCATCAGCAAACCGATAAAAAACCCGGTTGGTGGGACCACTATATTGGCCCAGGCAAGGCCATCGACACCGACGTGTTCCAGGTGATTAGCCTGAATAATATTGGTGGCTGCGACGGCTCCACCGGCCCTACCTCCATCAATCCACAAACCGGTAAACCCTGGGGAGCCGACTTTCCCAAACTGCGTTGCCGCGATTGGGTCGATACCCAGCGTGAACTAATGAAATTACTGGGCATTAAGCAGTGGGCCGCCGTGATCGGTGGCAGCCTCGGTGGCATGCAGGCCATGCGCTGGTCGCTGATGTATCCCGATGAAGTACGGCATTGCGTGGTGATTGCCTCAGCCTTGAAGCTAACCGCACAAAATATCGCCTTTAACGAAGTGGCTCGCCAGGCCATTATCTCCGATAAGAATTTTCATCATGGTCAATACTTGCAGCACAATACGATCCCCAGAAACGGCCTGCGGCTGGCTCGAATGATTGGTCACCTTACCTATTTATCCGAGGACGGCATGGGGGAGAAGTTTGGCCGCAGCCTGAAAGAGGGTGATTTCAAGCTGGGCAGCGATAATGAAATACAGTTCCAGATTGAAAGCTACTTGCACTACCAGGGTGATATTTTCTCTGAAAGCTTTGATGCCAATACCTATATCCTGATGACCAAGGCACTGGATTATTTTGACCTGGCCAGGGAATATGGCGACGATCCAGTGGCGGCGTTTTCCCACTCCCGCTGCCACTATTATGTAGTGTCATTTTCTACCGACTGGCGCTTTCCTCCGGCTCGCTCGCGGGAAATTGTTGATGCATTAATTGCCGCCAAACGCCCGGTCAGCTATACCGAAATTGAAGCTAACTTCGGTCACGATGCCTTTCTACTACCCAATGCGCGCTATGAGCAGGCCTTTCACGCTTATATGCAGGGCGTTGCCAGGGAGCACATCTAATGCGGCTGGACTTGCAACTGATCCAGGCCTGGATCAGGGAAAACTCAAGAGTGCTGGACCTGGGCTGTGGCGATGGCAATCTGTTATCGCAACTGCGTAACAGCAAACAGGTTAATGGCCTTGGCATTGAAATCGATAGCGGCTTTATTCTCGACTGCATTAAAGCCAATATCAGCGTGGTCGAGCAGGACCTGAACAAGGGCCTGGCTAATTTTCAGACCAACAGTTTCGATATGGTGGTGATGACCCATGCCCTGCAAACCCTCAGCCAACCCCACCGGGTGATCGATGAAATGCTGCGGGTCGGTAAGGAATGTATTGTCACCTTCCCCAACTTCGGCCACTGGCGCTGTCGCTGGCACCTCAGCCAACGGGGGCGTATGCCGGTATCCGAGTTCATGCCCTATCACTGGTATGACACGCCCAATATTCATTTTTGCACCGTGGATGATTTTGAAGCCCTGTGCCGGGATAAAGGCATCCATGTGCTAGACCGCCGCATGGTCGCGGCCAATAACACTGAAAGCCAACTGGCAAAAAACTGGCCGAACTTATTTGCCATGACGGCGGTCTATCACATCAGCAAATAAACCTATTGCTTTCATGGAGTTGATCATGTTGAGAACACGCTCACTGCGACTACTTTTCACCGCCAGCCTGCTGTTCAGCATGCAGGCGCTCAGCGCGGAACAGGAAAAAATCTTTGGCCCCTATCACGTTCACTACAGCGTGTTTAATTCCACCTTTCTCACCCCCGATGTAGCGACGGCTTACAAAATTACCCGCGGCAAAAACCGGGCGATCATCAATATCGCCATTCGCAAGCAATTAAAAAATGGTGACGATATTGCTCAACGAGCTATCGTCAGTGGATCCAGCTCTGACCTTATTCATCGCCAGACGCTGGAATTCCAGGAAATTGAAGAACAGGCCGCCATTTACTATCTCGCCGAATTCAAGTTTAACGATAAGGAATTACGCAGCTTTACCATCAAAATCCAGCCCGACCCCAATATTGCGCCCTATACCTTGAAGTTTTCCAAAACACTGTACGAAGATCAGTAACCCTATGCAGAAAATTGTACTGGCCAGTGCGAACAAGGGGAAACTAAAGGAACTGCAGCAACGGCTCAGTGCACTAGCGCTTGATGTATTGCCGCAATCAGCCTTCAACATTCCCGATGCCGACGAGATCGGGCTCAGCTTTGTTGAAAATGCCATCATCAAAGCTCGCCACGCAGCAAAACTCTCTGGCCTTGCCGCCATCGCAGACGACTCTGGCCTGGAAGTCGATTTTTTACGGGGTCAACCCGGCATTTATTCAGCACGCTTTTCCGGCCCGGATGCCAGCGATGCCAGCAATAATCAACGCTTACTGGATTTACTCGCCGATGTTCCCGCGCAACAACGCAGTGCCCGTTTTCAATGTGTACTGGTGTTTATGCGCCATGAACTCGACCCGACTCCATTGATTTGCCAGGGCAGCTGGGAAGGAAAAATCCTCACCGCTGCACGGGGTGACAACGGTTTTGGTTACGACCCGTTATTTTTTGTGCCAGAAAAAAATTGCAGCTCGGCAGAACTGGCCGCTGCAGAAAAAAACCTTATCAGTCATCGCGGCAAGGCCATGTCGCTATTGATTGAGCAGTTAACCCGCCAGCTGGCCAACCTCGCACTCGCTTAACGACCCGACCACCCGGAACATCAATAGCAAACACCCCAGACAAGTGGACACTATGGGTGTCTATGATTGGCAGGCAATTATTGGCAATTAACTTATGCGAGCTTCGTCGATAGACTGGCGCGGGAATAACCAATGCCAGTCGAGACACCAGGCAGACTAAAAATTGTTTAATTGTTGCTCGCCGACCCTTTATCCTCTGCGTACTTCCGACTATCATAGCGCCTCTTTTTTTTCACCACCTTGCGGATACAGCACGTGTTGCAGATCGGCCCCTACAAATTGGCGACTTCGGTTGTGCTTGCGCCCATGGCTGGCGTCACTGATCTGCCATTTCGCCGTCTCTGCAGACGCCTGGGTGCCGGGCTGGTGGTCTCCGAGATGATCAGCAGCGATGCGCGCCTGTGGAATACCCGAAAATCCCGCCAGCGACGGGTACACGATGATGAAGCTGAGCCCAGGGCGGTACAGATAGCCGGCAGTGACCCGCTGATGATGGCCGAGGCCGCACGATTTAACGCGGCCAACGCGGCGCAAATTATTGATATCAATATGGGCTGCCCAGCAAAAAAAGTCTGTAAAAAGGCGGCGGGCTCCGCCTTAATGAAAGATGAGGCATTGGTACAGGATATTCTCAGCGCGGTGGTTGCCGCCGTGGATATACCCGTCACCTTAAAAATTCGTACCGGCTGGTCACCCCAGCAACGCAACGGCCTCAGCATCGCCAGAATAGCAGAGGACTGCGGCATTCAGGCACTGGCGGTACACGGTCGTACACGCGCCTGCGGCTACGGCGGTGAAGCGGAATACGACACCATCGCCGCCATCAAGGCCGCGGTGAATATTCCAGTGATCGCCAACGGTGATATTGATTGTCCGCAAAAAGCCCGCGCGGTAATGGATTACACCGCTGCCGACGCCGTTATGGTGGGACGTGCCGCACAGGGACAGCCATGGATATGCAAAGAAATAGATCAATTTTTGCGCAACGGTGTTATAGTGGCGCCACCCTCGCAAAATGAAGTTCAGCAGATTTTACTAGAGCATCTGGACGCACTTTACGCCTTCTATGGCGACACCATGGGGGTCAGAATTGCCCGCAAACACGTGGGCTGGTATTTAAAACAACACCGTAACAGTAACGTATTTAAAAGCATTTTCAACCGGCTCGAATCGGTGCAACAACAGCGCCAGGCTATTGATACGCTTTTTGAACACACATTAAACTCTAAGGAAAAAGCAGCATGAATAGACATGACACAATCATCGGCAACCCCGTAACACCAGTGGCTGAATCCGTGTCAGATCACGACCAAACCAAACAGCATTTAACCAACGCCCCCGTCGCCCAGGCTCAAACCCTGCGCGACAGCGTATCGATAGCACTCAATAACTATTTCGCACATCTCGATGGCCAGTCCGTCACCGATGTTTACGAGATGGTGTTATCTGAAGTCGAGGCACCGCTGCTGGAACAAGTGATGAAATACACCCGTAATAACCAAACCAAAGCATCCGTCCTGCTCGGCCTTAACCGCGGCACCCTGCGCAAAAAACTGAAGCAGTACGGCTTATTGTAAACAGCAACCGGAGCCAGACCCTGAAACCGGGTCTGGCCTTTTTTACCTCCCTTTACTCTCAAACCCTGGAGACAACGGCAACACCGCCTCCTCCCGATACCCGAAGGTCCTATGAGCAACGAAAGTAACTACCTGTCCGTCAAGCGCGCACTAATCAGTGTCTCCGACAAGTCCGGCATTGTTGAGTTTGCCCAGGCTCTGCAGAGTCTGGGTGTGGAAATTCTTTCCACCGGTGGCACCTACAAACTGTTACAGGAAAACCAGGTGAGCGCTATTGAAGTCTCCGATTACACCGGTTTCCCTGAGATGATGGACGGCCGGGTTAAAACCTTGCACCCCAAAGTCCACGGCGGCATTCTTGGCCGTCGCGGCCAGGACGATGCGGTCATGGCTGCGCACGGTATCAATGCCATCGATATGGTCGTGGTCAATCTTTACCCCTTTCAGCAAACCGTTGCCAACCCGGACTGTTCACTGGAAGACGCCATTGAAAATATCGATATTGGCGGCCCAACCATGGTGCGGGCCGCGGCTAAAAACAATGTCTACGTCACCATTGTGGTGAATGCCACTGATTACAACGGCATTCTCGAAGAAATGAAAGCCAATAACGCTGCCACCTCCCAAGCCACTCGCTTCGATCTGGCGATTAAGGCCTACGAGCATACCGCGGCCTATGACGGCGCCATTGCCAATTACTTTGGCGGCAAGGTCGCCGGTGGCAATGAACACTTTCCGCGCACCTTTAACCGCCAGTTCAGCAAGCGCCAGGATCTGCGTTACGGTGAAAACTCACACCAGAATTCAGCCTTCTATGTTGAGGAAAAACCAGCGGCAGGTTCTATCGCTACCGCGCAGCAGTTGCAGGGCAAGGATCTGTCCTATAACAATATCGCCGATACCGATGCCGCGCTGGAGTGCGTCAAAAGCTTCGTCAAACCCGCCTGCGTTATCGTCAAGCACGCCAACCCCTGCGGCGTTGCAGTCAGCCCCGAAGGCGGCATAGGCAAAGCCTATGAACTGGCTTATGCCACCGACCCGGAATCTGCCTTCGGCGGTATCATCGCCTTTAACCGTGAACTCGATGCCGCCACCGCCAGGGCGATCTGTGAGCGCCAGTTTGTCGAAGTCATTATTGCCCCCACCATTAGCGACGAAGCCAAAGCAGTGATTGCTGAAAAGAAAAATCTGCGCCTGCTCGAATGCGGCCAGTGGGGCGAACCGGTAGCGGCTCTTGACTACAAACGGGTTAACGGCGGGTTGTTAGTCCAGGATCGCGATCTGGGCATGATTACTGCGGATGACCTCAAGGTCGTCACTAAGCGTGCGCCGACGGAAAAAGAAATTCATGATCTTATCTTCGCCTGGAAAGTCGCTAAATTTGTCAAATCCAATGCCATCGTTTATGCCAGCAATCGCCAGACCATCGGCGTCGGTGCAGGCCAGATGAGCCGGATTAATTCGGCGCGTATCGCGGCGATTAAAGCCAAACATGCCGGCCTGGAAGTAACCGGTTCCGTCATGGCCTCCGACGCCTTCTTCCCGTTTCGCGACGGTATTGATAATGCCGCACAAACCGGCATTGCCGCGGTGATTCAACCCGGCGGTTCCATGCGCGACGAGGAAGTGATCGCCGCCGCCGATGAAGCCAATATGGCGATGGTCTTTACCGGCATGAGGCACTTCCGGCATTAGCCGGGAGCAAGGACTAACACGTTTACTGTTGGGTGATAAAAAGATGAATGTATTGATTATTGGCTCCGGCGGGCGCGAGCATGCACTGGCATGGAAAACGGCTCAGTCGGCTGACGTCGAAAACGTCTATGTCGCGCCGGGCAATGCGGGTACCGCCACCGAAAGCAAATGCGCTAACATCGCCATTGATCCCATGGATTTTGTCGGGCTGGCGACTTTTGCCAAAAACAACCGCGTCGGCCTCACCATTGTTGGCCCGGAAGCACCACTGGTCGATGGCATTGTGGATTATTTTAGCGAGCAGAATTTACGCTGCTTCGGCCCCTCGAAAGGCGCCTCACAACTGGAGGGTTCAAAAGCCTTCACCAAAGATTTTCTAGCCCGCCACGCCATCCCCACAGGCAGCTACCAGACGTTTACCGACATCGAACCGGCACTGGCTTATATCCAGCAACAGGGCGCCCCTATTGTCATCAAGGCCGACGGCCTCGCCGCCGGAAAAGGGGTTATTGTCGCCATCACCACCGATGAGGCCGATGACGCCGTGCGCGATATGCTGGCGGGCAACGCCTTTGGCGAAGCCGGGCACCGCGTAGTCATCGAGGAATTTCTCGCTGGCGAAGAAGCCAGCTTCATTGTCATGGTTGACGGTAAAAATATTTTGCCCATGGCCACCAGCCAGGATCACAAGCGCGCCGGTGATGGCGATAGCGGGCCCAACACTGGCGGTATGGGCGCCTATTCTCCCGCCCCCGTGGTCACCCCCGCTATTAATGCACGCATTATGCGGGAAGTGATCGAACCTACTGTTGCCGGCATGGCCGCTGAAGGCAATGACTATACCGGCTTTCTTTACGCGGGCCTGATGATTAGCCCCGATGGTGCCGCCAAAGTCATCGAATATAATTGTCGTTTTGGCGATCCGGAAACCCAGCCGATTATGCTGCGATTGCAGTCCGATTTAGTCACCCTGTGTAACGCCGCCCTGGACGGCCAGCTCGACCAGGCCAGTGCCCAGTGGGATGAGCGCGCCGCCGTAGGCGTGGTATTAGCGGCGGGCGGCTACCCTGGCAGTTACGATAAGGGGCAGCTCATTTCGGGGATACCCGCAGCAACGGCAGGGGAAAAAGTATTCCACGCCGGCACTCAGCTGGCCGATGGCCAGGTCGTCACCAGTGGCGGCCGCGTGCTCTGCGCAACCGCGCTAGGGAAAACCGTCACCGAAGCCCAGGCAAAAGCCTACCAGCAGGTCAAGCAAATTCACTGGGACAAGGTATATTATCGCCATGATATCGCCTACCGGGCGATTGCACGGGAGCAGGAACAGGCATTATCCTAATCGACCCTTCCAGGGTAACCTCATCACTATAATGGTCGATATATAGTCAATATTGCCGGCAATGATGAGGCTATCCGCGCCTATACTGTATGATCATCCGTCCTTGTAACGGAACTCCTTTTCTATTCACGCCGGGTATAACATGAGCAGAACACGCAAAGGTGGTTTATCCATCAGTACATTATTGGCCGACTTTATTGAACAGCAGGCGATACCCGGCACCGGTGTGGACTGCGATCATTTCTGGGCGCAACTGGAAATCATCATTAACACCTTCGGCCCCCGTAACCAGCGTCTGCTGGAACAGCGCGAGACCTTTCAGCAGCAGCTTGACCAATGGCACCAACAGCCAGACCACCAGCCAATTGACCCCGCGCTCTACCGGCAATTCCTCACCGATATTGGCTATATTGAAACCGAGGTGGATGACTTCAGTATTGCTACCGACAAGGTCGATGAAGAAATCGCCGAACAAGCCGGTCCGCAATTGGTAGTACCGGTAAAAAATGCCCGCTTTGCCTTGAATGCAGCCAATGCCCGCTGGAGCAGTCTTTACGATGCCCTTTATGGCAGTGATGCCATAGCCGACAGTGATGGTGCGGAAAAAGGCCGCGGCTACAATCCCCGCCGCGGTGACAAGGTCATTGCCTTCGCCCGCCAACACCTCGACACCGTGGCACCACTGGCAGGTGACGCCAGTCACCAACAAAGCAGCCGCTACCGTGTGATTGATGGGCAACTGTCCGTAAGCCTTGACGATGGTAGCCACTGCGCGCTGGCCCAGCCCGATCGCTTTATCGGCTTTCAGGGTGAAGCCGACAATCCAACAGCGATCCTGCTTAAAAACCATGGTTTACATGTAGAAATCCAGATCGACCGGCAGCACCCGGTGGGTAGCACTGATGCTGCCGGGGTAAAAGACCTGCTGGTAGAGGCCGCCATCACCACCATTATGGACTGTGAAGATTCCATTGCCGCCGTTGATGCCGAGGACAAGGTCGAGGTTTACCGAAACTGGCTGGGGCTGATGCGAGGAGATCTTCAGCAAAGCCTGGAAAAAGGCGGTGAAACCATTGTCCGCAAACTGCGCAGCGACCGCCACTACAGCGCCGCCACGGGTGAGGATATAAGCTTACCCGGGCGCAGCCTGTTGTTTATCCGCAACGTCGGCCACCTGATGAGTAATAGTGCCATCCTGGACTCACAGCAGCAGCAAGTGCCCGAAGGCATTATGGATGCGCTTATCACCTCACTCATCGCCATGCACGATATCAACGCTGCTCAGCCGGGTAATTCGCGCGTGGGTAACCTCTATATCGTGAAACCCAAAATGCACGGTTCCGAAGAAGTGCAATTCACCTGTGATCTCTTTGCCGCCATTGAAGAGGCCCTGGAGCTCAATCACAATACAATTAAAATTGGCATCATGGACGAAGAGCGAAGAACCACCATCAACCTGAAAAACTGTATCCATGCCGCACGCGAACGGATCGTGTTTATCAACACCGGCTTCCTTGACCGCACCGGCGATGAAATCCATAGCAGCATGCAGGCCGGCGCCGTGGTTGCCAAGACCACGATGAAAGAACAGCCCTGGATCAATGCCTATGAAGACCGCAATGTTGATGTTGGCATCGCTTGCGGCCTGGTCGGCAAAGCGCAGATTGGCAAAGGGATGTGGGCCATGCCCGAAGAAATGGCCGCCATGCTGGAGCAAAAAATCAATCACCCCAGAGCGGGCGCCAACACCGCCTGGGTACCCTCCCCGACCGCCGCTGCCCTGCACTCCACCCATTACCATCAGGTCGATGTTAAGGCGGTGCAACAACAACTGGCCCAGCGCCCAATGGCGAGCCTCGATGATATTTTGCACATTCCGCTGCTGACGGCAGCCGCCAGGCAGGCATTAACCGCTACCGAGATTCAGGCTGAACTGGACAATAACGCCCAGGGAATTCTCGGCTATGTCGTCCGCTGGGTCGATCTTGGCATCGGCTGCTCAAAAGTTCCCGATATCAACAACGTCGCCCTGATGGAGGATCGCGCCACGCTGCGCATCTCCAGCCAGCATATCGCCAACTGGCTGCTGCATGGTATTTGCAGCAAAGAACAGGTGATGACAACACTGCGGCGCATGGCCGCGATCGTCGATGAACAAAATGTCGGGGATAGCGCCTACCGAAACATGGCAGCTGATTTTGACCACAGCCTCGCATTCCAGGCCGCCTGCGATTTAATTTTCAAGGGTTATCAGCAGCCCAGCGGCTACACCGAGCCACTGCTGCATGCCTACCGAGCGAAGGTTAAAAGCCAGTAGCCTATCCTTCGACATTCCAGCAAGATCGCGGTTACAAATTTTCCTCCGCAAATGCGGCCAGACGGCTTCGCTCAATGCCGTTGACGTGCATCACCCCGGCATGCTCAAAATACTTGGATTTTTCAACCAGGTAGGTCAGCCCCGATGTCAGCGGGGTGATGTACTTATTATCGATTTGCGCCAAATTCCCCAGCACCACAATTTTTGAATTCACCCCCACCCGGGTAATGATCGATTTGAGTTGAAACTGGGTTAAGCCCTGGCATTCATCAATAATAATATAGGCATTGTTAAAGGAGCGACCACGCATAAAGTTCAGGGATTTAAACTGGATATTGGCGCGCTCCTTCACATATTCAATACTGCCAAAGGGCGATTCATCATGGCCGTGTAACACTTCAAGATTATCCTCAAACGCGGCCAACCAGGGTGCCATTTTCTCCTCCTCCGTACCCGGAAGAAAACCAATATCCTCGGCAATAGGCGGTGTCGAACGAGCCACTATTAATTTGTCATAACGCTTTTCTTCCATAATGGCCTGCAGGCCGTAAGCCAGCGCGATCAGTGTTTTACCTGAGCCGGCAGGACCGGTCATCACCGTCATATCCACGTCGTCCTGCTGGATCAGGAAGAAAGCCATGGCCTGTTCCAGGTTGCGCGGCTCAATACCCCACAGGCTCTGTGACATTAAACGCCCTTCTTTCAAGTCCTGCAGGTGAATATGCTCATCATCCATTGCCCTGATATAACCCACAAAACCATTATCATCACAGACAAACATCTGCGGATAGGCTTTGGGTAATATGTCGGCATCGATCAGGTGAATGGTTTCATTGCCTTCACGCAGGGTTTTGACTTTTTCAACACGCGCCCAGAAATCACCGTCTATCGACTCATAGCCCTTGGACATAAACTGAATATCATCGATCACCTGATCCTTGCGATAGTCTTCGACATTCTCCAACCCCGAGCCCTTGGCCTTTAAGCGCATATTAATATCTTTGGTGACCAGGCAAACGAAGTTATCGGGCTGGTTTGCCTGTAAATGCAGGGCCACATTGATAATACGATTATCGTTAGCCTGCTGGGAAGAACCGTCAAGATAGGGGGCTTTATTGTCGTGATTAATCAACTGATCCGGGAATACCGCCAGGGTTCCCAGCGGGCCATTGATATTGCTGTCGGGGATTTCCACCCCCTGCTGGATTTTTTTCGGTGAGGCGTCGGTGAGAATATTATCAATGGCATTAATGGCTATGCGTGCCTCGCGGCTAACATCCTTATCTCGCCGGTCCTTAATGGTATCCAGCTCTTCGAGTACAGTCATTGGCACCACGATGTGGTGCTCCTTAAATGCGTGCAGGGCCATGGGATCATGAAGCAGCACATTGGTATCAAGAACGTAAATTTTAGCCATAGCAAGGACTCCGGGCACCGAGGACAAAGCGCGCCAACAGTAATGAAAAATAATTATTATAGGGAAATCTGTACACAGCGCCGCGTACGCACCGACCAGGACAGGTCGATTTATGGGGTGACGTTGCGAGCGCCAAATTGCCATGCAGGCACTTTCTGCCACTTCGGCAAGCTCGATGCTTCGCATCCGCCCAA
>JAUXHA010000081.1 GCA_030621845.1 Spongiibacteraceae bacterium
TCAATTAACAACTGCGGTACCGAGAAGATATCGCCGTATTTGGCTTCCAACTCCCTGCTGCGATCAACAAATGCCTGCAAACCATAGGCATTGATACACTGGAACACGCCACCAGTCTGGGCCGGGAAGCCGATACCCATGATAGAGCCGATATTGCCATCACCCACTGACTCGATCACCCCCTCCTCCATGGCGCGAACCGCTTCCAGGCACTGGCAAAAAATCAGCCTGTCCTTGATGTCCTGATAGGGTATTTCGGTAAAACCGTTGGGCGCATAGGCCTCAATCAGTCCAGCCCAGATATGTTTCTTGCCGCCCTCTGGATACTCATAATAACCGCCACCATACGCTTTACCTTTACGGCCAAACTCATTGACCATACGGCCAACCAGGGTGCCCGCAGCGGTTTCCTTCCACTCAGTACCCTGGGCTTCGGCATCAGCCTTGAGCTGCAGGCCATTCCTATAAGCCGTTTCCTGACTGATTTCGTCAATCGCCGCCAGCGTCCCCACAGGCGAGCCATTGTCGCGCGCCGCCGATTCAATCAATACCGGATTAATCCCCTCGCAGACCATCTCGGCACCCTGGGTGATGGTGGTGCCAATCGTCCGGGTGGTGAAGAAACCCGCCGCGTCATTTACCACAATCGGTGTTTTACCCAGTAACTGGGCCAGGTCAAAAGCCCAGGCCAGCGCCCGATCCGACGTTTCCTTGCCGCGAATAATTTCGATCAGGGGCATTTTTTCTACCGGGGAGAAAAAGTGCATACCGATAAAGTTAGCCGGACGCACACTGGCCTGGGCCAATTCAGTGATCGGTAATGCCGAGGTGTTCGATGCAAATACCGCATTTTCACCCAACGCGGCCTCACACTCTTTGGTCACCGTTGCTTTTATATCACGATTTTCAAATACCGCTTCAACCACCAGCTCACAAGCTGCCAGATCAGCGTAATCATCAGTGGCTTTGATCCTCGCCAGGTACTCCACCGCCTGTTCATCGCTCACTCGCTTATGCTTGGCATAGGCGGCGGCGGCATAGGCCTTACCCTTATCGGCATTTTCCATGTTGATGTCTTTCAACACCACATTAATGCCCTTCTGCGCCGCCGTGGTGGCAATACCCGCACCCATCTGGCCGGCACCGAGAATTCCCAGGGTTTTAACTTGCGTTTTATCGATGCCCGCTGGACGGCTGGCGCCTTTGTTCAAGGCCTCCATCTGTACAAAGAAGGCCATCATCATATTGCGCGAAGTCTGGTCCAATAGCAGGCTGAGGAAATAGCGCGCCTCGATACTCTGGGCGGTATCAAAATCCACTTTAACGCTATCGAGAACACAGGCGAAAATCGCATTCTGCGCCGGCATCAGGTCCTTGGTATTGGTCACCACATTAACCGGACCAAAATAAGTTAAACCCTGGTTAGCGGGGTCATCCACAGCGCCGCCAGGCAACTGGAAATCGTCCCTATCCCAGGGTTGCTTCGCCTCCGGGTTAGCTTTAATCCAGGCTTTGGCCCTGACCGCAAGATCGTCTTCGGATTCGACAATTTCATCAATCATGCCTTTTTCAAGGGCTTTTTCAGCTTTCAGGCGACGCCCCTGACTGATTAAACCGATAGCTTCCTGCATCCCCAACAGGCGCGTCAAGCGAACCACACCACCAGCACCCGGCATCAATCCAATCATGCCTTCAGGCAGGCCAACCTGGACGCCGGTCATCGCCACGCGGTAATGACAAGCCAGCGCAATTTCATAACCACCACCCAATGCGGGACCATTAATACCCACCGCAACCGGCACCCCAAGGGTTTCCAGTTTGCGCAACGGCGCCTTGGTTTTCATAATGCCGTCAAACATTTCGGTCTTTTTCTCAACCGAGGCGTTCAAATCCATTGCCAGCATTTCAGTAATGTCGCCACCGGCAAAGAACTGCTTGGGCTTAGCACTTTTCACATAGATACCAATAAGCTCGCCGGCAACTACCATCGCTTCCAATTCGACGATGGCTTTCTGCATTGCCTCATCGTATTCCAGACCCATGGTGTTAACTGTTTTCCCCTGCTGGTCAAAAATCAGTTCAACGATACCGTCACTGTCTTTTTCTAAACGGATATATCCCATTGTTTTACTCGCTCTCATTCAGTTGGAAAGGGCTGCGTAACGAGTGTCGTTATCGCAACTCACTCCAAGTATTAAATTCAACAACTACACACATTCGATAATGGTCGCAATACCAATACCACCACCGGCACACAGTACCGCCATGCCACGCTTCAATTCGCGCCGCTCCAACTCATCCAGCAGGCTACCGAGAATCATACCGCCGGTAGCACCGATCGGGTGTCCCATGGCAATAGCGCCACCGTTCACATTGATTTTTTCATCGGCAATATTGAGTTGTTTCTGGAACCGTAGTACCACCGAGGCAAAGGCTTCGTTTAATTCGAACAGATCGATATCATCAATCGTCAAGCCGGCTTTTTTCAATGCCTTCTCGGCAGCGGGAACCGGGCCGGTCAACATAATCGTCGGTTCGGTGCCGGTCAGGGCAAAGCTGACAATACGCGCGCGCGGTGTCAAACCCTGGTCTTTACCTGCCTGTTCATTGCCCACCAGTACCAGCGAGGCACCGTCGACAATCCCCGAGGAATTACCCGGCGTATGCACATTAATAATTTCTTCCAGCTGCGGGTATTTCAGCCGCGCCATATCGCCGTGGCCAAAATCATTAAACATTTTGAAAGCAGGCTTCAACTTCGCCAGAGCTTCCATGGTGGTAGCCGGGCGAATAAATTCATCGTTATCCAGGATGGTCACGCCATTCATATCAACCACGGGCACCAGCGACTTGAAGTAGCCATTATCGCGAGCAAATGCCGCGCGCTGTTGTGACATCACCGCGTAGCGATCGACATCTTCACGGCTGAAACCATCCAGTGTGGCGACCATATCAGCGCCCAGTCCCTGCGATATACCATAGGTTTTCATCGCCACCCAGGCATCGCCCTGAGCAGCACCACTGGCACCAATACCGAGACGGGACATGGATTCAACACCGCCGCCACAGGCCATATCTTCAATACCGGCCATCACTTTGGCCGCCGCAATATTCACCGCATCCAGGCCGCCCGCACAATAGCGATGCAATTGAGCACCCGTAGTAACATTGTCCCAGCTTGAATAGGTAAGCGCCGTTTTAGCAATATTCTGGCCCTGCTCATTGACCGGCTCACCGGTAGCGATAATCACATCTTCCACCATCGTGGTGTCAAGCTGGTTACGCTCTTTCATCGCTTCGAGAAGATTGGCGACTAAATCAATAGGCTTCACTTCATAGAGGGAGCCGCCGGCCTTGCCCTTGCCCCGAGGGGTACGAATCGCATCGTAGATATACGCTTCTGTTGCCATGTTCATTCCTGTTTCTGGTTACCTGGCCAACTGTTCTCCAGCCGCCTTTTGAGGGAGTACTAATCTAACGCCAAGCTGCTGAAACACAATAACAATTTCGGTCAATCGGCGCTCACAATTGAGACATCTTATTAAACCGCCGTTATTCACCCGGGGCACCCCCTGAACCAAAACCCAAGTTCACCATTATGACTATTACCCCTGTATCACTGACTGTTAATTCACCCGGCATCTTCTATACTAAAAAGAGTTAAAATCACTCACAAGAAATCGACCATGGATCAACAGCGCTACGACATCTACTTCACCGGCAAAATCGCTGATGGTGTATCTGCAGAACTGGCCCAGGAAAACCTGGCTAAACTTTTCAACACCACCGCTGACAAAGTATCACGTCTGTTTAATGGTAAACCGCAATTATTAAAACGAGGTATGGATAAAGCCACCACCATTAAATACAAGACCGCCTTCGAGGGTGCAGGCCTGCTGGTTGCCTTTAAAAAACTGCCGCGGGTAACTGAAGCCAAGGCTGAGACTGAAGCGATCAGCCTTGCCGTTACCGGCAGTGATTTACTGCTCGAACACGAGCGGAAAAAAAGCATCGAAGCCAATATCGACACCAGCAATATCAAGCTGGTATCGGCATTTATGGCAGTGGACCCCGAGGAAAAACCCATCATCCCCGCACCGGACACTGGCCACATAAGTATCGCTGAAGTCGGCGCCGATCTCCTCACCGAAAAACCGCAACCCGCACCGCCACCGGCACTGGACCTCGACGACCTCAGCCTGGCTCCACCAGGCACTGCATTCGAAACAATAACGGATAAGCAAACTGTTGTTGACCCTGATACCAGCGGTATCAGTATCGCCGAAGTGGGCGCCGATATACTTCCGGACAAGCAGGATAAACCCGTGACTGATACCCCGGACACCACTCACCTGTCACTGCTCAATAATGACTAGGCACCCTGGTTAAACAGGAAGCTCAATCTCCACCTTCAACCCCGGGCTGTTATCTGTCAGCAATATAGCGCCCCCATGCAATTTAATCACCGCCATCACCATACTCAAACCCAGCCCATTACCCACCTCAACACCGCGACTGGCATCGACACGAAAAAAACGCCTGAATACCCGTTTTTTATCGGCCTGCGGTACACCCGGACCCGAATCGGCCACGGTGACATGTATCATCTTACCCATAGCAACCAGGCGCAGCTCAATTTCCCCCTTGGCCGGAGTGTATTTAATGGCATTGTCCAATAGGTTGGCAAACGCCTGGAACAGTAAATCCCGGTCGCCGGCTATTTCAAGCCCGGCTTGAAAATCCATGTTTAACCGCAGTGATTTATCATCTGCCAGCGGTTCATAGAGCTCAACCACATCCAGCAAAATCACCCGGGGGTCCAACTGGCTGAATCCAGACCGGCGACTACCTGATTCTATTTGGGCAATACGCAACAGGGCATTAAAGGTCGCCAGCAAGCCATCGGCCTCTTCAATTAAATGCCGAACCTGCTCCTGCGACTCCGCGCCAAGATCCTGCTGCAAATCAGCCAGATGGTTTTTTAACCGCGTCAACGGTGTCCGTAAATCATGCGCCACATTATCCGAGACCTGTTTAACGCCATTCATCAACGATTGAATACGATCGAGCATGTGATTAATGTTATAGGCCAACTCCCGAAAATCGCCCTGCTGGTCACTGACATTAATTCGTTCTGATAAATCACCGACCATGATTTGTTGAATGCTTTTGTTCATCACATCAATGCGCTTAACACTAAGTCCGGCAATAATAGCGCCACCGATTGTACCCAACACAATCGTCACCAGCATACTGCGAAGCAAGGCACCACTGACCAACTGGGCACTGACAATGACATCCTCATACAGTCTCGCCACCAGCACATATTCGCCACTGGGTAATTGCAGCGAGCGGGCGACAAAGTCATTGTTCTCCGCACCGGCACCCAACTCCAGCAAATCCAGCTCGAAACTCAGCCAGCCGCCACCATAGTCGGTAAATTTTGGCCAATCGCCGAGGTTGCCAACAATTTTTTTATACTCTTCATCGACCACCAGATAGTAATAACGATTAAGCTTCAAGGTCTCCATTTGCTTGTCAATATAAGCCCGTGAAGCGTCGATACCGTGCTGCTGGTAGACATCACTGAAAGTATCCAGCTGATGGGTGATTGAATCGTGTACCTCATTAAAATAACCACGCGACATGGTCAGGTAAACCACCACCAATATCACCATCACGGCAACACTCAGCCCGGTCACATAGAAGGATAAAAAACGAAAGGTATAACTGGAAAAAACCTTATTAACAATCATTCGGCATCGGGGTCGTGCAACATATAACCCGCACCGCGTACCGTAGCCAGCAGCTGGCGATCAAAGCCCTTGTCGATCTTTTGCCGCAGGCGACTTATGTGTACATCGATAACATTGGTCTGGGGATCAAAATGATATTCCCATACATGCTCCAGCAGCATCGTACGGGTAACAACCTGCCCTGCATGCTTCATCAAATACTCAAGCAACTTGTATTCCCGGGGCTGTAAATTAAAACTCTCCCCCGCCCGGGTGACTTTATGCGCAAGCAAATCCATTTGCAGGTCGGCCACTTTTAGCCGGGTTTGGGTAGTACTGGATTCCTGGCGGCGATGGATGGCTTCAATCCGCGCCAACAACTCGGCAAAGGCAAAGGGCTTCACCAGATAATCATCACCACCTGCTTTCAAGCCCTTGACCCGGTCATTCACTTCGCCCAGCGCACTTAAAATCAATACCGGGGTTTTATTCTCCGCCGCACGCAGGGTTTGAATAATCGTCAGGCCATCAACATGGGGCAACATGCGATCGATCACCATCACATCGTATTTTTCACTGGTAGCAAGGAATAAGCCCTGCTTACCATTATCCGCATGATCGACAGTAAAGCCACTCTGTTTCAGGCCCTTGACAATATAATCGGCAACGCTTTGGTCATCTTCTATCAGCAATATGCGCATTGGGATGGGTATCCTCTGTTTCAGGTGATGCGAACGACCGCTCTGCGCCGATAATAAAGCATGTGACCACCAGTTAAAACAAACAATAACTGCCAGGGCAGCTCTGAATAATGGCAAGCGCTCTCTGCGTGACCTGGAGGACGCAACTGCAAGGCTGCAAGCCGAGGGGCAAGGCTGGTTGTCCTTGTCGAGGTGTACACCGCGGCAGATGTGTCCTTCAGGTCACGCCCTGCGGGGCCTCCAGACAAACCCAGGCTCCGCGTTAGCACTTCTAGACGTGCAACCAGCATGCCTTCGAAGCACTGCCTTGATCCTGAGTTTGCCTGGAGGCCAGAGAGCACTTGCCATTATTCAAAGGTGCCCTAGAATAACTCTTCACATTCATCGTACAGGCCTATGACTGACCAACAATTACCCAATGCCGGTGTTGCCCGACGCCTGGCGGCCATCGTCTATGACAGTTTTTTAGTGTTTGGATTATTATTTGTTGCGGTATTAATCCCCTCGGTGCTGATAGGCAATCACCAGCCTGTCAGCGTAGACAACGAGCAGGTCATTCACCAACTTCAGCCCATGTTATCGGGTATCGGTCTGCAGCTGTACCTGCTCACCGTAGGCAGTGCTTTTTTCTGCTGGTTCTGGCACAACAACGGCCAGACCCTCGCCATGCAAGCCTGGCGACTGCGTATTGAAACCATGGACGGCAATAAACCCGGCTGGGGCCAGTGTCTGCTCCGGCTGCTGGCGGCCTCGCTTTCCATCGCCGCCCTCGGTGCTGGCTACTGGTGGATATGGATCGATAAGGACCAACTCAGCTGGCACGACCGGCTATCAAAAACCCGACTGGTGGTATTGCCTAAAAAAAATCACTGAATAGCCTGCCCGGGTTATACTCCCGAACAGCAACCCAGACCCTTTATTACTGAGACCAGATTATGGAATGTGTGATCAAAACCATCGAGCAAGCAGCAAGCCACAATAGCCCCTGCCTGGTCATCCCGATTTTTAATAAGGGCACATTGTCCCGCCCGGCGCGGCAAATCGACAAAGCCAGTAAAGGGCTGATCGGCACACTGATCAAGCGCGGTGATATCGAGGGTAAAGTGGGGCAAACCCTGCTAATTCCAGCACTATCCGCGATAAAGGCCGAACGGGTGCTACTGCTAGGCTGTGGCAGCGGAAAAAAACTGAGCCAGGGCGACTTCCTGAAACTGGTCAGGCAATTGTTGACACAATTGGCCAAGCACAAAGTAAGCCATGCCACCCTGCTACTGGATGAGCTGTCCGTTAGCGGACATGATAAGGGCTGGATGATTAGCCAACTCGCCTGCCAGGGTGAGCTCGCCAGCTACCGCTACCACAAAACACTGAGCAAGCCCAAGCCGGCCAGCCGTTTAAAACGCCTGACCTTTGATGGCAACAACAACAAATCACTGCGCACTGCCAGCCACCAGGGCCGGGCAATAGCGCAGGGAATGAACATCGCCAAAGAACTGGGTAACCTGCCGGGTAATCTGTGTACACCCAACTACCTGGCGCAACAAGCCAGGCGCCTCGCCCGTCAACACAAAAAAATGACCACATCGATTCTCGACGAGAAAAAAATGCGCGAGCTGGGTATGGGCGCATTGTTATCGGTCACTGCGGGTACCGAGCAACCGGCCAAACTGATTGTGATCGAATACAAGGGCGCCGCAAAAAGCCAAAAACCCCACGTACTGGTTGGCAAGGGAATCACTTTCGATAGCGGCGGCATCAGTATTAAACCCGGCGCAAGAATGGATGAAATGAAATACGATATGTGCGGCGCTGCCAGCGTTATCGGCACCATGGCCGCCGTCGGTGAATTAGCCTTGGCGGTGAATGTTGTCGCCATTATTGCCGCGGCAGAAAACCTGCCCAGCGGCGCTGCCACCAAGCCCGGCGATGTGGTCACCAGCATGTCCGGACAGACCATCGAAGTGCTTAACACCGATGCCGAAGGAAGACTGGTATTGTGCGATGCACTCACCTATGCCGCCCGCTTTAAACCCGCCTCGGTGATTGATATCGCCACCTTGACCGGCGCCTGTGTGGTGGCACTGGGCAAGCACGCCACTGCGCTTTACAGCAATCAGGACGACTTTGCCGCCGAATTGCTCGCCGCCGGCAATGCGGTGAATGATCGCGCCTGGCAGATGCCACTATGGGATGACTACCAGGTACAACTTAACAGCAATTTCGCCGATATCGCCAACATTGGCGGGCCGGAAGGAGGCAGCATCACCGCCGCCTGTTTCCTCTCTCGCTTTAGCAAGGACTACCGTTGGGCGCACCTGGATATTGCCGGCACTGCCTGGGTCTCCGGCGCCAATAAAGGGGCAACAGGAAGGCCGGTTGGCCTGCTCACGCAGTACCTGATAGAAAAAAGTGCAGGCTGACCGTATGACCCAGGTCGATTTCTATTTGCTGACACAAACCAGCCCGGAGCAACGCAACATCTTTGCCTGCCGCCTGGCTGAAAAATTTTATCGCCTCGGTCACCAGGTTTACCTGCATACCGAAAACCCGCAGCAAGCAGCCGAAATCAACCAGCTATTGTGGACATTCAATCCCAGCAGTTTTGTCCCTCACCCCCCAACCGATGATGCAGTAGCGGTTAATGAGGAAAGGGTTATTGTCGGCCACCAAACACCTCCCGGCCATTTCAAGCAATGGATGATTAATCTCGGCGATAGCGTCCCTGAATTTTTTAGTCGCTTTGATCGCGTCTCGGAAATTATTGTCCAGGATGACAGCATTACCACCAAAGGCCGAATTAATTACCGCTTTTACAACAACCGTGGTTATCCACTGAACACCCACAAAATTAAATAAGTACAGGATATAACTGCATGCCAGAGCACAACAAGGCGATACCTACGCTGGGTAAAGATTCGCTATTGGGTGAGCTTGAGTCCATTAAAGATATGCTGGACAAGGACATCAGTTCACCTATACCCACCCTTGATAACGCGCTGCCTGAAAAAAATGCTCAAACAATCGAGCCTGACAAGCATCAGCCAGTGTCCAGCAACCGCCCCGATTTTAGTAGCGAGTTAATGATCCAGGAAATCGTTGATGAGTTCATCCCGCTGATTGAGGCATCACTGAGACAGCAGCTGTCAGCCTGTACAGCGGAAATGATTCAGCAACTGGCTGAAAAACATCTAAAAGATTAGCCGTTCTCAAGGTATACTCAGCGGCTGAAAATTCCCTCTAACTAATAGCAAGATAGATAATGGAAAAAACCTTTCAACCCGCCGACATCGAAATCAAGTGGTATCAAACCTGGGAGCAGCGAGGCTATTTTTCCCCTAGCGGTGAGGGTGAACCCTACTGCATTATGATACCCCCGCCCAATGTTACTGGCAGCCTGCACATGGGCCACGGCTTCCAGGAAACCATCATGGATGTGTTGATTCGCTATCATCGCATGCTCGGTGACAACACCCTGTGGCAGGTCGGCACCGATCACGCCGGTATCGCCACGCAGATGGTCGTGGAACGGCAACTGGAAGCGCAGGGCATCAAACGCCACGATCTCGGCCGCGACAAGTTTATTGAAAAAATCTGGGAGTGGAAGGAACAATCAGGTGGCACCATTACCCGCCAATTGCGTCGTATGGGTGCCTCCACCGACTGGAGTCGCGAGCGTTTCACCATGGATCCCGGCCTGTCCAATGCGGTGCGCGAAGTCTTTGTGCAACTGTTTGACCAGGGTTTGATTTACCGTGGCCAGCGACTGGTCAATTGGGACCCGGTATTACACACCGCCATTTCTGATCTGGAAGTCGTTTCCGAGGAAGAAAACGGCCACCTCTGGCACTTTCGCTATCCCCTGGCCGACGGCTCAGGTCAGCTGGTTGTCGCCACCACTCGTCCTGAAACCATGCTGGGCGATACCGCTGTTGCCGTTCATCCAGAGGATGAGCGCTACCAGTCCCTGATTGGGAAAATGATCAAACTGCCGCTGACTGATCGCGAAATCCCGATTATTGCCGACGACTATGTAGACCCGGAATTTGGTACCGGTTGCGTAAAAATAACCCCGGCCCACGACTTTAACGACTACGAAATGGGCAAGCGCCATAACTTGCCAATGATTAACATTCTCAATGATAACGCCGCCCTCAACGACACCGTCCCGGCGGCCTATCGTGGCATGGATCGTTTTGATGCCCGCAAGCAAATTGTCAGCGACCTTGAGGCGTTGGGGCTACTGGAAAAAATTGATGAGCACACATTAAAAGTCCCCCGCGGCGATCGCTCCGGCGTGGTGGTAGAACCCTATCTGACTGACCAGTGGTATGTCGATGCCAAAACCCTGGCCAAGCCCGCTATCGAAGCGGTAGAAAATGGCGACATTGAATTTGTTCCCAAGCAGTATGAAAATATGTATTTTTCCTGGATGCGCGATATCCAGGACTGGTGTATCTCCCGCCAATTGTGGTGGGGTCATCGCATTCCAGCCTGGTACGATGATGCCGGGAATGTCTATGTTGGTCGCGATGAAGAGGAAGTGCGCCGCAAACACGCCCTCGGTGAACGCCCGTTAAAACAGGACGAGGATGTCCTCGACACCTGGTTCTCCTCATCGCTATGGACTTTTTCTACCCTCGGCTGGCCGGAGCAAACCAAGGCACTGGAAACCTTCCACCCCACCAATGTACTGGTAACCGGTTTCGACATTATTTTCTTCTGGGTCGCCAGGATGATCATGATGACCCTGCATTTCAGGAAAGAAGTTCCCTTTAAACAAGTCTACGTACACGGCCTGGTCCGGGATATCGAAGGGCAGAAAATGTCCAAATCCAAGGGCAATGTCATCGACCCTATTGACCTGATCGATGGCATTGAACTTGAAGCGCTGGTAAAAAAACGCACCAGCGGCTTGATGCAGCCACAACTGGCTAAAAAAATCGAAAAATCCACCCGCAAGCAATTTCCTGATGGCATCGACGGTTACGGTACCGATGCCCTGCGCTTCACCTATTACTCACTGGCCTCTACCGGCCGTGACATCAAATTCGATATTGGCCGTATTGAAGGCTACCGCAATTTTTGCAATAAAATCTGGAACGCCGCTCGCTATGTGTTGATGAATACCGAACAGCAGGATTGTGGCCAGGATGACAGCAGCGATTATCAACTCAGCCTGGCTGACCGCTGGATAATGTCACGCCTGCAGCAAACCGAGGACGAAGTGGCCCAGGCGATGAAAATCTACCGCTTTGACCTCGCCTCCCAGGCGGTCTACGAATTTATCTGGAATGAATACTGTGACTGGTACCTGGAATTATCCAAGCCGGTACTGTGGGATGATGCTGCCCCCGCCGCATTGAAGAAAGGGACCCGTCGCACCCTGATTCGGGTACTGGAGTGCACCCTGCGTCTGCTGCACCCCTTTATGCCCTTTATCACCGAAGAGATCTGGCAGCGAGTAGCACCTTTAGCCGGCAAACAGGGTGAAAGCATCATGTTACAACCCTACCCGATCGCCAATGCTGAGCATATTGATGCGGCAGCCCAGGCGGATATCGAATGGCTAAAACAACTGATCATCGGCGTGCGTAATATCCGCGGAGAAATAAACATTCCCCCGGGTAAAACCATTCCGGTACTGCTGAATAACGCCAACGCAGAAGATCAGCGCCGCGTGCAGGAAAATCGTCTGTTCCTGATGACCCTCGCCAAGCTGGAGCAGATCAGTTACCTGCAAGAGGGTGTTGAAGCACCCATGGCCGCCACCGCACTGGTAGGTCAGATGGAAATTTTGGTACCCATGGCTGGACTGATCGACAAAAAAGCAGAGATTAACCGGCTCAGCAAGGAAATCGACAAACTGCAGAAAGAAGTGAGCCGAATTTCTGCCAAACTCGACAACCCCAACTTCGTCGATAAGGCACCCGAGTCAGTAGTGGCCGGCGAAAAAGCCAAACTTGACGCCCAACAACAGGCGCGCTTAAAGCTCGAAGAGCAACTCAGCAGTATCAAGAGTATGTAGACAAAGACCGCTGGCAGGCGGTAATATCTGCTTTGACTGGTAAAGACCAGAACAACAATAACAATAATAATGAATAGCAGGAACACACTATGTCTGACCGCAGCACCGGTACCGTAAAATGGTTCAATAACGCCAAGGGCTTTGGTTTTATCACCCGCGAAGGTGGCGAGGATATATTTGTCCACTTCCGCTCTATTGCCGGGGATGGCTTCAAAACACTGGATGAAGGTCAAAGCGTGGAATTCAAGCTGGTCGAAGGACCGAAGGGATTTCAAGCCGAAGAAGTGGCTAAAATCTAGGGGCTCAAGCCCGTCAGCAGTACTACGCCCAGCACAATCACCACCGCGCCA
>JAUXHA010000023.1 GCA_030621845.1 Spongiibacteraceae bacterium
TGGCGGCAAGTATTTTTCACTTTGCTGAGTACAGTGTTCCCCAGGCTAAGCGCTATATGGCTGAGAGGGGCGTCGAGGTTAGGCTCTAGTGTTCAAGATCCCGATGCATTGCTGAATCGGCGTAGTTATTTAGGGCGAGAGTATTTAGGTCGAGAGTGCTTAGGCCGAGAGATTGGCGTAAAACTGCGATAAGGTTTTTGGTTCAGCCAGAGCCATAAATTCGATAAAGTCATCGAGCCCAGTACCGGCTTCACGCTTGTTATCAAAGGGGCCAATAGGAGCGCCTTCCCTGGTTGAGAAATACCATTCCCCCTGAGCAGAAAAGAAGCGATCTGATCTCAGTGGTATTGGATTGGCTTCGCCAGCTCGGCTAATGTTTTGGTACATGGCTATCGAAAACTCTCATAGTAGTTTCCCTAAGTTTAACGTGAAAATTGAACATTTAAAGGGTTTTTACTCTGTTCTAGTGAGAAATTAACGATTTTAGTCAGGCGCTGGAATTTTCTGTGTTTATTCTGGCGAATGTCTTTGGTTTCGCGTCAATTCTTCGACAAAATGGCCTGGGTTCGAAAAGCGAGTTGAGTTGGCGGGTGTTGCGGGCAGGGGTTAATCAATAAAGCCTGTAGTAGCGCTTCGTTCTTGCAACTCGATGGCTGCACCACTTCTGATGCCAGTGCCAGCCGATAACCGCGCAATTGCAGCGACGGTAATTTTTTTTCTAACACGGCAATGGTTTCTGGATAGGGGTGCCCGATAGCAACGGTCACCGCCTGGGTATTGGCAAGTTGCAGCAGCTTTTCAAATTGCGCATCGATGGCGTCGTCGCTGCGTTGGTTATCAAGGAATATATGCCGGCGCAGGTGAGGGAGCTGGTGTAATGCGGCGATGGATTCTGCTGCCGTGTGAACACTGGTGCGGCTATCAATAAAGTACAGTTGATGTTGTTGCAGGGTGGTCATGACCCAACCCATCTGCCTGGGCATTTGGGTAAGCAAGCTGCCCATGTGATTGTTGACACCCTGTGCATAGGGAACCGAAGCGATATCGGCTTCCAGTGTTTTGATGAATTCCTGTTGCTCCATTTGTGGTGTCAGTGCACCGTCACCCAGGGGCTTATTATGAACGTTGCTCATCGGCGCATGCAGCAGTACTTCCTTGTGCAGTTGGTGGGCCCTGGTGGCAAGCATCCTGGTGTTTGGATGATGGGGAAGGAAGGCGTAGTTAATTGCTCCAGGGAGTTGCAGTGCCTGCTCCCCCTGGTCAAGATTATTAGCCATGTCGTCAATAATGATGACGATTACGGGTAATGGTGTTTTGCTTTGGCCCAGTGCATTTATTGGCAGCAACATGAAACTGAAGCAGAGGCCAAGCAGAATGATTTTATTGTGTCGTTTTTTCACTTTATGATCTGTTACGTTTTCTCGGGTGTTCTGGTTTCAACGGGTGCCGCTTGCGGCGGCTTGTTGCGGCTCATTATGTTTAAACCTTTAAGCAGGTTTAATGCTTCATAAAGCTGGTTGTCACGGTTAAACAGCTGTTCTTTGAGTTTTTCCTTGCTCGACTTATCGTCTTCCTTGCCGTTGCCGTTGTCCAGGTGACCTTTCAGGTCGGCCTCGGTGACGCCTTCACGATCTGGCAGGGCTTCAATTCTGGCGCGCTCAACAATAATATCCGGTTCAATGCCCTGAGCCTGGATGGATCGTCCGTTGGGGGTGTAATAACGCGCCGTGGTTAGTTTTATCGCCTGGGTTTCGGAAATGGGCACTACCGTTTGTACTGAGCCTTTACCAAAACTTTTGGTGCCCATGATAACTGCCCGGTGGTGATCCTGCAGTGCACCGGCAACGATTTCAGAGGCTGAGGCAGAGCCGCCATTAATTAATACCACAATGGGTGCGCCATGACTGAGGTCGCCTGCTGTGGCCGAGTATTTGGAATAGGAACTACTCAGTCGCCCTTCGGTATAAACAATCAGGCCATCCTCCAGCAATGCATCGGAGAGTTCGACGGAGGCCTGTAAAATACCGCCGGGATTGTTGCGCAAGTCGATGACCAGGCCTTTTAATGGCTGATCTTTTTGTAATTTTGCCAGCGCGGCTTTAAATTCGGCGCCGGTTTTGCTTTGGAACTGGGCAACCCTGATGTAGGCAAAACCGGGTTCAAGCAGTCGCTGGCGAACACTTTCGACCTTGATGATGTCGCGGGTGACGGTGACATCGAAGGGCTGCCTGACGCCCTCGCGGACAATGGTCAGTTCAATCTTGCTGCCCCGGAGACCGCGCATCTGGTTAACCGCCTCGCTCAGGGACATCCCTTTAACGGGTTTGCCATCCAGCTTGATGATCAGGTCGCCGCTGAGGACGCCGGCTTTCTGTGCCGGGGTGTCATCAATAGGGGCAACTACTTTGATAAAGCCGTTTTCCATACCGACCTCAAGGCCCAAACCGCCAAATTCACCGGTGGTATGTACTTGCAGGTCGTCAAAGGATTCTGCATCCAGGTAAGAGGAGTGAGGGTCAAGGCCTTCCAGCATGCCGCGAATGGCATATTCAAGCAGAGTTTTATCGTCAACTTCTTCGACATAGCTGAGGCGGATGTGGTTAAAAACATCGGCAAACTTTCTCAGGTCATCAAGTGGCAGTTGCTCTTCCGCTGGCTGGGCCATAGCGGAAAGGCCAATTGTCGACAGTGCCGCGCAGGCGATCAATTTTTGTGAAAAGTGTAACAGGGACTGACAGCGAATCATGGTGCGGTCTCAACGGCTGGAATTAAGGTAACTTATTAATCTTTTCATTGTACATGGGTATCAGCGTTTTGCTAATCGGAGTTCAGTAGTTGTGAATTAAACGCGTTTACACCACTTGCGAGGGTCTGTTGGTTGGCCGTTGTGACGGATTTCAAAATAGAGGTTGGCGCGCTGCTGGCCGCCGCTATTACCCACGGTAGCAATGGTTTCACCAATATTTACCCATTCACCCGTTTGTCTAAGCAGGCTCTGGTTGTGAGCATAGAGGCTCATATAGCCATCGCCATGGTCAATAATAACCAGTAATCCGGAACCTCTTAGCCAATCGGAGAAAACAA
This sequence comes from Spongiibacteraceae bacterium, assembly GCA_030621845.1. Taxonomy (GTDB): domain Bacteria; phylum Pseudomonadota; class Gammaproteobacteria; order Pseudomonadales; family Dasaniaceae; genus JAUXHA01. Next base: position 3,085 of record JAUXHA010000023.1, read on the forward strand.
TGCGCCCGTGATGAATGGCTTTGACATTAACCCCCTCTTGCGCAGGGATAGACAAGCCTTGCCAGCGAATATCACTGCCGCTGCGGCGACTGCCAAAACGATTGCTGGGCTTGCCTTTTATGGGCCAGGGTAATTGCCCCTTTAATTGCTTGAACGGGCGGTAATCTGTGGGGATACTGATATTGGCAATCGTTTGCTCCATGGCGGTCAATAGTTTTTCCAGCTCGGCACGATCCCGAGCTGCTTTGCGCAGTTGTTGATCCTTGTTCTTAATGGCGGAGTTAATTTTTGCCAGATTGCGTTTGCGCGCATTTTTATTGCCGAGTAACTTTTTATGTTCAAGCAGCAGTGATTGCCTGGTAGAGGAGAGGCTCTCAGTGGCCTGGTTTATTTTTGGTTCAATGGCGTCCAGCTCGGAAATAATATCGATGTAGGCTTGAATCTGCTCGCTGCGCGCGCGGTTGAAATAATCATAGTAGTTTAGGGAGCGGCTAAGTTTTTCCGGGTCTTCCTGGTTAAGCAAAATCTTTAACTTGTTTTCCTGCCCCAATTGAAAGGCAGCAAGAATTTGTTGCTCAATGTATTTTTGCTGTTGTTTTTGATCGCTCTTGAGTTGCTGGCGTTCAGTGTGAAGCTGCGAAAGTTTCTGCTGGTGTTGCTGTAGTTGCTTTTCAATGGCCTTGATTTTTTTTTGCAATGTGCCGATTTTTATTTCAGATTTTCTTAAATCGTTTTGCAGCGAAGAGCGGGTACTTTTGAAATCAGTTAACAGCTTTTTCAAGGTTTTCATTTCGCTGTTAAGTTGTTCAAGCTGCTGCTGGCTTTGTTTTTCGTCGCCCAGGGTGAGAGCGCTGGATAGCAGCAACAGGCAGCCAAATAGAACGGGTAAAATACCGCTCAGGATGGCGGTTGAAGTGTGGCGCGGTTTCATCATATCGGCAGTAATAATATTCCTGGATTAAATCCTGGCAGTTAAATCAATCGAGTGTAATCAGTGAGCGACCAGTCATTTCGTTCGGTTGGGTAATGCCCATTAGCGTCAGCATGGTAGGCGCGACATCGGCGAGCTTGCCGCCGGCACCGGTCATGGTGATGTGGCGATGACCAACGTAGACAAAGGGTACCGGGCCCAGGGTGTGCTGGGTATGCAGTTGGCCCGAGTCATAATCCTGCATCTGTTCGCAGTTACCATGATCTGCGGTGATCAGGCATTCGCCGCCTGCCGCCAGGATGGCATCAATGATCTGGCGAAGGCTGTCATCCAGTGCTTCAGCGGCTTTAACGGCGGCATTGAAGACACCGGTATGGCCAACCATATCACCATTGGCATAGTTACAAATAATGCTGTCGTATTCGCCGCTGTTAATTGCGGCAACCAGTTGCCGAGTGACTTCGGGCGCACTCATTTCCGGTTGCAGGTCATAGGTGGCAACATCCGGTGACGGAATCAGTGCGCGCTGTTCTCCCTTGTAGCGCTGTTCGCGACCACCACTGAAAAAGAACGTTACGTGGGCGTATTTTTCTGTTTCAGCAATGCGTAGCTGGGTTTTGCCCAGGCTTTCCATTAGCTCACCAAAGCTGTTAGTGATGGTTTCGGGCGGGTAGGCGCAGGGTGCATTGATATCGGCCGCATATTCGGTAGTCATTATGAAGGCAGATAAATCGGGTCTCTTGTTGCGTTGAAAACCGTCGAAGTCACTATCGACAAAGGCGCGAGTTAATTCGCGCGCGCGGTCGGCGCGAAAGTTCATAAAGATAACACTGTCGCCGTCTGCAATGGCCGCGCTGGCCTGGTCGGCGGCCTGGATAACCGTAGCGCTGACAAATTCATCGTTCTCATCGCGCTGGTAGGCGGCGTCCAGTGCGGCCATTGCGTCGTCTGCACGGTGTTCGGCTTTTGCTTCGGTTAACAACCGGTAGGCAGTTTCAACACGATCCCAGCGGTTATCCCTGTCCATGGCGAAGTAGCGGCCGATGACGGAGGCGATGCGTCCGCAGCCGAGCCTGGTCAGTTGTTGATCCAGTTGCTCCAGCGATGAGTGTGCGCTGCGAGGCGGAGTGTCACGGCCATCAAGAAATGCGTGCAGGTAGATTTTTTTTGCGCCGCGTTGGCTGGCCAGGGTGACCATGGCCTGGATATGCCGGTCATGGCTGTGCACACCGCCGGGGGAAAGCAGCCCCAGTATGTGGATGGCTTTGTCCTTCGCTATGGCCTGGTCAATCGCGCTGAGATAGGTTTCGTTAGTATAAAAATCCCCCTCTTCGATGGATTTGTCGATGCGACTGATACTTTGGTAAACCACCCGGCCGGCGCCGAGGCTCATGTGTCCGACTTCCGAATTACCCATTTGGCCATCGGGCAAGCCGACACTAAGCCCTGAACTGTCAATCAGGGTGTGGGGGTTTTCGGCCCATAACTTGTCCCAGGTTGGAGTGAGGGCATGGTGTATGGCATTGTCTTCAGGAGCCTCTCTGTGTCCCCAGCCATCGAGGATAATCAGTGCGACGGTTTTTTTGCCGGAATTACTGCTCATGTTGACCCTGTGTATTGAGGCGCCTGGCACCTGATAGCTTGTCTGGGCGATTCTAACGGTTCGCACCGCTATTGGCTATTTAACCATGGCTTTCTTTGGCGGGGCATATAGTCAAAATTTCACAGTGAGAATTGTGTGGGCACTGTGTATAATCGCCAGCTTTGTCGGGTAGCTGAAACAACAGTTGCCCCCTGAATCATGTAGGACATAGATAAATATGGCGCTATTTTTAGAGTTTCTTGCGCAGCAGTGGATGTTGGTGGCAGCGATTGCCGTTGTTGGCTTTTTGTTGATCAACCATGAATCACGTCGCGGTGGTACTGCCCTGAGCCCCCAGCAAGTGATCAACAAGGTCAATAAAGAACAGGCCATGGTGGTCGATCTGCGCGATAGCGCGGAGTTCAACAAGGGGCATATTGTTGATGCTATCAATATTCCGCATGCCAAGCTCAAGGATCAATTGCAAATGCTGGAGTCGCATCGAGAAAAGCCTCTTGTTCTGGTGTGCAAGATGGGCCAGCATTCCAGTGCCAGTGGCAAGCTGTTGGCTGCCGAGGGTTTCACTGCGGTTAATCGTCTCAGTGGTGGCATCATGGAGTGGCAGAATATGCAGCTGCCATTGGTGAAATAATGCCCGCCGTAGAAATTTATACTACCCGCTTTTGTCCTTACTGCGTTCAAGCCAAGCAGCTGTTGGGTAGTAAGGGTGTTGACTATCGCGAAGTCGCGGTTGATGGCGATGCCGCGCTCAGGCAGAAGATGATGGCATTAAGTGGTCGTCAGACGGTGCCGCAAATCTGGATTGGCGACACTCATGTGGGTGGCTTTGATGATTTGTGGGCGCTGGATCGCTCGGGTCATCTGGATGGGCTGCTAGCCGTATCGTAATAACGTTAAACTACTTATTAGCAAAAACAAATGAGGCTGTAACATGGCAAATAATCCCCAATTTGGCTTACAACGCGTTTACTTAAAGGACCTTTCCTTTGAGTCACCGCTAAGCCCCGCGATTTTTACCCGTGAATGGAAGCCGAGTGTCAAAGTCGATATGAATGTTCGCCATAACAAGATCGATGAAGAAACCTATGAGGTGATTTTGATGGTGACCCTGGAGTCGAGTCTTGAGGATGAAGCTTTTGGCTTGATAGAGGTTCAACAAGCGGGCATTTTTATGGCCAAGGGGCTTGATGAGGAACAGCTTCGCCAGGCATTGGCTATTGTTGCCCCCACTACCTTATTTCCTTATCTTCGGGAAGTCGTCGATTCCGTGTCGGTGAAGGGCGGGTTTCCCGCGGTGAATATGAATCCAGTTAATTTTGAAGCGATTTATGCCCAGCAAACTGCCCAGGCCAGCGGTGAAAAGCACTAGGGCTCTTCCGTTCGACAGATGATAAACATCCCACCTTGCTGGATTGCCATCGAGTCTGCTCAATGTTGGAAATAGCACTATTCGAACCGCAAATAGCCCCCAATACGGGTAATATTATTCGTCTGGTCGCTAACAATGGCTTTCATTTGCACTTGATCGAACCGCTGGGTTTCGACCTGGATGAGAAAAAAGTGCGGCGAGCCGGCCTGGATTATCGCGATATGGCCCATGTATCGACTCACCCTGATTACCCGACCTTTGCCGCGCAATTTTCCGGTCGCCGAATTATTGCCTGTACCACCACAGGCCAGCGTAGCTATGCATCGATTGCCTATCGGGACGATGATGTTTTGCTGTTTGGGGCGGAGACACACGGTTTGGCTGCAGAGGTGATGGCGAGCGTGCCGGAAGAGCTGCGGGTGAGGATTCCGATGCAGGCCAATAGCCGCAGTTTGAACCTATCCAATGCGGTAGCGATTGTGAGCTATGAGGCCTGGCGACAAAATGGCTTTAAGGGTTGCAGCCAACAAGCGCCTTGAAAAAATAGCCAGCTGATGTGGCATATATCCGATTGTTTGGTGTGTGCGGGAAATGCTCAGTGAAAGTTATAAAACGTAAGGTTTTATAACGAGTTACGCTATTTTCATGATAAAGACGTTGATCTGGTTATAGAACCAGGCGATATATTTGACAAGGTTTATTATCACTTCTAGTCTTGCTCACAGGGCGAAGAAAAATCATGTTTTTGGGCTGCAGCTCACAGATTCTGCGCGGCAAATAAGCAACGCCATTATTTAGTAAGTAAACAGATTAGTAAGTAAACAGAAAACGATGACTCTGGAGTTTATGTTATGAAAAAGATTTTAATGGCGGCAGCGGTAGCTACTACATTGGGTTTTGCCAGCAATGGTTTTGCGCAAGATTGTACGGGCACCGGTAGCCTGACAACCTCACAAGCCTGTGATACTGATATTACCTTGACGATTGCCAGTCAGGTGGTCGTCAGTGGCCTGCTTGGCACGGTGGATATGAGCGCCGACTTTGATGCTGTGAATGGTACCACTACTACGGTTCCTTTCTGTATCGGCAATAACAGCGGCGGTGTCGATGTCAGCGCTACTTCGGGCAATGGTGCCTCGGGCACTTACTCGCTGGATGATGCGGGCACCACGCTGGATTATACTGTGAACATCAACAGTTCAGCCATCACCGCCGATGCCGCCGCCACCTCAGTGACGGCTCAACTGGATACTCTAGCTACCTGCCTTGGTGGTACCGCCGGCACGGCTACAATGGTGCTGTTTACTTCAGCGGCTGACCAGTCTACAGCGGGCGCGGGTACGTTTACCGACACCCTGACCGTGACTATCGCTGCTCAGTAAATCGGGCAGTTAGCGGGTTAAATAAGGAGGGGAGGCTTAGGCTTCCCTTTTTTTGATGAAAGTAAAAACCTACACGTTTTACCCAGTGTCAATGGGTCGATTCTTCGGTGGCTGCTGCAAGCGCAACTCCGCTTCCGCTACGTCATGGTTTATCTTGCTGGCGCTGTGTTGTGGTGTCGGCGCCGGGCGGGCCGAGGTCACCTGGCTGACACCTTTGGGGACGGTTAATGAAACCTGGTCAGGCAGTGGCAATATCAATACCTCGGTGAGCGGTGTACTGCGATCGGTAGATGGCGGTGGTAGCGCGCAGCGTTATGGCGCTAGAGGGCAGGGTAGTCCGGCGCCGGCGACGGGTGATCGTTTTATACTCAGCAACCAGGTGGGAGATACCCTGGAGATTCGCCGGGTTCGCTTTATTGGCAATCGGGCGCGGACCTTACGGCACAATACCTGGAAAAAAAAGAGCGGGGGCTGGACAGGGGGTAATTCAGTTGCTGTGACTATGGATTTTCGACTTCGCGCAATTGAGCTGAATGGCACCGCCCCCGGCGATGTGTTCACCGGCAGTATCAATGTTTGCGTCGCTGACCAGGAGTCGGATTGTGACGGTGCCACTAGTGACGCCGATTTCAGTGAAGTTTTTATTACTATCGTTATACCGCCGGGAGATCGGGTTATCGTCTCTAATTTAGCCAGTAGCCTCACCATGACGCATACCCCGGGCAGCGGGGCGGCGGGCCAGGATGACTTTTGCCTGGGCAGCAGTGGCAGCAGTGGTGTGCGGATAACGGCGACGTCAGACAATGCTAGCGGCACTGAATTTCGCCTTCGCAATGGCAGTGATTATGTTCCCTATACCGTCGCTGTTGCCGGGGTCAGCCTCGGCCAGGGGCAGCTGGTGAGTATCCCTTCCAGTAACAGTGAAATCAGTAACCTCGAGTGTTTAAGTGATATCACCTCGTTGCTGCTGTCAGCGACGGAGACAGCGGTGCTGGCAGTGCCAGCCGGTAGCTACACTGATACCTTATCCCTGTTGGCTGAGCCAGAATAGCATGAGCGTATCCGCCCAATTCCATAGTCGCTGCTGGCCGGCATTATTCATTGTGCAGGCTTGCCTGTTTGCGGCGCTGCCAGCGGTGGCTGATATTGAGTGGGTGACGGGTTTTGATGCCATTGTTGTTGACCAGGTTTCCGGTTTTGACCAAACTTATGATGAGAGCGATGGCGCCTTCTCGACCGCTAGCCTGGTGTCGAGTGAAGAGGGGACGGGCGATGACCAGAACTATAAGGTCAATGCTGACCAGCTGACGCAGAGTTCTTTCCAGTTAGTGAATATCGATGACCCCGGTGACTCAATTTCGATGGATCTGTTTTACACCGACGGGGTAGTAGAGGAACTCTCAGATGGGCAAACCAGCACTACGCAATTTCCCGGTAAAGCAGCGGGCACAACACCCAGGATAAGTGTGGCATTCTCTGCCCCGGCGGGGGGCTGGGACTGGCTGTGTGGCTTCGCGTCTCGATTCTGTGGCTCCGGTTCCTGGGGCAAGACTTATGTTGGCTTTATTGATGTTTGCGCTTTTGCCGGAGGCAGTTGTGGCCAGTCACAGAGTGATCGAAGCCAACTGGCCGTGGTCTTTAATGGCTGGGAAAACTCGCCCCCCGATTATGTCAGGGTATCAGGCTTGGCGGCTGGTTTGACGCTTATCAATCCCACTCCGAGCACCCCGGGGAGCAATTGGCTGGCCGCGGATGATTTTTGTGTCGGGGTGACCAATTCCGGCAACGTTCGTATTAGCGCCGAGTCGCTTAATGGCAATGGCGCTTTTGAAATGCTGTCGGCCGGCGACAGCGTGCCCTACCGGGTCTTTATTGAATCGATTGAAATGAGCGAAGGGGTTTATAACAGCTTCGCCGGCCAGCCACTGAACGACTGCAGTAGCCTGAGTAATCAAGGTTTCCAACTTGAAGTAAGGGCCACTGACAGTGATGTAAACACGGTGCCAGCTGGAACCTATACAGATACGTTAAAGTTGTTATTTATCCCGGAATAGCCCGCCGCTTATTTTGCAGTCATCTCACAGTGCAGCGTCCCCAGTGTGGCAATACCTTTTCGCAGTGTGTACTCAGGCAGAGTCAGTTGGCACTGTTGATTTCGCGTCTCCACCCCGATGGATTTAGCCGAGGTTTTCACTTCGGCCTGGAACAGACCGTAGTCATCGGTGGTGGCTACTCCGGCAACACCGGATAACAGCGCGTTGGCTACCGGCTTACCGTGTTGGTCCTTAATCCGGCCAAAGACAATATTGACCACGTCGGCTTCCCAGTCGAGCTTCACTACATTACCCGGGTAGAGGGTGACCGAGTATTCCTTGTCGTTGAAATAAACAAACTGGTCGCCTCGGGGCCGCAGGCTAATTCGATAGGTTTCAAAGGGCCGTAAACTGACCACCGATTTTTTACCGGGTCGGGCAGTCGCGCGGCGGCCGCCATTGACCAGCACATCGAAGAAAACATCCTCCGCACCGCCTTTCAGGTCAATAATGACGGCGGCCTGGTTCTGGTCTTTTCCCCCCATCATGGCGCTGCCATCGGTCAACATAAAGCTGGTTGCCAGGTTGCCGTTGTGGCGGGTGGTGGAGCCGCCTTTATCCCGATCAACGTGCTCGACCTGGCCGCGAGCCCGGCCATAGCGCCCACCCCAATCGGCATTGGCGCCATAGGCGTTAAAGTCATCGTCGATATTGGCAGTGACCCCGGCGCGCAGGTCGCTGGAAAATTTATCGCGGCTGTCCCAGTTGGCCGAGGCGCCGAGCCGGGAAAAGTTGTCAGAGTCGCCATCGATATCATTGTATTCATATTCGGGAGTGACCTGGAGGCTCCAGTGATCTTTACCCATGCGCCAGTTCAGGCTGGCGACGACAAAGTCGTCAGTGTCGTTGTGATTGTACTGTAAGCGGAAGCGGATATTGGAGTCGCGCATGCGAAACACTTCGAGATCGACCGAGGCGTGGTAGTCGGTAACCGAGTCGCTGTCTTCACGGTCGAGATAGCGGCTGCCAAAAGACACATTGGCAGCGCTAACGGGGAAGCTGAGGCTTGCTGAAAGCTGTTCCTGCTCGTCACCAATCAGGTTGAGGTCACCGTAGTCGGGGTCATCAGTTAAGGGGTCGAAGCCGGAACTGTCATCCCATATCTTGCGATAGTTGGTGGTTAGCCAGGCGCGCCGGAAGTTGAAGCGGGCCTCGGCGTTGAGACCGTAGCGATTATGTCTGGCGAAGGCAGTATTGACCAGCACTTCATAATGGTTGCCGAGACCGAACCAGCCCAGTTCGGCAACGGTATCGTCTTCGGTGGTACTCAATCCGGTAATAACCGAGTTATTGTAATTCAGGCGCGTATTGATGCTGCCACGCAACAGATAAAGGTCAATGGTTTCCGGGAGGGTTTGATTGTCGGAATATTCGGTGACCCGACCCAGTTCGACAAAGTAGCGCGGATCGCCTGCCGGTGGCAGACTGGCGTTTTTGACATAGAACATGGTCTCATTGCGCTCGCCGCCGGCATCGCGAATGCGCAATTCGATATCGTAGGAGCCTCCCGGCAAGTCGGCGGTATCGAGGATTTGATTACCGGCATCATAGATGCGGGTGCTGACCAGTCGCCCGTCTTTGAAGATCGAGACTTCACCGCGGCTTTGCAGAAATACCTGGATTTCCCGGCCGGCTGATTGGCGCTGATCCTCACGGGTGTCCAGTGAGGTGCCGATACGGATACCGGCGACACCGGATTCCCGGGTGAAGCGCAGGTCTTCATTGATGGTCTGGAAATAGCCGCCCAGATAGCGGATACCGCGCCAGTCGCGCTGGCCGACCAGAGTGTCGATTTGGAAATCGCTCTCGTAGGATTCCTTGTCATCGCTGTAATTGGCATCCATGCGAATGGCATTTTCCCGATAGCTGAACAGACTGGTCGTGAACAGGTTGTCTTCTTCGTTGGTGTCGTCCTCGGTGCCGGTAAAGGCATAGTTCAGGGTTTGCAGGTAAGAGAAGCCGCTGTCTGAGGCGGGCAGGTATTTATCAGCGGTGGCTTCCTGCACAGAGAGCAGGTATTGGTTAACAAAGATATCGGCACGAAAATTGTCCTCACTGAAAATCACCCCGGCAGTCTCGGGTTCGAGCACGCCGCAGTTGCGCTGTCCTTGATAATAACAGCGAAACTCCTGGTTGGTGGGCAGCTCGCCGGTCAGGGCTTTGTTAATGAGCTCGGGGCTGAGCAGGTTGGGCATTTTCTCAACCAGCGCTGCCGGATTTTCAAAATGGATCGTATCGGGATTAAAAGTGGCCATGGCAGAGCCGATATAACGGCCGGCGTAATAGATGTCGACCAGTGATGTCCGATCTTCGAACAAGGCTTCAAATCCGGGAGGGATAGCGGAAGGCTTGAGTTTTCTGGCAGGCTCTTCGGGCAAGGATAGTTCATGACCCCGCTCAGTTGTGGTGTCTGCTGTGCTGGCCGCCACACCGATAGTAACTGCCGCTACCGAGGCGGTGCTGCCTGGATTAGCAGCCGGTGCCGATTGCAAGGCTTGTGGCTGGGCGCGGGCTACGGGCTCCATCCGCGGCTGGCTATTGGTGAAGGCTGTCGGTTGTTCCAGAGTGGTTACAGGTGCTGCCAGCTTCTCAGGTTCGGCCAGAGGGGTTGTCGAGGGCGCTGCGGTTTGGTGCTCCGGGTTCACAGGTGCGGACGCTTTTGCCGGGACAAACTGGGTCACCGCTGCTGCTACAACGAAGATTAAGGCTATGATTCCCGGGATGGTTTTACCGCGCACTGTACATCACCTACTGAGTGGTTTCCTCGCGGGCACCTTTGTAATTGGTTATTTTGTAGGTGACGGGGGTGTCAGTATAGGGAAGGGCGATGGTCAGGCTATTACCGGCATAGAGTCGCTTTGAGCCCAGGTCGTCTTTGCAGTTTTCACCGTCTTTATCGCACTGGCGAATATTGGTAACCAGGGCGTAGCTGTTGCCCTTGTTTTTAAAGCTGATGGAAATAGGGTCGCGTTTCACCTCGAGATTTTCTACCGGTTCAAGTGGGTGGATAAGGGCTAGTACCTGGTAGGCGATAACCACGCGTACGCCCATGTCCTCGTCGCCATCCAGTGGTGGCAGTACAGGGGTGAAGTTAATGCGGTAAACTTTTTCACCATCCGGGTCTGCCAGGCTGACCAGGCGAACCCGTTTTCGTCCCTTGGGGGGGATGGCGATTTTTGCCGGGCTGGCGACAAAGAGAATCTCTTCGTCTTCTGCCACGGAGCGCCGAACCTCGTTTTCAGTGCCCGGATTAAGGACTTCCAGTACTTCAATCTGAACATAAGCGGTTTCATCACCCTGGTTGTTGACCGTAACATCCTGGCGCGGGGGTTCGTTGGGCGGGAAGTCGATAATGGACTTGTCGAGGACAATGCCCGCGTGGGTCAATCCACTGCCCGTGATAAGGCTGAATGCCAGCGCGAGGGCGAAGAGTATTTTTTGATTCATGAGAGCTCTACTGTTTTTAGGTTTATTCAATGGCTACGGTCAGGTTAAGGAAGCCGCCGTAGTCATGGTCTTTGGCTTGTTGGATTTCTGAGGCGGGGATGACCAACCCCAGTTCGGCATTGTCCTGGCCATTGCAGTTGACCCCGGATTTCCTGAGCTGGTAGATAGGGGAGGGCACATTGGGCTGCAGTTCATCGCCGATACTGTTGGCCAGGTTGTGGCGGAAGTGCAGCTGGTAATCGATCTGGTCACCGGAGGAGCTGGAAAGACTAAAGGGTGAGCTGCCGCCGCGGTCACTTAGGCCGGTGATGGTATAAAGCCCTTCGACGTTACTGCTGACACAAAAACGCTTGCGGATGACCACATCGGCATTGGATTGGGCTGAAACGGTGACTTCAATATCCTGCAGGTTGGAAACCTGGATACCCTGGCTGATTACCAGCCGGATATGGATCTCGCCGGTGGAACTGGGTCCAGGTTTGCCGTCAAAAGAGGCCATACTGTTGCTGGCATACAGCCCAAGCAGGACGCAGAGTGAAGAAAGAAGTTTCTGGCGCATGATTAATCCGAAAAAACACGTTAATACACCAATAATAACTGATAGATTCAAGCCCGCCAGTTTTTATCACTGTTTCTAACTTTTTATTCTAACTGGCTGTTTTCTATAAGATTTTGATTGGTTTATTCTGGTGGGGAAAAGGTTGTCCAGGCGCTTGAGTGGAGAGGGGTGCGCAGGATTGGCTGGTAGCTTCAAAGCTGCATGTTTACTTGTTTTTAGGGTTGCGCGCACTATTTGTTACTTCGTGGCGTGTAAGGCCGGTGTGGCGCTTGTATTGCCGCGATCGTTGATAGATTGCTCTATCGTCTAGTTAGCGTCCGGTTCTTCATCGTTGTTCATCCCCAGTTCATTCATCTTCCGGGTCAGGGTGTTGCGGCCCCAGCCCAATAACACTGCGGCGTCGCGCTTGCGGCCACTGGTGTATTTGAGTGCAGCGTCGATCATCACTTTTTCAAAGTTTGGCACAGCGGTGTCGAGGATTTTCTTTTTGCCCAGGCTCAACTCCTGCTCAGCCCAGTGCTGCAGGCTGTGCTGCCAGTTATTGGAGGGCATTGCCTGGCGATCATCGGCTGAGGGGTTGATCAGCTCTGGTGGCAGGTCATTGATGTGTATCTCGCGACCTGAGGCCATAACGGTAATCCAGCGGCAGGTGTTCTCCAGTTGCCTGACATTACCTGGCCAGTCGAGACTGCAGAGATATTGTTCGGTTTCAGTTGTTAGTTGTTTGGTTTCTGAGTCCATTTCCTCAGCGGAGCAGTTGAGGAAGTGCTGCAAAAGTTTTGGCAGGTCTTCACGACGATTCCTGAGGCTGGGAATATGAATACGAATCACATTGATACGGTGGAACAAATCTTCCCGGAAGTTACCTTGAGTGACTAATTCTTCAAGATTTTGATGGGTGGCGGCGATAATACGTACATCGACCTTGATGGAGGTGTGCCCGCCGACGCGGTAAAACTCACCATCGGCGAGTACCCGCAACAAGCGGGTCTGGGTGTCCGCAGGCATATCGCCAATTTCATCGAGAAATAAGGAGCCCCCATCGGCCTGCTCGAAGCGACCGGCACGCAGCGAGGTGGCGCCGGTAAAGGCGCCTTTCTCATGGCCGAACAGTTCTGACTCCATGAGATCCTTGGGGATGGCGGCCATATTCAGTGCGATAAAAGGTTTTTTTGCCCGTGGACTGTGGCGGTGCAGTGCGCGTGCTACCAACTCTTTACCGGTACCGGATTCGCCGTTAATTAACACCGTGATGCTGGAGTGTGAGAGGCGACCAATGGCCCGGAATACTTCCTGCATTGCCGGTGCTTCACCAATAATTTCAGTGCTGCCTGATTCCTCTGGCGTTGTAGTGGCTACGGAAGAATTTTCCCTGGCATGCATTAATGCGCGCTCGGTAGTGGCGATTGCATCATCAATATCAAAGGGCTTAGGCAGGTATTCAAAGGCGCCGCCCTGATAGGAGGCAACGGCGCTATCCAGGTCAGAGTGAGCGGTGGTGATGATGACGGGCAGGCCGGGATGGCTTTCGGAAATTTTCGAAAGCAGTTCAAGGCCATCCATGCCGGGCATCCGAATGTCGCTGATAATCGCTTCGGGGTGCTCTGTGCGCAGCTTTTTTAATACCGCTTCGCCATTGTCGAAAGAGAGCGTATTAATGCCAGCGCGGTTCAGCGCTTTTTCCAATACCCAGCGAATGGAGCGGTCATCATCGACAATCCAGACCTTGTTGGTGTAATTCATCAAGCGTGCTCCAGCGGTATATACAGGGAGAAAACAGTGTTACCAGGTTCACTGGTGCACTCAATCAAGCCCTTGTGATGGTTAATAATGGATTGCGATATGGCCAGTCCCAGACCGGTGCCTTCTGCCCGGCCGCTGACCATGGGTAAAAATATTTTGCTGAGCATGTCGTCCTGGATGCCCGGCCCGTTATCAATGATATCAACCTGGCATACCAGTCGGTGCAGCACGGTGCCGATGGTTAATTGGCGCATGCTGCGCGTCTTCAGGGTGATGGTCGCAGGTTGCTCTGATGCACCGCCGTGTTGCAGTGCCTGCATGGCGTTGCGAACAATGTTCAGGGTGGCCTGGATTAATTGTTCCTTGTCGCCTTCAAGTTCAGGAATGCTGGGGTCATAGTCTCTTTGGATTATAATTTTTCCACTGGTCTCGGCGATGATCAGTGCCTTGACCCGCTCGAGAACTTCATGAATATTGACGGGCTGCAGATTTAATAATTTGTTGGAACCCAGCATTCGGTCGACCAGGTTGCCAAGCCGGTCGGCTTCCTCAATGATGATGTTGGTGTAGTCGGTGAGTTCCGGGCTGGGCAGTTCATTGGCGAGTAATTGTGCGGCGCCGCGCAAGCCGCCCAGTGGATTTTTAATTTCGTGGGCCAGGCCCCGGATCAACGCCTGGGTATTTTGCTGGGAAGTGATCAAGCCTTCCTCGCGGTTAATTCGGAGCAGGCGATCCAGCGGTTGTAATTCCATCACCATTTGTCCCCGTTCAGTGGGGCTGACCGCGCAGTCAACGGTAATTTGCCGGCCGCCGGGCAGGTTTAACCGCGCCTCACGCTTGGTGAAGGCATTGTTATGATTAAGGCCTTCTATCAAGCCGTCCTGCTCACTAAAGAGCGTGGATATCGCTTCGCCGAGTACCTTGTTGCCGCTGCTATCGAGTAGCGTTTCTGCCGATACATTGAGATAGCTGACACTGAGGTCGGGCTCGATCAGCAGGATGGCGGTCTTCAGGCTATTGAGAATATCGGTGTGTAAGCTTTCAGCTGACATTACAATCCATATCGAGGCGGAGGAGCGAGTAAAGAGCATAATGCAAAAAACAAACCAACATTTGCATCGCTGTACTTTGCAGCAAAACTACCGGATATTTCGGCCATCTGTAGAGGCACAGTGCGTTTTTTAGCGGGTCTGCTTGGCTGCGAGATATCCGCTAGTGTAGGGAGTATACCCTATTTCGCACCAAGCTGGTGCAGGCGTGGTTGTTGGCGTGCGCTAGCGTTTGCCCCCGGGGCGGTAGGCAAACAGTGAAATAGGGGCCGATTGCTGGATGACCTTGTCGCCTTCAATCACTTCCAGTTGCAGGCTGTGCTCGCCGCGATCAAGTGTGGGGATAACAAATCGGGTCGATTGACCGCTGCTGACAATGCTGCCATCGAGCAGTAGTCGCAGTTGATGCGTGAGCTCTAATGCCGGGTCGATATTTGCGCTAACCGTCGTTGGCACCAATCCGTTGGCGATAATGGCCTCATTTTCAGGGCTGCTGATGGCCAGGGTTTGGTAGGGCTGGCTATCATCGACGCTGGCCTCAGCGGTAGCCGGTGTTATGTTGATCGGCTTAACGGTGTTAGTTGGCTCGAGTTCTACCGGGGTGGCGCCAGCGTTCGGATTGTCGGTAAATGCGGGGTTGCCCTTGTCGTCGGTGGTTTTATAAATCTGCGCAGCAGTGAAGCTGCAGCTAATGATCAGCAGCAGGGCAATTAGTAATTGGGCGGGTTGTTGATGCATGGTGACGACTCTCTATTTAACGACCTTTTGCTGCGGGTCTTGCTGGCCGGGTGTTGGGGTGGGGTTGTACCGATGGGCGCTCAGGTCGATGCGTCTCCCGACCATTGTTATCATCGCGATTGTTGACGATGTAGCGGTCGAGTTGTTCAGTTTGTTCGGTGTTTTGTTGTTGCTGGGCAGGCTTGGCGTGAGCCGGGGCTGCTTGTTCTTGCTTCGGTGGGGGCGGGGGAACGTCGATAGATTTGGTGGTGTTGGTTTGCTGCAGATCTACCTCGGTGGCATCGGCGCTGGGCTTGTCGCTGAAAACAGGGTTGCCCTTGTCATCGCTGGTTTGATAAACCTGGGCTGTTGAGGTGCTGGCGAGCAGAACCAGCAGGGCGGTGCTGCTGCAATAGCTGATTGCCTTGAACAATGTAGTCATAGTAAATCCGGTGCTGGGTTTTAATACCTTACAGTCTAATAGGAATTGAGCAAAAGTGTACAGGCAAAAAAAAGCCCGCATAAAGCGGGCTTTAATTAGTTAGCTAGTGCTTACACTGAGTAGTACATGTCAAACTCAACCGGGTGAGTCGTCATATTCAGTGTTTCTACTTCTTCCTGCTTCAGGGTGATATAGGCGTCGATCATGTCGTCGTCCATTACCCCACCGGCGGTCAGGAAGTCACGGTCAGCGTCCAGCGCCGCCAGTGCCTGTTCCAGACTGGAAGCGACTGTTGGGATAGCAGCAGCCTCTTCAGCGGGCAGGTCGTAGAGGTCCTTGTCGGCCGGGTCGCCGGGGTGAATCTTGTTGGCGATACCGTCCAGGCCGGCCATTAACATGGAGGCAAACATCAGGTATGGATTCGCGGTGGGATCACCAAAGCGAACTTCAATCCGGCGTGCTTTCGGGTTGGGTACGAAAGGAATACGGATGGACGCTGAGCGGTTACGGGCAGAGTAAGCCAGCATAACCGGAGCTTCAAAGCCGGGAACCAGACGCTTGTAGGAGTTGGTCGAGGCATTGGCAAAGGCGTTAAGTGCGCGGGCGTGCTTGATAATACCGCCGATGTAGAACAGGGCGGTTTCACTGAGGCCACCGTAAACATCGCCGGCCATAATGTTATTGCCGTCTTTGGTCAGGGACTGGTGAACGTGCATACCGGAACCATTGTCGCCTACCAGTGGCTTGGGCATGAAAGTCGCCGTTTTGCCATAAGCGTGAGCGACATTGTGAACGCAGTATTTGAAAATCTGGATTTCGTCCGCTTTTCTAACTGCGCTGGCAGGGCCAACACCGATTTCGCACTGACCGGCGGTGCCGACTTCGTGGTGATGTACTTCGATTTCCAAGCCCATAGCTTCCATCGCGTTACACATGGCGCCACGTAAATCGTGCAGGGAGTCGACGGGAGGAACCGGGAAATAGCCGCCTTTAACACCAGGGCGGTGACCGATGTTGCCATCGTCATAGCTGTGGTTGGAAGACCAGGCAGCTTCTTCCGAGGCGATCGAGTAGCCGGCACCGCTCATATCAGAGTGCCATTTCACATCGTCAAAAACGAAAAATTCAGGCTCGGGACCAAACATGCAGCTGTCGGCGATACCGGTAGACTTCATATAAGCTTCAGCGCGCTCGGCGATAGAGCGTGGGTCGCGGGAGTAGCCTTGCATGGTAGTAGGTTCTACGATATCGCAACGCAGGTTGAGGGTGTTGTCATCGGTAAACGGGTCGATAACAGCCGTGGAGTCATCAGGCATCAGGATCATGTCGGATTCGTTGATGCCCTTCCAGCCCGCTATAGACGAACCGTCGAACATCTTGCCGTCTTCAAAGAAGCTGTCGTTGACTTCGGAAACGGGAAGCGTGACGTGCTGCTCTTTGCCCTTGGTATCGGTGAAGCGCAGATCAATCCACCTCACTTCGTTTTCTTTGATTAACTTCAGAGTTTTCTCTGACATCCTCGAATTCCTCTAATTGGTTGATAAAAACACAGGGCGAACACAATGCTCGCAACGTATAGGGTTTCTGAACCGTTTCCATCGAAATGGCGCAGTGGTGACACAATAAATGCAAAATTTATGCCATCGCCTGTAATGCGTTAGGCCGCTAAATTAGCGATGTTCTGGTGCAGGTATTCGGTCTAAAATAACATGGATTGCACCAATTTGGTGCTTGCGCCTTGTCGTGGTGCGACAACAACTACTGAACGCGACAGTGTAAACCATAATGGCGTGTCAATAAACCACCTGCAGTTGCTTAGTTGGGAAGGGTATAATCGTCTCCTTTTTCCCGATACTGGTTTTTTTGATGAAGTTTATCGTTAAGTTTTTTCCTGAAATTACTATTAAGAGCAAACCCGTTCGCAAACAGTTTGTGAAACAGCTTTACGATAATTTGCGCAAGCTGTTGCGTGCGGTGGATCCGGGGGTGGAGTTTGTTCGAGACTGGGATAAGTTGACGGTGGTGGCCAGTGAGCAGGGCGCTGGTTTAAAACAGGAATATGTAGAAATACTTTCGCATACGCCCGGCATTGCACATTTTCTCGACGTGGTGGAGTTTCCACTGGGTGACTTACATGACATTTTCGAAAAAACCCGCCTGCTATGGGGAGATAAGTTAGCAGGAAAAACCTTTGCTGTTCGCTGCCGGCGTGTTGGCAAGCATGATTTTAAATCCGGTGATATTGAGCGTTATGTGGGTGGGGGCTTGCACCAGCATTGTGAAACCGGTGGTGTGAATCTCCGCAACCCGGAGATTACCGTGCGCCTGGAAGTGCGCGATGACAAGCTTTATGTCATTAACCAGCGTTACCCCGGTTTGGGCGGATTCCCCCTGGGCAGTCTCGACCCGGTGTTAAGTTTGATTTCAGGTGGGTTTGATTCAACAGTGTCTACCTATCTCACGATGAAGCGAGGCATGCGCACGCATTTTTGTTTTTTTAATCTTGGCGGCCGCGATCATGAAATAGGTGTAAAGGAAGTGGCGCTGTATTTGTGGCAGAAGTACGGGGCGTCTTCCCGGGTAAAATTTGTGGTGGTTCCCTTTGAAGGCGTGGTTGGGGAAATCCTCAAAAATGTGGATAACTCGCAAATGGGCGTGGTGTTAAAGCGAATGATGTTGCGTGCAGCGAGCCGGGTTGCAGAACAGTTGGGGGTCAATGCCCTGGTTACCGGTGAGAGTGTTGCCCAGGTTTCCAGCCAGACCTTAATTAACCTCAGTGTCATTGATTCGGTAACCGATACATTGGTGCTGCGGCCGTTAATTACTTCAGACAAGGGCGATATTATCAATTTAGCGCGCCAGATAGGCACTGAGGAATTTGCCGCGGTGATGCCAGAGTATTGTGGTGTTATTTCCGTAAAACCCACCACCAGGGCGAAGCCGGAAAAAATTCAGCGCGAAGAGGCAAAGTTTAATTTTTCAATTCTTGAGGACGCGCTTGAGGCATCCCGCGCTATCAATATTGATGACATCGCCAGCGATGAATTGATGCGCGAGGATGTTGAAGTTATCAGTGTGCCGATTCAGCAGGGAGTGATTATCGATGTTCGCCATCCAGCAGAAGAAGAGCGCAAGCCATTGCAGCTTTCCAATGTGGAGATTAAGAAAATTCCTTTTTACGAATTGCACGGAAAGTTTACTGAACTGGATAAGCGCAAGACGTATCTACTGTACTGCGACAAGGGGGTCATGAGCCGGCTGCACGCGGCGCATTTGATCGAGCAGGGCTATACGAATGTTAAAGTGTATCGGCCGCTTTAATCGGTGCTTAAATTGAAGTTATAAATAAAGAAGCGACCGTGTTGTTCGATTAAGCTAATGGTAAAGCTGGCCTGTTTATTTTCGAAACTGGCGGTGCCGGTGTAGCCAATAATTTGTTCGCCGAATAAAGAGAAAACACTGATTAAACGAGAAAATTGCAGTTCCTTCACTGACTTTAGTTTTCCCAGTGGGCGGTAATGTTTAAGCAATGCTTGCAGTTGTTCATCGCTCATAGTCTGGCTGGCGGCCGGGGACAGGTGCATGCGCATATCGGCTGCTTGCCAGCTGGAGATATCCAGGATGATTTTTTCTACCGCCGGTTCGGCACTGCCCTGATAGTGTTCGGCTTGTCCATCAGTGTAGAAATAAAGCCAGCCAATAAGCGCCAGTAATAATAAAATGGTGATGCGTAAATTGTTACTTTGCATATTGTTGTTAGAACCATTCCAGTGAGTTGGCGAATACGGCGATGATGCCCAGTGGTGAGATGATGCGAAGTGTCCACAGCCAGCCCTGGTAAATTCTCGGTGACTGGATTTCAAGTTCTTCAATAATTCTTGATTGGCTCATAAACCAGCCGACAAAAATAGCAATGAATAAACCGCCCAGGGGCAACATGAACTTGGCGGTGGTGTTATCGAGGAAGTTGAACACGTCCGCGGAGCGGATTGACATGCAGCCGCCAATCCAGCTGATACCCACCAGACCGGTAGTTCCCCAAATACGCTTGATGCCTTTTTTCTCCAGCCAGGCGACACCCGGTTCAATCAATGAAATGGATGAGCTGAGTGCGGCGACCACAATCAACATAAAGAATAACGACCCCATTAACAACCCGGCGGGCATTTGACTAAACGCGATGGGTAGCGTGACAAAGAGCAGTCCGGGTCCTGAGCCTGGCTCCAGTCCGTAGGCAAAGACCAGTGGAAAAATGGCCAGTCCTGCGAGCAGGGCAATCAGGGTGTCGAGTGCGGCAACGGTCAATACGGTTTTGCCGATATTGGCGTTTTTTGGCATGTAGGAGCCATAGGCCAGGATCGCACCCATGCCCAGGCTTAAGGTGAAGAAGGCATGTCCCATGGCGACCAATACCGCATCGCAGGTGAACAGGGACGCTGCCGTGCCGTCAACCGGCTTGGGGCAGAGTTTGTCAAAATCGGTGTCGAACATGAAATGCAGGCCGGCGAAGAAATCCCCGGCGGCCATGCTGTAACCCACCAGTACCAATAATAATGCCAGTAATAAAGGCATCAGTATGCGCACCCCGTTGCCGATTCCTGTCGTTACGCCGGCCGCCACTACGCCACCGGTTAGCAGAATGAATGCGCTGTGGGAGATTAGCTGGCGATTATTGTTACTGGTCAATTGTGTGAAGTTATCGCTAATGGTGCTCGCATCGGCACCAATGAAGCGGCCCATGCCGCTCTGTATCACGTAATCCAGCGCCCAGCCTGCTACCACGCTGTAGAACATCAGGATCATCAAGCCGGCACAGACGCCGAAAACACCAATAATCGCCCACAGTGGTGATCGATTGGATTCTTTGGCCAGTATTAACATGGAGTCAATAGGATCGGTGCGCCCGGCGCGGCCGAGTAATACCTCGGCGATCATTACCGGGACTCCAATCAGTAAAATACAGGCCAGGTACACTAATACAAAAGCGCCACCGCCGTATTCGCCAGTGATATAGGGGAACTTCCAGATATTGCCGAGGCCAACGGCCGAGCCGGTGGCGGCCATAATAAAGGTCCAGCGACTGCTCCAGTGTACATAGTCATTACTGTTGTTATTGTTGTTCAAAGGGGCTCCCCGAGGAAATATCATTTATTTATAGCGTATAAGAGCCGATAAGTCATAAGTAAGTACTTATTGTAATTTCTCTTGGCCGCATACCTCTGTATAATGCGCACCCTTTGAAATCCCGCCCTGAGGCAAATTCCAGTGATAGAACAGTTGAGAAACATCGCCATTATCGCCCACGTAGACCACGGTAAGACAACCCTGGTGGATAAGCTACTCGCCCAGTCCGGCACCTTGAGTCGTAGGGACGCAGCGGCGGAACGGATTATGGATTCCAATGACCAGGAAAAGGAGCGGGGCATTACCATTCTGGCGAAGAATACCGCCATTGAGTGGAATGGTTATCATATTAATATCGTCGACACCCCGGGGCACGCCGATTTCGGCGGTGAGGTGGAGCGTGTGCTATCGATGGTTGATTGTGTGTTGTTGCTGGTCGATGCCGTTGATGGACCCATGCCGCAAACCCGTTTTGTAACCTCCAAGGCCTTTGAGCAGGGTTTGCAGCCGATTGTGGTGGTGAATAAAGTGGATCGCCCCGGTGCGCGCCCGGATTGGGTCATTGACCAGGTGTTTGATTTGTTTGACCGTCTCGGCGCTACGGATGCACAGCTGGATTTCCCGATTATCTATGCCTCGGCCTTAAACGGTGTTGCCGGCCCCGAAGCCGACCAGTTGGCGGATGATATGACGCCGCTGTTTGAAATGATTGCCGATAAGGTTCCCGCGCCTGAGGTGGATCGCGAGGGTGCTTTCCAGATGCAGATTTCTGCACTGGATTATGACAGTTATATCGGTGTTATTGGCGTTGGGCGTATTACCCGGGGTAGTTTGAAACCCAACCAGCAAGTTATTGTGAAGGGTGCCGATGGCAAAGAGCGTAAAGGCAAGGTATTAAATGTAAAAGGCTATCTTGGTCTGGACCGCGTGGATACCGACGAGGCTTATGCGGGTGATATTGTTTGTATTAATGGTATCGATGGCCTGTCAATTTCTGACACGCTCTGCGACCCGGACAAAATCGAAGCGCTGCCGCCGCTGAGTGTCGATGAGCCCACGGTCAGTATGACCTTTATGGTGAATGACTCTCCTTTCTCCGGTCAGGACGGTAAGTTTGTTACCTCGCGTAATATTAAAGATCGGCTGGAACAGGAACTGATCCACAATGTGGCCCTGCGCGTTGAGCCGGGTGATAGCGCCGAAAAATTCAAGGTCTCCGGTCGCGGTGAATTACATTTGTCGGTGTTGATTGAAACTATGCGTCGGGAAGGATTTGAGCTGGGTGTGTCGCGGCCTGAAGTGGTGCAGAGAGAGGTGGACGGCGTTATCCATGAACCCTATGAGCAGGTGGTTATTGATGTTGAGGCCGAGCACCAGGGCGCTATTATGGAAGAGCTGGGTAATCGACGTGCCGAAATGACCAATATGGAGCCCGACGGCAAGGGCCGGGTAAAACTGGAATTTATCATGCCAGCACGGGGCTTGATTGGCTTTCGTGGCTTGTTCCTGACTCTGACCTCGGGTTCGGGTATTTTGACCAGTGTTTTCGATCACTATGGCGAAGTGAAATCCGGGGAGGTGGCGTCTCGCCAGAATGGTGTGCTGGTGTCGATGGTCTCGGGCAAGACCCTGAGCTATTCGCTTTACAATTTGCAGGATCGAGGTCGCTTATTCCTGGGTCATGCGGTGGATATTTATGAGGGGCAGATTATTGGTTTGCATGCGCGCAGTAATGACCTGGCGGTGAACCCCATCAAGGGCAAGCAGCTGACCAATGTGCGGGCATCCGGTACCGACGAGGCGCTGGTGCTAACACCTCCGGTTAAGCATACCCTGGAGCAGGCGCTGGAATTCATCGAGGATGATGAACTGGTTGAAGTAACGCCCCATCATATTCGCCTGCGCAAAAAACTGTTAAAGGAAAACGAACGCAGGCGTGCGGGTAACAAATAGCCAGATTTTTTACTGCGAAGGGCAGCGCTCTTCGGCTCTTCGCAGTGCTTATGCACCGGCGTAATCACATCACCCCTGGCCGCTGATAAGTGCTAAGCTTGCTCGAATCAAAGCAGCAGGCGTGACCACTATGATGCCGCTCTACCCCGATATCAAACCCTATGCCGATCATCGCCTGGCGGTAGCATCGCCCCATGAACTCTATATAGAAGAATGTGGCGACCCTGAGGGTATACCGGTGTTATTTGTTCATGGCGGCCCCGGTGCCGGCTGTAACAGTAAAAGTCGTTGTTTTTTTAATCCTGAACACTACCGTATTATTCTCTTTGACCAGCGTGGAGCGGGGCGTTCCAGCCCCCATGCAGCGCTGGATGGCAACAATACCCAGGCGCTGGTTGAGGATATAGAAGCGATCAGGGAATACCTCGGCATAGCTCGCTGGTGCCTGTTTGGTGGCTCCTGGGGATCGACCTTGAGCCTGGTCTACGCGCAAACGTATCCGCAGCGTGTGCTGGGCTTAATTCTTCGCGGTGTTTTCCTCTGTCGTGAGCAGGATATTAATTGGTTTTATCGCCACGGTGCCAACCAGGTGTTCCCCGATTACTGGGAGGATTTTATTTATCCCATTGCTGAAAAAGACCGGCATGATCTGGTGGCCGCCTATTATCAGCTGCTGATCGGGGACAATGAATTGGCGAGGATGTCGGCGGCAAAGGCATGGGCGCGGTGGGAAGCCAGTTGTGCCAGTTTACGACCTAATCACGAGCTGGTAGAGCATTTTTCCGATCCCCATACCGCTTTATCCCTGGCGCGGATTGAAGCGCATTATTTTGTTAATCGGGGATTTTTACAGACCGATCAAATAATCCGCAATGCCGGTAAATTAACAGGGATTCCCGGCATTATTGTTCATGGGCGTTACGACATGATTTGTACTCTGGATAATGCGGTCAGTTTGCACAATAGTTGGCCTGACAGTGAATTGCATATTGTTCGCGATGCCGGCCATGCGACCAGTGACCCCAGTATTGTTGATGCCCTGGTCAGGGCGACCAGGGAGATGGCGCGCAAGCTGCGCTCAGCAGGCGATGAGCGGGGGTAATGGGTGAAAGCCTTAATACAGCGGGTATCGCAGGCTAGTGTGCAGGTCGATGGGCAATCAATCGGAGCCATTGGCCAGGGTTTATTGGTGTTGCTCGGGGTCGAGCGAGACGATAGCGAGGCGCTGGCCCGGCGCATGGCCGATAAACTCATGGCTTACCGGGTATTTTCAGATCAGCAGGGAAAGATGAACCTCAGTGTTCGGGATATTGGCGGTGAGTTACTGCTGGTGTCGCAGTTTACCCTGGCGGCGGAAACGCGCAAGGGACTGCGGCCGGGGTTTTCCGGCGCGGCGGAGCCGGCACTTGCCGAACATTTGTATAGCTATTTGGTGGACTGTTTACGAGACGGGGGCATGCCGATCGCCGTTGGTCAATTTGCCGCCAATATGCAGGTGCAGTTGGTGAATGATGGGCCGGTCACTTTTTTACTGGAAATGCAGAGCTGAAATTGTTTTTTTAGATAGCTGTGGTACTCTCAAAGCAGGAGCTGGTTACTTATGTTTGGCTCTGATTGTTAATAACTCAATAAATATTGCCTAGGGGGCATAATATGAAGCGGATTCTAATAGCTTGTTTACTGGCTGGTTCTTCTGCAACAGCTTTTGCAGGTGCTGCAGGTGGCGGCGGTTGTGGTTGGGGACAGATTCTTTTTGAAGGCCAGAGCGGTAAGCCTTCACATATACTCGCGTTAACGACTAACGCCACGACGGGCAACAATACCTTTGGTGTCACTACCGGTACTAACGGCTGTAGTGCCAATGGCACCATTTCCTACGGTGGCAAGAGCGCGGTTGATCTCAGCATGTTGATGGATGAGTTTAGTGAAGATGTTGCACG
This sequence comes from Spongiibacteraceae bacterium, assembly GCA_030621845.1. Lineage (GTDB taxonomy): Bacteria > Pseudomonadota > Gammaproteobacteria > Pseudomonadales > Dasaniaceae > JAUXHA01. The sequence goes on from JAUXHA010000023.1 coordinate 27,437, forward strand.
TGGTGATGGTGAAGTGATCACGGCTATGGCGGTTTCGCTGGGTATCAAGCCAGAAGATCGTGCTGAATTTAAACTAGCCTTGCACGATAACTATGACTTGCTTTTCCCATCGGAGAATACCACTACTGAGCAAACTATGGCAGCCATGTGGGGTGTAATGCAGCAAGATGAAACCCTGAAGCCTTACGTTTCTTAATCTGCGCAATGCCGCGCCTTGAATCAGGGCGCGGCATTTTTGTGTCTATAACAATAACTTTCTCTCGGACAAATCTAGTCTGGTGCTAAATCTTCATAAATTGGCCAGTGTGGCCCTGCTAATATTTCTTATCCCGCTATCTCTGCATGCGCAAACAGCGGATGATTGGTGGCAGCGTACACAATCCCTTGCTGATGATCCGCGCTGGCTGGACCTGGTGCATTACGAGGCCAGTTGGTTTGGTGGGCAAGATAGCTATATCGATGATCAGCGTTTTTTCCTCAGTGAGGCGGGAGCTTCGAACCCGGCAGCTGAACTAAAGGCAACCATAGAGGCGTTTATCGAGCGCCCCGATACGCAGTGTAAATATGTTGCGCGCAAGTTGTTTTTGAGGGAGATGGCCGCTATCGACTTCCCGCTGGTGCGCTGCGATGAATATCGGGCCTGGCGAGAGACGGTGAATGCAAACAGCGTGGTGCTGGTATTTGCTTCCAGTCAACTCAATAGCCCCTCTTCGATGTATGGGCATACCTTTTTACGCTTTGATCCTCCTGGTATCGAGGAGGGCTCTACCTTACTTTCATATGCCCTGAATTTTGGCGCCGATACCAATGAAGCTGATAACAGTATGTTCTACGCATGGAAGGGGCTGGCGGGAGGCTACCCTGGGCTTTTCTCGGCCCGTACTTACTTTGAGAAGGTGAAAGAGTATTCCAGATTGGAAAGCAGGGATTTGTGGGAGTATCGGCTTAACCTGAGTGAGCAGGAGGTTGACCGGATGATGGCTCATATCTGGGAGCTGAACCTGGTTAATTTTGACTATTATTTTTTCGATGAAAATTGTTCCTTCCGTTTGCTGGAATTAATTGATGTGGCGCGACCGGGTTTCGACCTGGCCGATAAATTCCCTGTGGTTGCTATCCCCATTGATACGGTTAGAGTCGTGGAGGAGGCCGGCATGGTGGAGAGTGTATTTTACCGGACATCAGCCCAAACCATACTGGAGTTTGAAATAAACCAGCTCAAGCCATCACAGCAGCAGCTAGCGGAGGAATTATCGGCTGATATTGCTGCGAGTGAGAGTGATGCGTTTACTGATTTACCAGCGGATAAACAGCGCGATGTGGTATCGGTCAGCTACGGTTACCTGCGTTACTTGAATGAGGGTGAGGAGCGCGATGATGCTGTTGCCAAGCGCAGTTTCAAGTTGTTGCGAATGCTTAGTGGCTATGAGCCCGATCCTGATCCACAGTTACCACCGAGAGGTGAAGATCCTCTGGACGGTCATGATACGCAAATGTTTTCCGTTTCAGCTGGTGTTGAGGAGGATGACGCCTTTTCTGATCTTGAGTGGCGTATTAGCTACCATGATTTACTGGATAATATTGAGGGCTATCCAGAAAATACTTCCTTGAATATGGGGCGTATTGTGGTGCGAGCTAAAGAGGGCAGCGGCCTGAGGTTACAGCAGTTTGATATTATCGAGATCGACTCCCTCTATCCAAGGAGTAAATTCTTTAAACCCTTGTCCTGGCAGGTTAATACGGGGTTTGATCGCCAGTGGACTGGTACCAAAAATGAGTTGGTACCCCAGGTCAATGCGGGTGTGGGCCTCAGTTATTATGCACCTTTTGACGGTCGCGTTTTTGCTCATTTACGTACTCGGCTTGAATACAATACGGATTTTGACCGCGAGTTGGATATTGCCGGTGGCCTCCGGTTGGGTTATTTGAGGCAGCGTAGCTACGGTAATACCTTGTTACAGGCTGAGCACCTCTACTTCACGGACGGTGTGGAACGTACCATTATGCAGTTTTCCCACAACCTTGTGCTGGGGCGTAATGCTGCTCTGCGCATTGCTTATAAGCGCAGTATCAATGATTCGGATGCGATCAATGAAACCAGTCTTGCCTATCGTCATTATTTCTAAATTGCGTGCTTGTTTATTGTTGCTATTGATAGTTGCGCTGTCGGGCTGCAGTGGCCTGCTTTTTTTTCCGGGTAAAAACTGGGTGCGAACACCTGAGCAATTAGGTATAGAGTATCGTGATGTGGCGTTGACGAGTGAAGATGGCGTTAAGCTCAGTGCCTGGTGGCTGGAACCGAGGGGAGAAGTAAAGGGGACGATACTTTTTTTACACGGTAATGCGGAAAACATCAGCACCCATATTGGCAGTGTCTACTGGCTGCCGGAACTGGGTTATCAAGTACTGCTACTGGATTATCGTGGCTATGGTCACTCCGAAGGTACAGCCTCTTTACCGGCAGTATTTAACGATATCAATGCGGCCTTCGACTGGATGCTGGCACAGCCAGAAGTGCAGGATAAACCGGTATATCTATTGGGGCAGAGTCTTGGTGCGTCAATGGGCGGTTATGTGGTGGCGACCAATGCGGATTACCGAAAACAACTGGATGGGGTAGTGCTGGATGCAGGTTTTGCCAGCTATAGCGAGATTGCCCGGGAAGTGGCCTCACGTCACTGGTTGACCTGGGCATTCCAGTACCCTGCTGGCTGGAGTATGCCGGGGGCTTACGACCTGGTTGATCATGTTGCTAATATCAGCCCAACGCCGGTGTTGATTATTCACGGTACGCAGGATGATGTGGTGCCGTTCAAGCAGGGAGAAAGAATTTTTGCAGCAAGCAATAAACCTAAATCCTTTTTTCGCTATGATGGACCGCATATAGGAACTTTTAAGGATCTTGGGATCCGGGATTTATTCTTACAGTTTTTAGCCGAGGCTCCGGCCAGAAAAGCACAGGCTGAAGCCACTGCTGCCCCATAGTTTTATCTAGCATGCCTACTATGGTGGACGTGATGCTACGAGTTGGCCCGGGCCAGTTCGTCGCCAAAATTGTGAGGCAGCAGTGTGCTCAATGATCTGTTAGCAGAATTTATTCCAGTAACAGGTTCTTGTTGAACATAACAACCCGGGGCTTTTCTTCATCGCTAAGGTCATAGATAACGACGTAGGTAGCGCGATGATCTTTTTTAGTAATGCTTAGCTTCCAGTTACGATCATCGATAGTAAGGGCCATTTTTCCCGCGTGAACAGTGGTCTCCATATGGTATCGATGGTGACCAAGATAGTTGAGGATACCCTCTTCAATATAGGGAGTTTGATGCTCGATGCCGCTGATGACGATGACCTTGTCTGCAGTATTATTCGTTTCATTTTCGCTAAACAGAGACAGCACAGTTAAGA
>JAUXHA010000004.1 GCA_030621845.1 Spongiibacteraceae bacterium
ACATCAACTATTTTTTATCCTTACGAACGATCCACAACAAGCTGGGAACTTTCTATATTATTGTTTTTCTTTTTTAGAAATTCATCATAATTTTTTCCTGATGTATTTCCAATCGCTTCAAATCTATTTAACTCATCGGAATCTTTATTGTTTTTAATTATTCTTAACTGTTCATTTTATTTACTTTTGCATAACCCACTCCAACAAAATCAAATCCTCAGAAATTGAATTTTCTATTTTACACTCCAGATAATCTCTAATTATCTTCATGGACTACTTATTTCAGTGTTTATCTATCAAAACATTTAATTACTGTTATTTAGTGTTTTTAATAGTAAAGTATTATCAATACGTATCAAATATGTTTATCTGACAGGATCGTCAACCATGACGAAAGGCTTCTGATTATTTCTGCCTGATGTAGTGGATTGGTAACAATATGGTCAGAAGAAACAAGATGACTCACTGTTAATTTATTGCCGAAATCAACATCACTAAAGCTATCCATGTATTGCGATTTGTAATTATACTCCTCCATCCCTCCTGTGAAGATGACATAATTTTCCACTCCTCTAGAAAAAATATTTTTAAGTCCGTCAGCCACTTGCTTTCGTGGCGGAAATTCACGAGCATAATCCGCTTCTTCATAAAACTCATCATTAATACCAATATCCCCCTCGGTATCGTTATTTTTCGCCGCGCCAGTAATAAACTTCACCAGGCGATTTCCACTACTAAGCCATCTTTCAAATATAAAAAATCTCGATGCATAATAATGAAAATAATATCTTGCAGTGCGATAGCAGTATGGATCAATTTGTGCGATTCCAACTACTCTAACGTCATCAAGCGCCGTTAGATATGAAGCATCTGCTCCAGAACAAAGTCCATACAAAACAAATTTTTTCACTCCACGTTTTTTTTGCAAATAATCCATCACTTCCGTAGCTTCTTTCACCACAGACTCTTCGAATGATTCAGTTCCTCTCCTCGATTCACTGTCACCAATGCCGGAAAAATCAAATCGAATCGACAGATTACCCGAATTGGAAAATGCTCTTGCCAACCTCACCGACAAGCGGCATGAACCTATGTGGTGCATTACTCCAGAGTTAAAAATCAATACCGCTGGCCGCTCTGGATTGAAATTTTCAGGTTCAGATATAACTCCAATCAAAGGAACTGGCTTACCAATTCGAACCGCCCGCTCTTTAACAAAGTTTTTGCCACTATCGATCACTAAAAAACCCTCTACGCTGACTAAACCGCCAAAACAAGTATCAATCCATCCAGGCTACAATCGCCTGAATAATTGGCTGTGGAAAAAGAATCCCCCCAAAATCATCAACAAAATTCCAGTCATGTGGCGCGGCCGTTAACTTACTTTCAAAACCTTTGTGCTTAGACCAAGTATTTTCCACAAGTTTAAATGACTCATCTTCATGTGACACCGCCTGATAAATTCTTGGTATTGACATGGGATCCATTTTCAACAAACTTAATTCGTCAAGGCTTGTTAAGAAGCGTTTTGGCAAAGGAAATCCATTGAAATTCAAGCATCCAGTTTCGTCTTCAAAATTTCTAGAGCATTCAGAAGCTATTTCACCCCTTAGCTCTGCAATATAATCCTGGCCAGACAAAATTGGATCCCAAATAATTAAACGGCTAATATCCTTTCGTCCTATACAACTCGCTGCTGCAATCAATGCGCCTAAACGAAGTCCAATTACCGCTATCTTGTTCACTCCAGACATATCACGCAGTTCATCAATAGCCACAGCGACATCATCCTCCCAATCTTGAGCTTCAACAGTATTCATATCCAAGGCTGAATCCCCAGTTCCTCGATAGTCAAACCTGAGAACATGAAACCCTTTTTTTGCCAATGACATTGCCATTTGACGTAACGCTCGATGAGAACGCATACTTTCCTGCCCAAAAGGACTACAAAGCACCACACCTTCATTTTTTGACGCGTTGGATGCCGGGTAATAAACTCCGTATAGCGGTTCTTTAGAATTTCCGAAGAAAAATGCATTCACAAGTCATTTCCTGCCAAATAATTTTTTCATAATACCATTAGATGAATTAACTTTTACGTCCTGCTCTAATGCATGTTGATTTTGTTCCGTATGATTAACGGTATCTGCATCATTGCATTCTGTATCAATCTCGCTAGCGATTTGTTCCAGCGTATGCATAACCATCGTTGGCTGAGACAATCGCACACCAAATTTTTTATCTACTTTAACAATGATTCGAATAGATAATAGTGAGTGGCCACCAATATCAAAGAAATTTTCGTTAAGCCCTACCCTATCTACCCCCAGCACATCTTGCCATATCTCAGCTAATTGCTTTTCTGTTTTCGTACTCGGCTCAACAAATTTATCTTCTGGCCTAAGTGGGTCTTGTAATTTTTCCCTATCAACTTCACCCTGCTCGTCTCTTGGAACTTCATCAATCTCAATAAATTGTTGTGGTACTTTCTCATTAGACAATAAGGATTTACTGTATTTTCTCAGATCACTGACTGTCACATGCTGGTAATCATCTGGATAATAATAAGCCATTAATCTGCGGCCACCACTTTCATCGAGAAAAGACCTGACAAATACCTGCTCTACCGCTTGATGTCCTAATAAACATTGTTCTATTTCAACAATATCTATATCTGAATCCGGGTCATGGATATCCTCCCTGATATAACTCGCTTTTGTATTTTCTTTCCGAATATCAGCCGGGGACTCTAATTGACTCCTCCATAGTGACGTGTCAACAGAAGAAACAATCCACTGAGTTCGTCCTGACTGTGACATTATCCGGTCAAAAGCCTCAACCCCCTCTTCTGGCAAAATCGCTTGTGACAGGATACTTGCCAGGCTGCCTTGTTGATTGTCTATATTCGCTTCAACAATGCCAGTGCGGGCCCCCTCATTCGCCGCAAAATCAACAGCAACCTTTTTCATAGTAAAACCATTAATCTCTACAATAGCTTTCCCTGTCTCATCTAATAGGGTCACATCAAATACAGCAAAATCGTCCACTGATTGATCGCTTACGCGGACATAACTGAGAAAAGAACGTGGCATAACATCATGTATAAGCACTTTTTGATATGCCACTGGCACATAAAAATCATCTTCTTTTGAAAAACCATCTATCAGAAATTGAACACCACCAGTGGCCATATCTAATAATGCTGGATGTAATCCATAGTGCTCTAGATCACCTGCATACTCTTCCGGAAGCACAATGTCTAACAAGGCTTCTTTCCCTCCCCACTGAATGCCACTAATGCAAGCCCAGCGCGGGCCAAAATTCATAAAAGTCTGATCAAGAAATTTTCCCTGAGTTAATGCAGTCTTCGTACAGCGCTTTCGTATAGCGCTTAAATCAATAATATTGGCTTTACTATTAGTGATTCGCTTTGCATTAGCTACTGCATGAGGAAAACCTTCATCATCTGAATAAACTGTCAAATATGCCTGTTGTCCCTTATCTTTAATTTCAATATGCATAGATTTGTTAACGTCGTCGGATACCTGCAAGGCAGTAAAAAATTGTATCGAAGAAAGCTCTATGGCAGAATTCTTTAAATGACTTATTCCAGACCCAAGACAATACTGTAAAAATACCGCACGGAAGAGCTCAATAAAACCCGTCCCAGGTATAAGCGCACCACCATTCTTAACGCGATGCTCAGATAACATCCACTGCCCATCAACAGTTAATCTGGTACTAAATAATTTTCTATTTTTTTCAAGATCAGTGTAATAGTCTAGCGCGGGGTGAGTTATTGCATGTCTTTCAGCATTGATATCCACGCCATCATTCAGAGACAGCTGTTGTTGCGCAGCCATACCCACATCACGCCAGGCATTCCAATTAATAGCCAATGACTCACCATTTTCACGAGTAGCACGCTCTTTAGAAAAAGCATCCAAAAAGGCATTAGCCGCGGAGTAGTCGATCTGTCCAGGCAAGCCAAGATAAGAAGCAACTGAAGAAAATACGATAAAGAAATCAAGACTATGTTGAGAAAAAATACTATCGAGTATTAATGCACCTTTAACTTTCGCATCGATGAGTCTTTGTGCCGATTGAGGTGTTTTAAGCAATATTAACTGATCGTCCATTGACCCTGCCGCATGAATTACCCCATCAACCGGCCCACAATCCTTGATTGCACTCTCGATCGCACTGCGACTACGTTCATAATCAGTAACATCCGCAGCGAGTACCACAACCTTTGCTCCCAATTTCTCAATTTTTTCCACCGCCAGAATTTTATTCGCCGTACTATCACTGGCCACATGCGTCTCCAGCCAATTTTTCCATACCGATCTGTCGGGCAAACCCTGCCGACCCTGTAAAATAATATATCCCGCGCCATTTTCAGCCAGGTAATGAGCAATTGTTAAACCTACACCACCAAGACCTCCACTAATAAAATATACTCCTCCATCTCGCAGCCAGGTCTTTTTTCTCGTATTTTTTTCCAACGGCTCTGACTCAATACGTCGAATTAAGCGATCGCTTCCCCGATAAGCGACCATAAGATCATCACCAGCTGAGCTCACCTCATTGACTATTTGCCTGGCGATTCTACCTAGGTCATTATTTTTAAATATCGCCGGAGAAACATCTATTGATTGTGTTTTTACATGGGGAGATTCATGTGGCAATACTGATACAGGACCTATCAATAAAGACTTTTCCGGACAACTTTTATTGCCGATGGCATGCATGTCAGAAGACACTACCGTTAAGCGAATACTATCCTCCATTTCGCTCAACACTTTACTTAGATTAAACAAACCCCAAAAATAACTATTGGCACACGTCTCATAGTCATCAAGTCGTGCCATAGATGAATCTGGATAACGGCTCGCCTCAGTCACCGGCCATAGATAAATAATGTGCTGAGGCATTCGTTTCCCAGCATCCAGAGATTGCATCAGGCTTTCAAATTGCTCTAGATTATTCGTTGCAAGACGATAGCTGCCATCATGGAGACTTTCGAATTTATTACCGGGTTTAACCCGAATAATCTTCGATGTTTTCTCCATCTGCTCAATAATTATCTGCGCAAGACCGATTTCATCTTCGAAGATCAACCATGTCTGATCCAACTCTTCGATTAATTTTGGGGCGGCACTTTGCGCCCAATTATATTGAGCAAACCACTCACTTATATCTGCACGTTTTTTCAAATCACCTGTTATTGTCTGCGCAGCCATCGGTATAGAAGTACCTGGGTCAACCCAATACGCTTTGCGCTCAAAGGGGTATCCGGGCAAAGCTATTCGCTGTCGCCGCTCATTCTCCCACAAACGACGCCAATCAAGCTCAATGCCTGAAGTCCAAATTCTTCCAAAAGCTCGCAAAGCGCATTCAACATCAGAGTACGTTTCACTGGCATGCCGCATAGTATTAAATGTTGCCTGAGCTCTTAAGCTCCCTGCCTGCGATAAATTTGTTAATGCCCGACCTGGCCCGACCTCCACCAATACACGGTTATCATCTGACAACACTGTTGCAATATTTTCAGAAAATCTCACTGTGTTACGTAAATGTTCAACCCAATAATCCGGGCTTGTTGCCTCATCTTCTGTGATCCAGGTACCGGTTAAATTTGAAGTAAAAGGTACTTCTGGAGCAGAGAAATTTATTGACTGGCAAAAATCACGAAATTCATCCAGAACAGAATCCAGCATTGCGGAATGTGCCGCCACATTAATACGCACGCGTGTGCAATCAATATCCTGATCTTCCAAGCTCTTTTGTAATTTCTCAATACCCTCAACAGGACCTGATGCTACACAGAGATCATCGGCGTTCACTGCAGCGATATCCAGATTTTCTGGCATAATAGCGCGCGCTTTTTTTTCAGGAAGTGAAATGCTCAGCATCGCCCCTGAATCAATTTTCTCAAACAACTCCCCGCGCAATCGCACCAGACTCATCGCATCATTAAGGCTAATCACTCCTGACAAACAAGCCGCAGTGTATTCACCCATTGAATGACCAACAAATGCTACTGGCTCAACTCCCCAGAACAACATTTGCTTTGCCAAAGCATATTCTGTTGCAAATAAAGAAGGTAGTGTTATTGACGGACACTCCAGGGTTTTCGATGCTATCTCAAGCGCCTCTTTTGCAAATACCAGCGATTTTATTTCCTCAGCGCTCACCCGCTCAAGGCATGCCAGACAGTCATCAAACGCCTGACGATAAACTTGTTCTTTTTCGTAGAGCTCGGCACCCATTCCTGCATACTGGGCACCACCTCCGGGAAACATAAATACTAATGAAGGTTGGCGATCCTCTGCCTTATCTTCCGCCACTCGCCTGGCATCACCGCCTTCAAGTAAGAATATTGCATCTTCACGATTGCCCACTGCAAGTACCCGACGATGACTATAAGCACGCCGGCCTAGCTGCAAAGTATAAGCAACATCAGCTAACTCCAGATCATTTTGCGCACGTATCACTGCAGCCAGATTTCGGCATGCGGTATTTAATGCCGTTTCTGTTTTCGCCGATATCACCAATAATTGTTTGTTAAGTCGACTGGACGTTTTAGCCTCTGGCTCAGGTGCCTGATCAAGAATGATATGCGCATTGGTTCCGCCTGCACCTAATGCGGTTATACCCGCCAGCCTTTTGCCATTCTCTTTCTGCCAATCCACCAATTTGTCATTGATTATAAAAGGGCTATCGTCGATCTCCATGTCCGGGTTGGGTGAAGTGTAATTAATACTCGGCGGTAACTGCTTATGCTGCAACGACAAGATAACTTTAATAATCGCTGCCGCACCCGCTGCCTCACCCAAATGACCGATATTCGATTTTACCGATCCCAAGCGACAATAACTGCGCTTATCCGTTGCCTCACGGTATACCTGGTTCAATGCTTCAAATTCGATCGGATCCCCAATCAGGGTGCCTGTTCCATGCGCCTCAATATAAGAAACATCTTCGGCATCGACACCACTGACTTCCAAGGCTTCAGCGACGGCTCCCGCCTGTCCTTCAACGCCGGGCGCTAAATAACCCACTTTCTGCGCACCATCATTATTTATCGCTGATCCACGAATCAGCGCATAAATGCTATCGCCATCTTCTTTGGCATCATCAAGACGCCTCAATACAATAGCCCCCGCACCACTGCCGAAGACGGTTCCGGCAGATTTGGCATCGAATGGGCGACAGTGGCCGTCGGGCGACATTATTTCACCGTCTCGATAGAGATAACCGCGGCCCTGCGGAAGCAATACGGTGGAACCACCCACAATAGCCGTATCGCATTCACCGCCCAGTAAACTCTGCACCGCCATATGTACGGCGACCAGGGAAGATGAACAAGCAGTCTGGATATTTAAACTGGGGCCTCTCAGGTCAAGTTCATAGGAAAGACGTGTTGCCAGGAAGTTCATATCGTTACCGGTATGACGCACCAGAAACTCACCCATCTCCTCGATCAATTGCGGGTTAGTATTGAGGTTGTCCATCCAATATTGGCTGGCACCCGAGCTTGCAAATACTCCCACTGTTCCTTCCGAATCATAGCCAGTATGACCCGCATGCTCTAAGGACTGATAAGCCACCTCCAGAAATATCCGGTGGGCGGGATCTGTCACCGCCGCATCCTGAGGGCTAAAGCCCCAAAATTTAGCATCGAAACGGTCAAAGCCTTTCAGCAACGGTTGTGCGCGAACATAATTGGGATCGGCGAGTACAGCGGGGTCTTCACCAGCAGCAAGCAGTTGCTCATCGGTAAAGTTTTCAACGGATTCGACACCCTCACGAAGATTATGCCAATATTCGTTAATATTTTCCGCGCCAGGCAAGTGACAAGCCATACCCACTATCGCAATAGTGGAGCCGTCATCCTCTTCTATATTTTCGTGGTCGTTCATAGTGTCAATTACCAATGCCACTTATTAAAAATTAAACTTACTCTGCTGCAACAATCGCAAGTCGTTTATCGTCGCCGGCTTGCCAATCGTTTTTTCCTGTTCGCCTGCGCCAGCTTGCGCTTTTCGCCTCGCTTCTGGCCTTTATCCATACCCTGCTTACTATCAGCATTGCCACTTAAATGTTCCGCCAATGAAGCAATGGTTGGGTAGCGATACATACTAACCAGAGAAACCTTTCTATCCAATCTCTGGCTCAAGCGATTATTCGCCTGAACAATTAATAAGGAGTTTGCGCCGATATCGGTAAAATTATCCCTTGTTCCAATCTTCTCAAGGTTTAACATTTCCTGTAATACCGAGGCTATTGTCTGCTCAATATCACCTTCTGGTTCAACAAAGGCTTCCTTTACATCTCTTCGACGTTTATCCGGTTTAGGTAATGCCTTGCGATCAATTTTTCCATTTGGCGTCAAAGGCAGCGCTTTGAGCACCATGTATTCGCTAGGCACCATAAATTCAGGTAATTGTTCACGCAGTAATTCTTTTAACTTTTCGGCCAGAAGATAATCGTCACTATGCGGGATTGGCTCGAAAGTATAATCACTCAAGTTATCATGCTGCTTTACTACAGCCAGACTTAACTTGGCATGGTTAACTGAAGGAATAAAATAAGCATCATAGCAATCAATTTTACCGGACTTCGCCCAACTGAGCTGGATACTCCAACTTGAATCCAGCTGGTATACTTGCTCAGGATCAATGCCCATTATCCCACGACGTTCTATTTCGGCATGTAAATCGGATACTGTAGCAATGCTCCCTGATGACTCCATTAATTTATGGGCATAGATATGGCCATCAACGCGAGAGTTGATAATATCGCGCATGACAAAACAACTTGACTGTTTTTCCAGGCAGTCTTTAACTGCTGAAAGGGATTCTTCCGCAACTAATACATTAAAATCAGCGTCGGATAAAACGTCACCGACCTCACCCGTCCCGAGACAGACATCATATCTGAACATAGACATTTCATTATGATGCGTGCCACGCTTCAATTGCACATCAACATGGGTAATTTCTGGAATTTCTTTTTCAAGAGATAAGAAGAAATCAGCATCAATTACCAGCTCGGATTCATTTTCACGATGCTCTTTTATTCTGTTCTGAAGTCCAGCAAGAGACATGCTTGCCGGCGCTTTTGTCAATTCAAGCGAGTGATGAAAACTTTCCATAAGAGGTAAACTTCTAACGTCACCAACAAATACTCTTCCGTTATCAGCCATCAAAGTGAATAGACTTTTTAATACTTTAAGCAGATAATCAGCCGAAGGAAAATATTGCACTACTGAATTAATAATAATTAGATCAAACGGCTCCGCATCAACTAATGAGAAACTGTCGGCCTCGCCCTGTACCAGCTGAACATTATTCCAGGCAAGTGTTGTAAGCTGTTGCTGTATCGAAGCCAATGCATGCTCGGAGAAATCAACACCCACATAGGTCTCACAATGCTGAGCAACACGATACAAAATCATGCCAGTACCACAACCTATTTCCAGCACCCGCTTCGGCTTAAGTGCCAATATGCGCTCAACACTTGCCGTCACCCATTCAAACATATCCTCTTTTGGATGCTGTTCTCCAGTGTAACTGTTTAACCAACCTGAAATATTTAAAGTAGGATCATCACCCGCTACTTCCTGCTCCCCGCCCTGAGTGTAAGTGCCCGCCTGATAGGTTTCATTCCAGATGGTCTGCCAATAATCCGTCGATGTGTTAGTACCAGTAGTCGGCAGCACACCTTTTTCAGTAGGGCAGGAAACAATATAAGCAACCAGACCTTGCGCACCATCTTCAACATCGGGAACAGTAACAACGCAGTCTTTCACCGCATTGTTAGCACAGATTAGTGATTCAATTTCACCGAGTTCAATACGATAACCTCGTAACTTAACCTGGTGATCCAGACGCCCCAAATATTCTATATCGCCATTTTTACGGTATTTAACCAAGTCACCTGTTCGATAAATTCGCGCATCAGCATCGTCATTAAAATCATTGGAAATAAATCTTTCTGCGGTCAATTCAGGACGATCAAGATAACCTCGAACAACACCCGCTCCGCCAATGCATAACTCGCCAGGGACGCCAATAGGACTTAGCTGTAATGCACTATCAAGTACATAGATATCCGTATTCGCAATCGGCCGCCCAATACTCAATTCACGAGGATCATCGGGAACCGGGCTGGAAGTGGACCAAATGGTTGTTTCAGTCGGGCCATAGACGTTGATAAGGTCACCCGATAATGATTGCTTCAACAAACCAGCAAGGTCAATCGGCAATGCCTCTCCACCCAGTAGCACTTTCTGCAGTGAGCACATCGCTGTAAATGTAGCCGGGTCGGCCGACAAAATTCGCGCCATTGACGGCGTACACTGGAAATGCGTAACTTTATGCTTTTGGATTTGAGCGGCAACAGAGAAGTCCTGCCCCTTCATTTTATCAGGCGAATCTGCTTGTGGATTAGATAGCTCTCTCAATTTATTCAGCTGAGTGAGGCTATCTAAAACCAGATCATCATCGACGCCAAAATCAACCAAACAGGCAATCTCATCAACTCCAGCACTCTTAAGCTGATCAATTAACGGTAGGCAACTCGCAGGCGTCCCAAAGATACCGGCAGTTTCAAAATAGCGATCGAAAGCATGATCCAGCAATGCATCCAGATCCTCTTCGGTTAACGCATCAGCATCGAAGCTCGGATCCTGGGCAGCACTTTTCGAGGGTTGACGGAAAGCAGGAAATGCCCACGGCGCAATTTTTACCAGATCAAAGGAGGTTTTGAGGTACTGGCAGAACGGCTCCCGAACAATTTCACGAACCTCCTCCACATCGGCTCCCACAAAGGTATGAACCATCACAGATACATTGCCATCACCTTGATGTCCATTCTTTCTTCTTCCCTCACGGTAAGCGACAATTTTTTCTTTAATTTCTTCGATACTTTGCCCAAGAAGATTAGTAAGAATATTAAATCCACCCTCGCCTGCTTGACGAAAGCTGTCAACATTGCCAGCCGTGGTAATCCATATCGGCGGTTCTTCCTGTATCGGCGCCGGATAGACTCTCGCCGTAAAGGGCTCTCCCTGACCATTGGTCATGGTTATTTCGTTGCCAGCCCAAAGCTCACGGACTTTTTCAATATTGTCATACATGATCTGCTTACGATTTTCATAATTTTCCGGCAATAGGGAAAAATCATTAGCATGCCAACCAGATGCAAATGAAAAGCCTACCCGACCACCGGAGATATTATCCACTACCGACCACTCTTCAACCACACGCACCGGATTATGCAGTGGTAAAACAATGCTTCCCGCTCGAATAGCAATTGTCGATGTCACCGCTGCAATTGCTGCACTGGTGACTGATGGATTGGGGTAAAGCCCCCCGAATAAGTGAAAGTGACGCTCTGGCGTCCAAATACATGAAAAACCATTGGCATCGGCAAATTTAGCACCGTCAATCAGTAATTTGTAACGGTTGTTATTGCTAGAAGGCCCCGCATCGCTTGAAAAATAAAACAGACCGACATTAAGCTTTCGCTGTACGGTCGAAACTGCATCCTGAGCCAGTGTTCGTGCATCTTCCTCTTGAATAACAACTTTAAATCCCCGGCTTAATGTCCAAAATATTTCCAATACAGAAATATCAAAGGAAATACTGGTAACCGCCAACCAAACCCCCGGACTGCCTTGATAGTTCAGCGTGTCATCCATACCGGTAAAGAAATTCATCACATTTCTGTGCTCAATCATCACCCCTTTTGGCCGACCCGTTGAACCAGAGGTGTAGATCACGTAAGCCAGATTAGCTGGGCCGACACTACACTCAAGTTGATGAACTGATTCTGCCAATGATGCGTCACTCAACAACTGATCGACACAGACAACTTTGGCCGAGTTTACCGGCAACTCAGCTTGTAAATTAGAGTGAGTTAACAAAATGCTCAAATTGGCATCGTCAATCATCAAAGCAATACGATCCCTCGGATAAGCGGGATCTAACGGTACATAAGCGGCCCCGGACTTGAGGATACCCAATAATCCAACCATCATATCTATTGAGCGATCGATAAAAATACCGATAGGCATATCCGGCTGTGCACCTTCCGCTTGAAGACGAAGTGCAACTTTATTGGCACGCAACTCAAGTTCAAAATAAGTTATTTCTATATTTCGACATACCAGCGCAATAGCATCAGGGCGTTGCAAGGCCTGTTCTTCAAATAACTGATGAATGCAATGATCGTTATCATAGGGCTTTTGGGTTTGATTCCACTCATTCAGGAGTTGGTGATTTTCCTGCTCAGAAATCATCACGATATTAGCCAAACTTAGTTCAAAATCCTCAATTACATTTTTAATAAATATTTTAAAAGATTCTGTAATCAGGGAAACATTATCTCCAGACAACAATTCAGAGTTATATCGCCATTGATATTGATTACTGTTTTTTTGTACCGCAAGATTAAGCGCATCGCCAGGCAAGGCATCATCTGAAAAGGAGCTTTCAAACAGCGATATTGAGACTGACAATTCAGGCCTTGCTATCGCAGGATTCCTGGCATACAGGTCAAGAGCATAAAGCCCATTTTTCCTCATAACACATAATGATTCAGTAATCTCGCCAATAATCAAACGCATACTTTGTGCAGTATCTATTGACGCACTGAAAGGTACGCGAGTGGCGAACAACTTACTTAGATCAAACGAAACTTCCACTCCATCAGCGTTATCTATGCCAAGATCAAAAAATTCTAAATCGCCGATTCGCCTCAAAAAGCAGTAATATGCAGCTATAACGAAATCAGAAAAATCCATATCAGGAAAGGTCACCGCAACCTGCTCAACGCTGCTGTTTAAAAACTCCGATGAAATTATCTTGTAGCATTCAGACGCTTGCGGATTTTTAATCTGCTGGGTAAATAGAAAAGGTTCGCTATGCGACAGACGATCCTGCCAATACTTTTCTTTTCGACCAAAGCGATGATCCACATCATCAATGTTTTTCCGTTCAGCCTCACTCAGGGACGCCAGGACATCCCCAATGTGCAAATCATGTCTGGCCAGTAATTGATCCGCTTCGATCGGCGCAGCATCAATTGTCATCAATGATTTTAACGCGATCACACTGCTCCCGGTGACGACATCTATGCTATTACGACTCAGGCTACAAATAGTACCGGGCGCTGTCGATTCAACCTGCGCTTTAATTTCAACTTCAGCAACCAGGTAATAATGACCAGCAATCAATACTTTCGGCATACCAATCGGATTGGGGTCGGGCTGAAAACTAAATGCCCTCACCTGTGCTTCAAGTTCTTCTGCCGACAAACTCCAGTCAATAATGGCTGCAGCATTCGGTCGTTTGGAAGCGAGATAAGATGAACGCTGGTTTAAATCCTGTGGCTTTCGCGTTTCCCGGCCATCAGCCAACTCATCAATTAATTCGGTAAAAGTCTCGCTGCCTTTTTGGAAGCATTTAACATTCAGGCTAAAAGCCGTCTCATCCGAATCAATCGGGAACTCAATTTGTTTAAGAATCTTTCCGGCATCGAATTGCTCCGTCATCTCATGCCAGGTCACACCAAAGCTTTGCTCTCTGTTTGCGATTGCCCAGGAAGTAACATGCAAACCGGCATAACGCGGTAAAGGCGCATCATGAAAATTGATTGCCATTTTTTTGGGTAACTTCAGGACGGCATCTGGCACTTTGTTTGGATTGATAATACTAAACAGGAAGTCGAACTCCCACTGCTCGAGAAAAGCCTGTTGATCTTCCGCTGTATTTATATTGGGAATGTCATGTTTGACGGCCCATTCACGCACATCCATATTATCGGACACTATGCCAAAAATTTTATGCCCAATATCGAGAAGTTGCTGCGCGCAATCCAGCGTCAATTTTCCCTGGCCAATAATGCAACAACTAAAAAACTTCCCAGAACCCATTTACTTTCCCAGTATTTATCATCAAGTAAGGTTTAAACCCTAATTCATTATTTCTCTGTGCCAAATCCTTTGGTGTAGGCTACCCGGTACTAAATCCAGTATTTCCTTCAAATAAGCAAAACCGCAGCAGGAAAAGCCAGCGCGTAGAATAAGATGATGTTGTTTGAATGTGCGCAGAGAATGGTGACTTTTCCATATGAATCTTACCTTGCAGCCCTCGATTAACACCAGCAGGCTTCCCTTTTAAATCATATTCGCCAAACAAGCCGATATGGGTAGAAAATAACCAAATTTCATTTCATCATTAGCTCGATGACAAGACCATCGACAATGACAATATGACTCATAAAACCTCAATACCTAGCCCTATAGTATCGTCATAATCATGGGAAAATTCCAGCTCTGGCAACGTTAATAATGCGCTCAAAACGGTGGCTTATGTGAATACTGGGCTGCATGACTCACTGACAGCCCGTAACAGCTCCGGTATACTTCCGAGCTTTCGGCGTCAGGCACAAGAAGAAGCTTATGGATGTGGTTTTTTTGCTAGCAATTATTGGTGTGGTGTATAGCTACGCCTTGTATCCACTGATATTACGCGCACTGCCTGCACGGCATTGCGCCCAGGCTTCTCCCCCTGAATCCTGGCCCTTGATTAGCCTGATTATCACTGCCCACAATGAGCAGGCACGGATCATAGAAAAGCTTGAAAATTCACTCATTATTGATTATCCGGCGCACATGCTGGAAATTATCATCGCCTCAGACTGCTCTACAGACAACACTGACAGTATCGTAGAAAGCTATGCTGGCAAGGGGGCTTTTCTGGTACGGGCCGATCAGCATTTAGGCAAAGAATACGCACAACAATGCGCAATTAATCAGAGCCGTGGCGAAATTATTATCTTTTCTGACGTGGCAACCGACATCCCCAAGGATGCGATCAAAAAAATGGTCGCTTATTTTAGTGATCCACTGGTCGGGGCAGTTTCCAGTGAAGATCGATTCATCAGTGTTGACGGCAAGGTTGTGGGTGAGAGCGCCTATGTGCGCTATGAGATGTGGCTTCGCGCCCTGGAGTCTCACTATGCCGGCCTGGTCGGTTTAAGCGGGTCATTTTTTGCCGCCCGCCGCGAAATTGCTACCCGGCACTGGGACACTCAATCCCCCAGCGATTTCAATACTGCTCTTCAAAGCGCCCGAGCCGGCTATATCGCCATATCCTGCCCGGACGTACATGGCTATTACAAGGACATCAAAGACGAAAAAAAGGAGTATAGTCGTAAGGTACGTACCGTAATCCGCGGCATCACCGCCATCGCCCGTCATACAGAAGTCCTTAATCCGGTAAAATTCGGCCTGTTTTCATTCCAGGTCTGGAGTCATAAAATATTTCGCTGGGCAGTACCCTGGTTTTTATTAGCCGCCGCGCTAAGCAATCTGGCATTAATCGGTGACGGTTGGCTTTACCATGTCGCTGGAATAGCCCAACTACTGCTTTACGGAATGGCAATAGCCGGCTGGCTTTCCTCCAAATTGCGACAAAACATATTGATTCGTATCATATTCTTCTTTATGCAAGTCAATATCGCTATTGCCCATGCCACCATCAAGTATTTTACCGGAACACGAATGACCGTGTGGGCACCCTCAGCAAGGTGAGCAAATATGTTCCATCGCATTGCCCCCGTCGGCAACCCTATTAGTTGGCGTCATTCCAGCCCACCACCCACGCTGGTCGCCAGGGAAGAGCGTTGCCTGCTATTAAATTCCGGTACAGCTGCGCTGGCCGCCGCTCTGGAAATAGCCAGTGAATACGCAAACCTCCCCAAACCTGAAGTTATTATGCCAGGCTACGCTTGCCCCGACATAATAAGCGCCGCTGTTTTCGCTGGCCTAACACCGGTTTTGGTAGATATTACGCCACAGCACCCTTATATGTCCCTGCAAGAAATTAGCGCCGTAATCAATCACAATACCGTTGCCATTCTCGCGCTAAATTTTTTAGGTATCCCTGAGCGAATAGAGAACATACGGCAACTGATCGGCGAAAAAAAAATAGTTCTTATAGAAGACAGTGCCCAGTGGTTTCCCGATACCAACCCGGTATCATCCAGTTTTTCAACCGATATGGTGGTACTGAGTTTCGGTAAGGGGAAACCGGTCAGCCTACCAGGTGGCGGCGCACTGTTGATTAGAAATAGCGAACTCAACAATCATATTAAAACCTACTCCAGCGAAAAGTTGAGTTTCTTTGACAGACTCAAACTGCGTGCAATACCGCCTCTTTATAACTGTTTGATCTCACCTTTACTGTACTGGTTATTAGAATCCATGCCGGGTAGTAAGCTCGGAGAAACCCACTATGACGTGCTAGATGATATTTCAACAATGAATAGTATCCAGGGTAAGCATCTCGCTGAAAACATTCGCCGCTACCAGCAGCGCGACCAGACAACACAGCTAGCAATAAAGGAGGTACTCGACACCTTCCCCGAAAAAGTTTATGACCTTCCCTCCCACTGCAACAGCTATAACGGTCAACGCCTGTTACGTTATCCTGTACTACTACCCACAGCAGCCAGCCGTGAAACAGTCCTCGCAGAACTGATTAACGCTGGCGCCGGCGCCTCCCCCTTTTATCCCTCAGTACTACCCTCTATTACAGGCGTTGCCGAACACGTCGTTTGCCACTCTGCGCTTCCCCACGCCACAGACTTTGCCGCTCGTCTTATTACATTACCAACCCACACGAACGTAACAAACAGGCATATTTTCGCCCTGAAATCTGCACTTAAAGACAGCCAGGGGCAACCAGCTTAGCCATAAAGTGAATTAGCCCACATATTCACCCAACTTAACTGTTCCTCACTATCCTCTGCGAATAATATAGAACTGCTTTCCAGGAGAATTACCGCGCCCAGCGAGGAGCCAATCAAATGTCTATAGCATCAAAAATATTTGCCTGTTCAGTGCTCACCATAGCGAGCTTACTGGGCACAACTCCCGTTATGGCTGCCGAATGTGATAACTGGGAGTCCTTTCATCCTGAATGGATATGGTGTGATGGCTTTGAAAGCAATAGCGCGCTTAAAGACCGCTATGAAGACGTCAACACCACAGGACTGGCTCGTAGCACTGCTGACGCGGCTGAAGGGAGTGCCTCCTTGCGACAGACCTATACCACTGGGCAGATCGATGCCGGCTGGGTCATCAAAGTTAAGCCCGGAGGTTATCCTGAACATATATTCTACCGCTGGTATCATAAATTTGGGCCAGGCTACACCAGTTTTCCGCCAAAAATGGCTCGTTCAGGGTATCGCCCACGCAACGGATCATGGGTCGCCGTCTACATGGTTCATAGCTGGGTCGACAACTCGCTTCCAAATCTGGATGTATTAGCCAACAACAGTAGCCAGGGGCCCTGGCTACCCATTGCCCGCAGCAATTTTGACCTGAGCCAGAACCTGGACAAGTGGGTTAGCTATGAAGTGGAAGTTAAACTTAACACCCCGGGTCGCACGGATGGCCACTATCGCCTTTGGATTAACAATATCCTCGCTATTGAGCGGAATAATGTCGACCTGCGAGGAAACACCGCTGACAAAATTAACGAGGTTATGCTTGATACCTACTGGAACGGGGGAGCGACAAGCAACCTGGTTCGCTACTATGACAACTTTGTTATCTCCACGCAGAAAATAGGTCCCATTGAGGACATTCCAGCACCAAATAGTCCACCGCTACCGCCCGGCAACCCCAGCGTAAAAAAACTTCCATAGTCTTCCCTAATATTCACATCGACTATTTATTTGATTTTTGTTAGTGTCGCAGCAATCAACTAACCAAAAGATATAAAAACGATGCGCAAGGTATTGCATTTACGCTCAACAGGAGAGCTATTGGGCGCGGAGCGCGTAATACTGGAATTAGCCAAATACCTGCCAAAATTCAACTACCAGCCAATCATTGGCATACCCGTAGAAAAAAACCAGGCGCTGCCAGAATTTGTATCTGCAGCAAAACAACTGGGCTATGAGGTAGTCACCTTCCCAATAAGCACCGCCTTCGACATTAGCGCAATTAAGGCTATTAAAAAATATGTTCAGGAAAACCAAATCGACATCATTCACAGTCATGGCTATCGTGAAGATTTTTATGCCATTTTTGCCCGCACCACGGCAAAACTGGTCGCCACCAATCACTTATGGAAGCGTACAAGTTTAAGGTTACGTTTGTATGCAGCCCTGGATGCACGTCTTCTCAAGCGCTTCAATTCAATCATCGCAGTGTCGGAGCCGGTGCAGCAAGATATGCTGCAATGTAAAATACCAGCCGATAATATAAACGTAATTCCCAACGGTATCGATGCCGCTGCATTTAGCAAACAAGTTGACATTAGCGCAACAAGAAAGTCATTAAATATTCCGGAAGATGCCATTATCATCGGCACCTTAAGTAGCTTGAGCAAGGAAAAGGGCCTTGAGTACATCATCAAAGCCAGCGCAGAAACACTGCAGAAAATTACTAACATCCATCTTCTACTGGTAGGCGACGGCCCTGAAAGAGAACAGCTGCAGGCACTGGTTCAGAAACTCTCCCTAAGCGACTCGGTAACTTTCGCTGGGCGACGCAGTGATATTAACGATGTCCTTGGCGCAATGGATATTTTTGCACTGCCCTCACTTAATGAAGGTTTACCCATGGCTTTACTGGAAGCCATGGCAAGCGAGAAAGCTGTTATTGCCACCCGTGTTGGCGATGTAGAAAAGGTAATAACTGCTGAAAGCGGCATAGTGATCGCACCGGCCAACGTAGCACAATTAAGCAGCGCCCTGATAAAACTCGCCAGCGATCAATCCATCCGCAAAGAACTAGGCTATCAGGCAAAAATTCGTATTCAACAGAATTTCTCATCCCTGGCGATGGCCCGCGCTAATGCGGCCATTTACGATAATGTATTAAACCACTGAAGAATATAAACGTGAGAATCGGACTGGTCATTGATACTTTCAACATAGGCGGCGCTGAATCAATGGTTTTTGAAATAGCCCGCCTATTAAAAACAAACGGTGACACACCTGTTTTACTCCATTTTGGTAGCGGTTATATCAAGGAATTCGCTAAGCTTAACGATATAGAAAGCCATACCAGTCCAAATCGACAATACTATAAAAAATCCTATTTACTACCGTTATTTGCCCTCCGTACAAAAAAGTTTATCCGCAAACTTAATCTGGACTGTTTGCACTCTCATCTATTCGGTCCAATTATAGCGTTTGCCCCACTGGCATGGCTTATTCGATTACCACATGTTGGCACATTACACGATGTCTATATGATCGAAGATGCGCCCAGAAGAATTTTATTAATAAAATTTGCGGCAATACTCAAAACACAACTTGTAGCCGTATCCAAACCAATGAGAGCATTTTATCAAAGAGCTGCAAATTTTTCCGAGGATAAAATTGCATACATTCCAAATGCCACCCCAAAAAATAAGCAGTTACAGCAGCGGGCATCCATCAGGAAACAATTACAACTGAAAGATACCGATACAGCAGTATTCACCGTAGGGCGACTGGTTAGCTTGAAGCGCTTTGACATACTGATTAACGCCATGGCTTATATCAAGGAAAATTCTGCAATTAAAACCTTTATTGTCGGAGCTGGCCCAGAAAAAATGGTTCTGCAACAGCTGATAAATAAACTCAACATCCCTGATCGCGTTATGTTGTTAGGTGAGAGAAACGATGTCTACGAGTTACTGGCAGCAGCGGACATATTCACACTGACATCGGAAACTGAAGGCATGTCAAAAAGCATTCTCGAAGCACTTGCCAGCAATCTACCCGTCATCGCCACCGATGTTGGCGGCAATCAGGATCTCGTGCACCACGATGATAATGGGTACTTAATCAACGACCACTCGCCGGAAACATTGTCCCTGTATATCGAGAAATTAGCTCAAGACAAAACACTAAGATTGGAAATGGGAAAAAATAGCCAGCTATTATTAGAACAGGAATACAATCCCGAGCTATTCTTACTTCGCCATTTGAACATCTACAAAAAGGTCACCAACAAAAAATAGTATGAAAATTTTATGGCTCTCCCACCTTGTCCCCTACCCACCAAAAGCCGGCGTGCTTCTTCGCGCACACTATTTAATTAAAGAGCTTTCCAGGTATCATCAAGTAGATTTACTTGCGTTTAATCAGCGTCAACTGATTGAGCCCTATTTCGACTCGTACGAAGAAGGCTCCGCAATTGCCTTAAGTAAGATGCAGGAAATTTGTGGTCGCGTGAAATTTATAGACTGCCCAATGGATAAATCCGCTCACAGCAAAAAAATCTGTGCCATTAAGAGCCTGGTCTCTTCTAAACCTTACAATATAAACTGGCTGACCGATCAAAAATTTGCTGACTATGTTAATCAGTGGCAGGGCGAGGAATCTTATGATTTGATACATTGTGACACCATCAGCCTTGCCCCCTATGTGGCTGATATCAATAATTGCGTGCTAAGCCTGGATCATCACAATGTCGAATCACATATGTTGATTCGGCGCGCAGAACTAGAAGCCAACCCCCTTAAGAAGTTTTATTTTTGGCAAGAAGGCATTAGGCTGGAAGCATTTGAAAAAAAATACTGCTCCCGGTTTGACACCAACCTGTGTTGCTCGGAATTAGACTCTATTCGCTTTAGAGCGATATGCCCCGATGCCAGTTTCACCGAAATACCTAATGGCGTAGATACACAACTATTCACGCCGGGGAGTTGCGAGCAGGATCCAGCCACATTAATATTTATTGGCACACTGGACTGGTATCCGAACACCAGAGCTGTACGCTATATCGCAAATGAGATCTGGCCAAGATTAAAACAGATCATCCCAAACGCTAAAATCAACATCATTGGATATGGTGCACCCGAAGACCTGCTTCAACTAAGTAATCAGGACAGTAATTTTAATGTATTGGGCTACGTAGACGATCTTAAACCGTACCTTGACACCGCCACCCTGTATATTTGCCCTATTGACGATGGTGGGGGAACCAAGCTAAAAATTCTTGATGCGTTCTCTGCCGGGAAGGCTGTTGTTGCGCACGAAGTGGCCTGCGAAGGATTACAAGTAGAGCACGGAAAACAAGCTCTGCTAGCGAGTGATGCCGATAGCTATATCGAAAACATTATTACACTCATAGAGAATAAAAATCTGCGCGAGGAGATACAAAAAAATGCTCGGAAACACGTTGAAGAGTCCTTCTCTTTTAGTTCGATCGGACTCCGGCTATCCCAACATTTTTCTAAATTGCACGCCGACAAAAAGAAATAATCAGCAGATAAAAATTACGCCCTGGGCACAACGTTCACACTCGGATCATTCATTTTTTTTATTGGGGCTTTTTGATCCGGCAAGGTAATCTCTGACAAAGAACCGGAAGGCCCTATAAGTTCATACCCAGTTAAGTAAATTCCCTTGTTGGAGCCACCTACGCCCGTTCCCAGACAGGGTGAACCGGCCTGTAAACTATAGTCGCCTGTAGATGGACTGGTAAACCTGGGGTTACTATTAACATCATGCGCTGCGAACTTTCCACCCGACGCCGAGCTTACCTGGCCAGAATTTGAATATTGCTTACCTAAATAGTAGTAACCACCTGAATTGTAGGTATGGTTGTAATCTGCAAATTCCAATACATTTTTATTTGAATTGGAGTTATTACCCTTCGACTCATAGTTAACCCAAATTCTGTCTGAATTATACATAATGTTATTAAATATCTGCCAGTTGTAGGTATCCTGAAGCCAAAATACACCATTGCCACTTCTACCCGCACTATCAAAAACATTGTTACTGACAAACTGCTTACCGGATGCGCCGGCAGCATTACCCCGATCATAAATGGCGTAGTAGGTTGTCAGATTTTTAAATACATTAGCTTGTATGATTGCATAATTTTGATGATTGGAGGATGAGCCATAGCCATAATCCAGGCCAATACCGCAATCATGTAAATAACAGAATCTCACAACAGGTGATACCGATCCGGCATTAGGACGCTTGAAGTAACAGGCCGGGCCAGCATTTGATGACTCACAGCGATTAAGTGAGAAATTTGTTGAATCATAATAGAGACACAAACCACCCGCATTCTGGTTGGTATTACTGCCATTTACCTGAATGTTATTGGAGGCACAGCGCCACATTCTCAAGCCATCGACATGCTGCCCACAAAATGCCGCCGTATTACTGGAACCATTTATATTATTAAAGGTACAGAGCTCAATATTGATACCTGTACTCTTTCCTTTCCAGTTCATTATTCCGCCATTCTCACAATACTGTGCTGAACTACTGTTGAGATTGGTAAAATCTATCTTCCTGAATGTCATCCAGTTCATGCCACCGGCAGCATAAAACCCTATAGAGGTTACACCGCTACCATCAATCCTTAATTTATTCCCTGGCCATGCCTGGATAAATACTCTATTGCCCTCATTGTTTCTACCCGCTGGGGTTTTAATACAGTTAGCCGTACCACCACCGCCATTAGGGTTCGCGGTATTAGTTCCATCAGGAACTACCGTGCCTTTACCATAGATATATCGTTTTGATCCCACATTGGCAATTGCATCATAGATGTTATTGTACGGACTCGATGTAGTACCTGAACCATTTGACCCGGCCTGGGCATCAAAGAATACTGCAGAATTATTGGCCGCAGTAGTCCCATCATCAATAACACCATAAGCCCTGGTGTAACTGCCATTATGAAGCGTCAAGCCGCCTGTAGGGTTAGATAACTGCGCAACAACCCGGTGATCTCCAGCTACTGTTTTACCCGGCACATCAACCGTAAACGACTTTATATCCGCCTCACCATCGGCCCAGGATAGAATTCCGCTAGCCGCGCTATGGCTATCGCCACTGGTTGAGAAACTGACACTCACCGACCCTGAAGTCCCGTGCGTTCTACATACAAAGAAAGTATGGGTACCGACAGAATTCAGCTCTGAATAGTCCATATAAAAGCCAACACGACCCGGTCCAGACAAATTTATCCTAAGCGGCGTGATCAATTGCGTCGAGTTAGCACTTTGTGCAAAGGATGGGTTGAATTTAAGTAACGTCGTGGAGCCCACGGTTGCCGTCAGGGCCTTCATAAATAATCTTCTATCCATTTTCAACACTCTTGTTGTCAAACTAATGAATATAATTTATCAAGGGGATTTGGCTAATACAAGATTTCCTGCCCATAAATGTGCATTCTTAAGCAATCTCTTCTAAAATTGCAGATTGAATCACAACTTCCGAGACAGCCTCAATCAACCGGTACAACTTTAAAGGGCATTGGCTTGTTTTCCCCAAAGATTAAAGCGTTCACATTATACCCCACTTATTTTGCCCGGCACTACTCACACTTCCTTGCTGGCATCATTCAATACAGCAGTGAATATAACATAAGGTTATATTTTACAGGCCTTGGTGGCGAAATAAGCAATATGCAGGACCTCACCGGGGCCTCTTTCCTTCGCTGCGAGCTTCATTCCGGGGAAATACTCGATATCTGCTTTGATATGGGCGACTGGCCAGAAATCGCCTCCATAGCGGCCCTGGACGCCTGTGATATTTATGTCAAAAGAAGCCTTTCTTACCAGCACCTCAGCACCCTGCCAGAACAATACAAAGCCAAAATAGTACCCTATGGATTTTATTTTGCCTGCTCACAGGAAAGCCTGGGCATGGAATTTAAAGCCGCCAGAGCGTACTGGCTGGACCGACTTGCCAGCGGCGCCAGTAATGGCTACATGGCCAGTATCTTCCTGGCCAGATGGATTGCGCGAGCCCTGTTTAAACGCAAGCCTTTATTTATACCGCTTTCATCACTGGAGGCGATTAACGGCGGGGAAAATACCGTCTTTTACCATGCCAGAATCTGGAATCCGGTACACCATAGAACACACGCTTCAAAGACAATCGAAGCGCTTAATAACACCAGGATGAACCTGGTAAGAACATTAAAAGAAGGCTTGGGAGAAAAATTTATAGGTGGAATAACACCATCAGAATACGCCTCGAGAATATGCCCGGAATTAATTACACCCCACGGAAGTGACAGTGCCTCATATATGAAACTACTCTCTCAATCAAAAATTGTCATTACCGAAGAGGGCTTACATGGGTCAACAGGATCACGACTTGGCGAATACTTTGCAGCCAATCGCTGTGTTGTCAGCGAGGCACTTTACTACGAAGTTCCAAATCAACCCATCAATGGAAAACATTGGCATGTCTATAATAGTGTTTCTGAATGCCTTGAGATATGCCAGAGACTTATTGAAGACCCAATACTGATTGAGGAAACCATCCAAAATATAAGCTCATTTTATAACGAATACAGCAGCCCACAACGTACTATATTTCATCTTCTGGAAGACAAGGTCAGTAAAGAGCAATCTAAATAACTTCCTGAGGAAGCAATGCACAATACAAAAAAACATCAAGTAATAATACAAGAATGTATTCTGGAATCGGCACGTGATGCTGCCATTCTTATGGGCTTACTAAACAAAAATATTGAAGAAGAAGTGTATGCTGAAAAAACTGTTAACAATAATAAGTTCACCGTATCAAAAAAGGAACTAAAAAACAGAGCTGCTCGACTGGATATTATTTACATAGACCAAATACCCATAGGCTCAGTAGTCCTCGTTGAAATCAGCCATAAACTCTACCACATGGCCGGGATGTACATAAAAGAAAGTTATAGAGGGAAAAACCTTAAAGATAAATTAAATACAGCCCCTGAAACTGACCCACATCAAAAGCCATCTATTTTTTTACTGGAAAATCTAATAAAGGACCTGCTGGATCAAGATTATCAAATGACACTGGAAGTGATGAATTATAATCGCGGAGCCTGCGAACTCTATGAAACCAGATTCTTTACTGGCGATAAAAATAAAACCGAGCTTGGCTTGGAATTAATGACAAAAGATAACATCTTATCTTATTCGAAATACCGGAAAAAAAATATTGGCAAGTGGCACAATATCGGTGAAGAAAACCAGGAAAAAAGATGGGGAATACAATGGGAAAACGTACCTGACTATAAGAATACGACCCGCTGGTCAATTAACCGGATTTACTTGTTGGCCGCGCCAGGAGACTCTTTCCTTCTTTCTGACAAGTCAAAAATATCGAAAAAAAGAAAGGTAGAACTATTTTTACACATTCTATTCTCCAGACAATGGTTAGCCTATCTAAACTATAGATTAACCAATATTATTGCCAGGCGCAGCTAACAACGGTCGCCATGAAAGGGCTTGATAATCAAGCTTTGTACATTATTACAGTTTTTAATTGTATAAAACTGATAAGATTTCGATGATAATCGCCACCAATAGCACTATTACAATCAATATTGAGCGAAATGTTTTCATCCCCGCGCTCTCTAAACCTTATATAGAAGATTTATGGATAAAGATAAAGCACAGGAATTTTTCAAACACGAAGTCAGTGATTATAAATCAGAGCATTATGGATCAGGCTACCGAACCTTCATGTCAGTCCGGCAAGAGGCATTCCTAGATGACATTGATAAGCTCAACTTACCAGCGGCCAGCATAGCCCTGGATGCCGGATGTGGCCCCGGGCTACTCACCAAAGAATTATTTGATCGGGGGCTAAACATGTACTGCCTGGATACTTCAGGCGCAATGTTAAATCTTGCAAAAAGCCAATATACCGAACAGGACTCCCCCCTACCAGAGTTCACCCAGGGTAACATTGAGTCCATTCCCTTTGATGAAAATCACTTTAACCTGCTGGTAAGCGCCGGTGTCATTGAATACCTTAAAACTGACGATACCGCTCTTAGCGAGTTCCACAGAGTCTTAAAAAAAGACGGCTTTCTTATTTTATCAGTTACTAATAGCCTTTCGCCCATTGGTATTCTTGAGGGGCTGATCGAATGGATAAAACGCAATGATTTTACGCGCGGACTATGCAATCAACTACTGTCGGCCATGGGGCGCACCCCGGTAAGGGCCAGGGAATTTGAAGTAAGAAAACACCACCCTGCAAACTTCGATAAGGCGATAGAAAGAAACGGATTCAGCATAATAAAATCCGGATACTTTTACATGCTACCTTGGCCTCACCCCTTTGACAGAATATTCCCCAATGCCAGCTCCCTTCTCGGGAATAAAATCGAATCTATCAGTAACTCCCGGTTTGGTTGGCTTTCTGAAGGCTATTATGTCGTCGCAGAGAAAAAATAAATGAACTTTCGAATTACCCAAACATTGTAATTTCATTGTTTCTCTGCTGAAAGATTCAATTATATAAATTTCATCTGCAATAAATTCCTTTAATTGAATATAGCGAGCATTCAGCCCCTACAGCAGCGGTAATAATTATAGCGGGCGACTGTGGCTTTCCAAATGCTTAGTAACAAGTTAATAGTTGCCGGCAGTCAGTTCTCGATACGCCTGCATCACGACTGCTGCCGCTTGAATAGGCTTAGTGCGATTAAGCTGCAGAGAGAACACCTCCAAGCCCACCGTCGGCTGAGCCCCCACCGCATCCAACGCGTGAAGTAATTGCTTTAACGGCATCTCGCCCTGCCCTGGCAATAAGCGAGCAGCTATAGTTTCAGCCATCAATGCATTAGCACCTGCCCTGTAAGGCCCCGCACTGGCGGTAGTTTTAAAAAACTGTTTGCTACCCATGACCTTAAAACCATCACGCAAATTACTGATCATTAATCTGGCAAGGGATAGCTTATCCTTAAAGCCCAGTGCGACGGACTGTAATGGCGAGTCACTCACTTGAATACCGGTAATTAACTGCGCCTGCTCCGGCACCAGTGCTGTGATGGCAGCAATAGCATCGTTGCCATCACTGTGAAAAAAATGCCAAAAGTCCAACATTAAACCAGCATTGCCCTGACCAGAACCATCCACCACCTTTAGAGCACTGTCTAAATCACCAATTGCCGTCCAGGGTAGAAACTCAAAATTGACACGCAGTTGATAGGCGGAAGCCCGCTGGCAAACTCTGGCGTACTTCTCGGTCACTTCATTAATAGACATAGCAGGTACAAACGCCGGCGACACATTAATAGAGCGGGCATTGAGGCCACCGGCGATTTCATAAATCAGATGCTCCGATGGACTGGCATCCTCACCAAACCAGTCCATCAGTGGGTCGACCTCATCCATGGCGATATTATGCTCCGCCAGGATAGCCTGCATATTTTCAAGGCTAAGCTTTTCTTTGCGCCTGGCCTGTAAATATTGCTGAGGGGACAGTGATATAGCATCAAAACCTGCCTGCTTAGCCGCACTGACGCGTTGGCGAAATGTCGCATTGAGTATCGTACCAGCGCTCAGTAGCAAACGACTGCTGGCAAGTGGAGGGGTTACTGTATTCATAAGGTGTAGTCTACGCTTTGTTCGGCTCAGCCAATTGCTTTGGAGGACCAACATGCTAGCAGCCGTACAGCCAACATCTCAAGTAAAAATGAGTTTTTTTATAGTTTTATCTCATTTTTTATCATAAAATAAGATTTTTACTGTATTGTCATCAAATATGGTTAACAAACAAAGCAAATCCTCCTCAACACTGGAATGCATTCTATTGGCCGCTATTCACTGCTATGGATTGTACGGTGTGGATGAGACATCACTCGAACAAGTGGCCAAACAGGCGGGGGTCAGTCGCTCGACTATCTATCGTCACGCTAAAAACCGTCGTGAATTACTCAACAAAGTACTGTTGCGCGATGCCGACCATGCGTTAACCGAGCTCGAAGCTGCCTTGCGCTATCAAGAAAGCTTAGAGAGTGTGGTGCTGGAAAGCATTTTGTTTTTAATGCGACGCCGTAACAACTACGAGATGCAACATATTTTGTACGGCGACAGCGAACAAGTCAGCCAGGGTAACGGCTTGTCATTGGAGCTGCTTTGCCTGCTCGCGACTAACACACTACAAGGTCATTTTGAAAAAGCCGTCGCGGCCCATAAATTACCCGACCGACTCACGCTGGCAATGCTTGCAGACTGGGTGAGCCGCATCACCTTATCACTGCACAGCCAGCCCTCTGTATACACCGAATCTGAAGCGTCACTGCGCGAATACTTAACAATTATGCTGAGCCCGATATTTAGACGCCAAGCTTAAACTTATACTCAACCCGCCCCTGTGCGGATAATAAGAGCGACATTAATGATGAAAAAAATCACTGCATTTCAAAATAAAACCGTCATTGTTACCGGTGGCGCTGCAGGTATTGGCCGTGCGGTGTGCGAAGCTTTTGCCCAGTGTGGCGCCCATGTTTACGCGGCCGATATTAATGAACAAGGCCTGCAAGCTTTAACCTCACAATCATTTCCCGGTTCAATTACCACTATCAAAATGGATGTCAGCCAGGCGGTAGACTTTCAAACAGCTATTGACCAGGTTGTTGCCGAGCATGGTGCTCTGGATATTTTAGTCAACAACGCCGGCATCGCCGTAGCCGGTGATTTTCATGACACCACTATGGCCGAGCTCGAGAAGATCATTAACATCAATCTCTGGAGCGTTATTCACGGTACCAAACTCGCGTATTCACAGATGATCAAGCAAGGCCGCGGCCATATTGCCAATGTGTCGTCATCGGGTGGTTTAATGCCTGTACCCAAGCAAACCATGTATTCCGCCATCAAGCATGCAGTAACCGGCTTTAGCCATTCACTGCGCGAAGAAGCGGCCCTGCGCGGCGTAGAGGTCAGTGCAATATTCCCGGGCATGGTGCAATCAGATCTGTGGGATAACGCTATTAACGTTAAAGATTATAATATGAAAAAGGTTATGCAGGGCACCGGCCTAAAACCCATCTCTGCACAGGAAGCAGCCCAGTATATTTTAGAAGGGATTGCCGGCAACAAGCGCTCAATTATTTTCCCGCGAATCAACCGCATCATTGTCCGCCTGTATCAACTATTTCCTAACATCATGGCGAAAGTGGTCGTGGCGCCTCTGGCAAAGGCGTCCAAATAATGTCAATCCGAACGCTATTACGCAAACCGTTCACTAATACTTGCTTTGCCGAGCCTCGCGACCTCTCAGGAAAAAAGATCATCGTCACCGGCGCCTCAACAAATTCACTGGGTTATGAAACCGCCAGGCAATTAGCCAACTGGGGGGCAACGGTTATAGTCACTAGCCGGACAAACACCGACAAGATAATCAGTACCCTCAAAAAATCGCTACTCGAGAATGGTGTTGACGCCAACATTGACGGCCACCCACTGGATTTAGCTGATTCAAAATCTGTCGGGCAGTTCACTAACTGGTATCACCAGCGGCACGGGGATCGCCTCGATGTACTGATCAATAATGCCGGCATTCACCTGGATTTACTCTCCAGGTGGAAGCAAGCTAAACTTAGCACCGATGGTCATGAAATCCAGTGGCGCACCAACTACCTTGGCAGCGTCCAGCTCACTCATAATTTATTACCGCTATTAAAAAAAACCGGCCAACGCTATGGCGACGCCAGAGTCGTCAATGTGGTATCACAACTCCACAGTCGTGCCAGCAACGAAATCCTTTTTGACAGCAGTCGCAGCTACGAATCCTGGCAAGCTTACGGTCTGTCAAAGCTGGGGCTGATTCACTTTAGCAACGAGCTAAATCGACGTTTTTCCCAGTCCGACAATCTGCAAAGCTACAGCCTGCATCCTGGCAGCCCCTACGGCACTTACACCAATGTTGCGGACAAAGGGTTTGAAGGTCACGCTATCATAGGCGCGCTGCGTACCCTGGGAGCACCAATTGAAAAACTCTTTATGACCAGTGCCGCTGAAGGTGCGCAAACCCAAATTCATTGCGCCATCGCCAGTGCAGCCATCGGCGGCCACTATTACGTCAATTGCCAAGTGGCTAAGCCCACAAAAGACGCAGAGGATCAAACCGCCGCCGCACGATTATGGCAAGAAACCAATGCATGGCTAGACAAGTTATCCGCCTAATCCCCCCTATATAAGCACCAGTTAATAACGGACTTATCCTATGTTTTTCTCACACTCCAGCATTGTTCATCAGGAAGTTATCGAACTCTCCGCCACAGCAGAGCAAGTACGTGAATACATCATGACCCCAGAGCGAATATTGGATTACTATCCCACAGCTATTGATGGCGGGGTTATCGAAGCAGGGGCCAGTATTTATTGTCGCGGAAAAACGGGGGTGTCGTTATTAGAAGTGATCCCGGAACACAGCAGCGATCAATTATTGGTGATTAAAGTGACTACCGCCACCAAAATTAAACCACCCTTCACCAAAGAGCGAATCAAAAAAGCTACTTTTTTCACTATGATTGAGCACTGGAAAATAGAATCATGCGGGGATGGAACAACACTTACCAAGACCTGGCGGAATATAAAAAAATCTAAATTCAAATTACTGCCAATGGGCCTGATCGTTCGTAGCAGCGCAAAAAAAGAGACTGCACAATTGAAAGCGGCGTGGGATAAAGAAGCGTTAAAATAAGCGTAAAAATTAAGATTACAATATTCCAAAAGGATACATTCGCTATTGATAAGTGGATGTTGCACGCCTTTATCCACGCCAAATAACTGAATTTTTCTGTTCTCAGATTTACCCCGAGATATAAATAGAATAAAATACAAAAGTGAACAGGGATCAGAGTACAGTTAAACATAATGCCTGATCCAATTTTTACTCACAGCGTTTCCAGTGTGCACCTACATTGACAGTGATTGAATTTCACGAAGCATGGAAAATCGATAAGAATTTTTCTCGTTCACGACTCCAAGGAGCCGAGCAATGACAATTCGCCGCCATACTTTAATAGTATTCTGTCTACCACTTTTAATTTCAACCTTTTCCCAAGCACAACAGCTCACCCCAAACAACGCCGAAAAAAAATTACTCTGGGGTGACACACATCTGCACACCTATCTGTCTCTTGATGCCTATCTGAATAAGAATTTCTCCATCGGCCCCGGCACCGCCTACCGCTTTGCCAAAGGTCTTGCGGTGGCTCACCCGGTTACCAATACTCCGGTACAACTGGAAACGCCACTGGATTTCCTCGTAGTCGCCGATCATGCTGAAAACCTCGGTGCTTTTAAACGTGTTATTGAAGGAAATGCGCCTACTGAAGGCTTATCAATAGCCGGTAAAATGAAACTCTGGTTTTTCGGCCATTTATTTCGTTACTTTGCTAACAGTGACAATGGACTTGAGAAGCTCAGTAAACTGTATAAGCCAAAATCCATGGATGTGGTTGAA
Source organism: Spongiibacteraceae bacterium (assembly GCA_030621845.1). Taxonomy (GTDB): domain Bacteria; phylum Pseudomonadota; class Gammaproteobacteria; order Pseudomonadales; family Dasaniaceae; genus JAUXHA01. Next base: position 31,261 of record JAUXHA010000004.1, read on the forward strand.
GCCGCTAAATACACCGATAGCTCACCCCTCCCCAATATTGAACGCATGCAAGCTGATGCCTGGCTGGAAACTATTAATGCCGCTGATGAACATAACGACCCTGGAAACTTCACCGCGTTTATTGGCTGGGAGTGGACATCAATACCCGCAGGTGCAAATCTCCATCGCGTTATTTTCACCAGCAGTAATGCGGAGGTTGCCCGCGAGTTTCAGCCATTTTCGTCCAACCACAGTAACTACCCGGAAGATTTGTGGCGCTTTCTTGATGCAAGCTCACAGCAAACCGGTGCAGATTTCATTGCCATCCCCCACAACTCCAATGTCTCCCGTGGCTTCATGTTTCCAACGGAAAAAACTTTGCGAAATGCTCCCATCAATCAGCAGTGGATCGAGCTCAGGGCACGCTGGGAAAACGTTGTTGAAATAACCCAAATCAAGGGTGATTCAGAAACGGACCCGACCCTGTCACCGGCAGATCCTTTCGCGGACTTTGAATCTTACCCTTACTACCTTATCCCCGTCCCTGATCGCTATCAGCCAGACAAAGCCAGTTTTGTTCGGTCAGCCCTTCGTACTGGCCTGGCTTTGGAAAACCGTTATGGCCAAAACCCCTATAAATTTGGGCTAATTGGCTCAACAGACTCCCATAGCGGCTTGGCGACCGCTGAAGAAGCTAACTTCTGGAGCAAGTACGCCAAAGATGCCTTACCAGGTAACAAGCTCAAACCCTTCGGTGAGATTGAAAACTACGCTTGGCAAATATCGGCTTCCGGTCTGGCTGGCGTGTGGGCCGAGGAAAACACCCGCGAAGCGATTTTTGCAGCCTTCAAACGTCGCGAAGTCTATGCCACCACTGGCCCGCGTATAGCAGTGCGAATTTACGGTGGCAGCGACTTTAAGCCTGGCGATGAAAACAACCTCAACATCGCTCAATTATCCACTTCGGCTGTGCCTATGGGGGGCGAGCTTAACAGCTTAAATAAAGCACCGTCCTTCGTAATTCAAGCAGCCAAAGACCCAAAAAGCGCCCATCTCGAGCGCATACAGATGGTAAAAGGCTGGCTTGATGGCACAGAAACGTTTGAAAAGGTTTACGACGTAGTTTGGGCTGGCGATCGCAACCCCGATGCCAACGGGCAAGTGCCGAAAGTTGCAGACAACGTTGATCCAAAAACCGGAAACTACACTAATGAGCACGGAGCAAGCACGCTTGCTGCCGTCTGGATTGATCCCGACTTCAACCCTGAGCAACCGGCATTTTACTACGTTCGGGTATTGGAAATACCCACGCCAAGACACTCCACACTTGACGCCATAGCCATGAACATAAACGTTGAAGAAACAGGAAAGCCGGTTTCCCTGCAGGAGCGAGCGTATACCTCGCCGATATATTATTCGCCTTAATATACGGTGAAGTACGATGTACGCTGTGGGTCTTGCGGAAAATTTTTAGCCACATGCCTACGGTGTTTTTTGTATCTGTTATCACAGCTTTACTGCTATTGTGTGAACTCACTACCTATACGTGCAAAAGGATAGCGCCATGAGCTCCACCTTCCCACACCTCAGCCAAGCCGGCTCTATCGGCAAGCTGGCTCTCAAAAACCGTATGTTGGTCGCTGCCATGGGTGTTAACCTGGCCGAGGAAGATGGTAGCTGCGGCGAACAAATCATCGCCTACCACGAGCGGCAAGCACAGGGCGGAGCTGGCTTAATTATTCTCGGTGTGAGCGGTGTGGCCTGGCCTGCCGGGGGCAACCTGCCGCGACAAATTGCTATCTCCGAGGACCGCCATATACCCGGCTTGCAAGCACTGGCAGACGCCGTGCATAAACACGGCACCAGAGTAGCCGCACAAATTCACCACGGCGGCCTGGTTGCAGTTCAGGACGCAAAAGAAGGTCGACCGATCTGGGTACCTTCCATGCCCCCCAAGGGCCACAGCGATTTGGGCAACAGTATGCTAATGGAAGAAATGATGGCCTTCCACGACCCCGATGCCCCACCCCCGCAATTGCACCAGATGACCGGGGAGGATATTGACTGGCTGGTCAATAAATTTGCCGAGGCCGCAGCGCGGGCGCAAAAAGCCGGTCTTGATGCGGTAGAAATTCACGGCGGCCACGGCTATATCATTTCTGAGTTTATTTCGCCGGCCATGAACCAGCGCAGCGATGAGTACGGTGGCAGCCTGGAAAACCGCGCACGCCTGTTACTGGAGATTATCGCAGCGGTGCGTGAGGCCGTGGGTCCGGACTTCCCAATTTGGGCCAAGCTGGACTCCATGGAATACGGCCGCGCCGAAGGCATCACCCTGGCCGATGCCAAGGCAGTAGCAAAAATGGCCGAGGCCGCGGGTGTCGATGCCATTGCCGTCACCAGTTATCACGACGCCAACAAAGGTGCCTTGCACTCAGAGTCGAACATTCCACATACGCCAGACCATATGGTGGCCAACGCCAGGGAAATTAAACAATGCCTCTCCATCCCGGTAATTACTGCCGGTCGCATCGAACCCGCCTCCGCTGAAAAGCATATTGCCAAAGGCCATTTTGACTTCCTCGCCATGGGCCGAAAAATTCTCGCCGACCCCGACCTACCTAATAAAGTGGTGGCCGGCACACCGGAGCAGATTCGTCCCTGCATTTATTGTTATTGCTGTGTCAGCCAGATTTACGTACTAAAATCCGTGAAGTGCGCAGTTAACCCGGAGACGGCCCGGGAAAAAGAACGCGCACTGATCGCCACTGACAAACCACGTCATATCGCCGTAGTCGGCGGCGGCCCCGGCGGCATGGAAGCCGCCAGACGCCTCGCCATCCGCGGTTTTCAAGTCACCCTGATCGAAGCCAGCAATCGCCTCGGCGGCACCCTGCAATTTGCAGCCATTCCCTACGAACCCAATCAGCGCCTGTTAAAATGGCTGCGCTTGCAAATTCAGCAATCGACAGTCAATGTACAGCTGAACACCACGGCCACACCACAATACCTGAAAGCGCTGGCTGTTGATGAGGTGATAATCGCTACCGGCGCGCAACGCCTAATGCCCGATATCCCCGGCGCCGATCAGGACTTTGTTTTCAGTGGCGATGAAATGCGCTCGCTGGTGATGGCAGAAAATAATCCGGCCCTGAAACGAAAAACCAGTGCACTGACCCGAGCCCTGATCTCGATAGCGGCCATGACCGGAGTCACCAGCCAGCAGGAGCTGGTTCGCCTGGCGTCCAAAGTCTGGTTACCCCTGGGCAAGCGCATCACCATTATCGGCGCTGAATTGGTCGGTCTGGAACTGGCCGAATTCCTTGCCGAGCGCGGCCGAATAGTCACCATCATTGATAGCTCGCCCGAAGCCGGTAAGGGGCTGTTTTTAGTGCGTCGTATGCGCTTGCTTGATGAGCTCAATCACCTCGGCGTCACGCTGATCAACAACGCCGCTGATATCGCTATCGGCAAACAAGCGGTCAGTTATACCAACCCTCGAGGCCAGTGCCGCAGTATCGATGCCAACCATATCATCGTTGCCCAGGGCGCAACGGCTAATATGGGCCTGGCCGAAGAATTAACGGCGACCGGACTGAAGGTACATACGATCGGGGATTGTACCGGCGTGAGTTATATAGAGGGTGCCATTGAAGACGCCGCCAAATTGGCAATAGCGTTTTAATTCCCGAGCCGCCGTGGATTTATTTCGAATCAATCATTGCGCCGTTAAAAACTCGCTAGCACAGGCATCAACATAGCGATGTCAGCAACCCCCTCCTGCCGCCGAGCCAGACGATTAGCCATCTAGCGATAGTCGACAAAAATAGGTGATGACCACGCTCTGGGTTCCGCTTCCGCCAGGCAGTTATTATCGCGGCTGGCTTCCTTGCCAATGCAGTAACGGCGTTTAACACACACACCCTGTTCGTCATACTCACAACCGAAGGGGTCGCCATTAATCAACTGTTGCGGTTCCTGTATTGCACGTACGTAATAGAGGGCATCGCGGGCATCAGTGCTAAATTCAGTATCTTCAAACTCAATCACACAGCCATTGCCATCAGCCGGGCAGCTAAACACGCGCCAGTTATCATCTACCAGTGCAACAACGGCCTCATCGGGTGAGACCTGCGGCTTGATTTTAACCACCTCGATACGTGTAATCGCCTTGCGTTTATCGGTTGGATTATAACATTCACTCGCGCAGAGGAATTGCATGCGATCAACACCCAATACTCGCTCCGACGATGTTGGACAACCGGGTTTTTGTTCAAAAGCGCCCAATGCTGTGACACGGAAACGGGGCACCGCCGACATTTTCACCTCACTACCCATCACCGCCTTCCCCCCAGGGCCATTGAGCAGGTCAAACCACAACAGTATTCGCTCACCGGAGGTGGCATAAGTATTTCTGCTATTCAGCCCCTGCCAGATGGCATCACGATCACGCCCTTCAGCATGTACAGCTACCAGCCCACCCGTATAGTAGAAACCACCCTTCTCCGGAGCAGCATTGATAAAACGCGCCAGCATACTGTCTTCACCCACTTCCTTGGTATCAGTATAACGAATACGATCAGTCTCTTTATAACCCGTGCCGGGACTTGCCTGGTGATTATCGCTAGAGCCTATCAAGCCAAAGCGGCCCCGCTTGGGGTTGCCATTTTCATCAAAACCCAGTGCCAGGTTATATTGCGCCGATTGTCTGGGAACGTAATCAAAAGCGGGCTGAAAAGCATTGCCAAGTTGGCCACAACCCTGCCATTGCTCGGCGCCAAAATCACGCATAGCGCGACGACCGGCACTATCACCCTGCTCCAGAAAACGGCCAACTGCTTCTTCCACCTTTTGATTACACACCACAGCATCGGGCTCATCACAGCTAGCCCGAATCAACTGCCCGGCCACATGACAACATGGCGTAAAATTTTCTGTCGGCAAAGGGCAAAACACTTCCCCCGAGCCTTTCACACCAAACCGTTGAAAGTCGGCATAACGTTCAGAGTTGCCGTGCCCGGAGTAAACTTCCAGCAGTTTCTGGTAACGCTGGTCATGCTGATCGAGCTGATTTTTAAAATCTGCCTTGGCAGGATTGGTCGTTCCCCAGGACAAACCGTGGGGAATCACCAGGCTATCAAAGCCCCATTCATCCAGTTTTCGGTAAAGTACCTTTGGTGTCAGGGCCACCTCACGACAGTCATCAGGCAACTGATCGGCAACAATGCCCTCAGCGCAGATGGGCACATTACTACTTTCATGAGTGGCGTAATTAAACCCTGACATAGCCTCAATGCCCCCCATTAAACTCATTACACCTTTAACTACAGAGGGCACTTGCTCAATGGGGTAACTTTCCTGCGAGGCAATAGGGCGACTAGGCACCTGCCCCGGCTCCGAATTCAGAAATATGACATTCTTGTGACCGTAGTGTTGCTCGGGATCACTCGTGTTTCTATTGGACCATTCCCAACCAACAAAGGCCACCATGTCTGGATTGGCGGGATCACCAGCTTTTTCATTACACTGACGGATACTTGCCAGTGTATCCTGCCAGACACGGGGCGACAGCCCTTCGGCGTGGTCGTTAATACTCCAGAAATCCAGCGCCGAACAATAACGAGCAAAATCACAGGCATCCGCTGGGGTAAACACGCCGCCATTTTTTACCAGCGGCGAATTGAAAATAGCCGCGTCGAGGGAATAATTGCTATGTACGTGCAGGTCGCCAAACAAAACCTGCTGGTCTTCCGCAGCGGGAGTACCTACACGCTCACGCGGCCCATCGGCCACGTCTGCCGATGACCAGGGCTTGCCGTTCCAGCCAACCCCCAAACCATAGAGAACAAGAATCACCAAAAACAAACTCAAAATCAGCATTGCGAAAATGCGTTTCAAACTGAATCTCGCCATATTGATACCTTCGTATAATTCATCACGGAATATCGTGGCTGTTTTATTTACGGTGAAAATCTACCCTAAACGGGCCTTCACCGCTCTATCCAGCATTCCCAACGGCAGGCAGGCTGCTGTAATCTATTGCACTCTGAAAAACCTTACCTCCCGAAGCAGCTGCTTTTGCAATTACCTTTGTCATATTGCTTCACCTTTTAAACTATCTGCCTGTACCTATACGATGAGCGGCTATTCGTTCTCCAGTCGACCCGCCCAAATAATCGCTTGTTCAAGTATGAGCTGAATCCGCTGGTCCTCAAAGGCCTGGGGCTGATGCCCTAATGCCAAATAAAAAACGCGTCCGTCGCCCACGGTATGGCTCCAGATCACCGGGTGATCCTCGCCCATCGGCCACCAATTGGGGTCGTAGGTTTTTTCATCCACCGTTGCCAGCACAGTAGCCCCCTGTAATCGCGGGCTATGTTCAAAACTGTACCATTCCTCTTCCAGCTCCCAATACTCAGGCAAGTGCCGCATCGCCGGATGGTCGGCTCCCTCAGTATGCACCGTAGCGGTTTGAAACTGTGGCCACATGGAGTGCATGGTAAAGTTCGCGCGAATTACTTTACTGACGTACCAATCCCAGTCGGCATGGGAGCCATCGCCGGCGGCATGAATACCGAGATAAGCTCCGCCACCTTCCAGGTAGCGCTCAAAGGCTGCCTGCTGGGCTGATAATAATACCGGGCCAGTGGCACTGTTCCAGACCACCACATCAAACAACGCCAATTGCTCATCATTAAATACCGCGCTACTTTCGGTGACATAAACAGTCCAGCCACGACTGTCTTCCAGACGCTTAAACCAGGTATTAGCGGCATCGATGGCTTCGAAGTGACGAAAACCGTTAGTCTTGGAAAACACAAGAATGGAGGGGCGATTAAAATCCCCGGCCAGTTCAGGACGCTCAGTTTCAAAAACCGGTTCAGCAAACATTTGCGGCTGCTGCTGTTTCTGTTTGTAGATAAAGGAAGCGATCAATCCTGCCACTACCAGCGCCACAATCAGCAGAACAATTAACGTGTATTTAAAAACTTTTTTCATTTCGGCGGTCCACTCTATGAGTTACTCATTTAAGGTCAGGGGCTCAAGCAATGCCATCTTTTTTCAGTGCCCGCTTCAATAAAAAAGCCATCAACAAGGAAATTACTGCCAACCAGAACAGTGCCGGCTCATAGGGCATCATGCCTCGCATCCAGGCCATTCCGCGCAGGAAATTACAGTTGCCGCCCATGGAATAAATACAGTTCACCGAACCCATCAAACTCTCGCCAGTCTGCTTGGCAAGGAAGGAATACATCAACCCCCACCAGGCCAGTGAAATAATGCTAATCAGGACTCCGATCGTCATAAATATGTTTGCCAACTTTTTAGTTTTCATCGTACATACCTCCTTAGACAATAGGATAAGAGCAAGAGTACTTAAACCCGCCCTTCCCGTAATTGCTTGACCGCATAATCCGCTGCACGTGCGGTCAATGCCATATAGGTTATCGATGGATTAACACAGGATGATGAAGTCATCGCTGAGCCATCGGTGACAAAGAGATTGGGGATATCGTGGGCCTGATTCCAGGCATTGAGCACCGACTCAGCTGGGTCATGCCCCATACGCGCCGTACCCATTTCGTGGATGGCGTCCCCCGGCCCCCCGTCGGAAATGAAACTGGTAATATTGGTGACGCCCATACCTTTGAGCATTTCCTCGCCTTGCATAGCAATATCCTTGCGCATCTTATGCTCATTATCGCGAAAGCGAGCATCAAACCGTACCTGCGGGATACCGTAACGGTCTTTCTTCGTATCATCCAGCATCATACGGTTATTGGCATTGGGCAATTGCTCACCAAAGCCGCCGGCAAAGGCGACCCAGGGACCCGGCGCACGCATGGCTGCTTTAAAGCGCGCACCGAAACCCGGCACCTGGCCGGAAAACATTTTCCAGTCCATACGCATGGCCGCGGTCTGGTAACCATAACCGCGGATAAAATCCCGGCCTTCATCCTGGCCGTTGAGATTCCTGAAACGGGGGATATAACAACCGCTAGGGCGATGGCCATAGGGATATTTGTCCATAAAGCCAGGAACGATGCCAAAGGCACCAGTGCCGTGGGTGTGATCCATCAGATAGCGACCCACAGCCCCGCTGCGATTGGCCAGACCATTGGGGAATGCCTCGGAGCGTGAGTTCAACAAAATTTGGGCACTAGCAACCGTGGAGGCGCAGAGGAACACCAGTTTAGCAGTATAGGTGGTTTTCTCCATAGTTTGGGCATCGATCACCCGCACGCCGCTAATGCGTTTTAGTTCGGGGTCATAATCCAGTCCCTCCACCACGCTGTCAGCCCGGATAGTTAGGTTGCCAGTTTTTTTCGCTGCAGGCAGGGTTGAACTTAAACTGCTGAAGTAGGCGCCCGCCGAACAACCTCGATGGCAGGGGCCACAGTAATGGCAGGCACCGCGGCCATTCTTTGGCTCGGTCTGGACCGCACAACGACCAATGGTTAAGGTTCTATCGGGGTGAGACTTCGCCAGTCGTTTTTTCATTTCCCTCTCTACTACATTCATTTCCATCGGCTTCTGGAATTCACCATCGGGTAAATGTGGCAACCCCAACTTTTCACCACTGACGCCAGCAAATTCCTCGACATAGGAATACCAGGGAGCAATATCCTTGTAGCGAATCGGCCAGTCGATACCATGACCGTCTTTTTTATTGGCCTCGAAGTCCAGGTCGCTCCAGCGATACACCTGCCTGCCCCAGATGATGGAACGACCACCTAGTACGTCCGCACGTTTCCACTCAAAAGGCTTTTCCTTATCGTAGACATAGGGATTTTTTTTATCGTTATTAAAAAAATGTCGGCTAGTCTCGTCAAAAGCGTAAACATCACTCTGGATCGGATACTCTTCCTTATATAACTCGCGAAGTGGCTTACCACCGTAGGGGATTTCCCAAGAGGGCTTGTGCTCACCGGTATAATCCTTGCCATGTTCGATAGGGCGACCACGTTCCAGCACCAGCACCTTCAGGCCTTTTTCACTTAACTCTTTAGCTGCCCAACCACCGGAAATACCGGAGCCCACAACGATGGCATCAAACTGTTCACTTGTTTTCATACTGCAACCTCTTGCCAGTTGTTACGTCAATAGGACCACTGTTTGCCAATTTCGGAATAGTCAAAATCACCGTCATACTGCATGGGCATCGGGTTATAGCTCAACTCTTCGGTGGCACCTTTTTCCGAGGTGTAATAACCCAGTACAGTTAATTCTTTTAACTTGGTAAAGAAAGGCTTCTGTTCATCTTCTTCCCGGCTCATAAACTGCGCAGCTTCGCCTTTATATTCCAGGCTGTCTTTCTCTGCCTGCTCCAGCGCCGCGGTCTGTTCCGTCCCGGAACAATCGACAAAGCCCTTGCCGAACTGTTGCTGGCAATATTGATCCAGCGACACCAAGCCTTGCAAAAAAATCGCTCGCTCAGTATCGGTATACCAATCCGCTGCCATCATTTCGATAAAATTGGGCACCCCGGCATCAATTGCCCCGGGGGTATCAGTACGAGGAATAATTAACTCCGCGGCGATTTTCACTATTCCTTTGCCATTGCTGTCGAATACTTGTCGAGTAGCAATACGACTCGAATTGACCCCGGCCAGTACCGCGGATGTTAATGAACTTGATAAGCTGCCACCTAACAATATGGCAGTGCGTTTGATTAATTCTCTACGATTCATCTTTAGTTCCTCCCGGTCATGACATTACCGCCAAAACCACTTAGTAAAACCCCTTAACGAATAGACTCTTCCGGCAGTTCCGCCTTGATACCCTGGTCGATTGGCATTTGGTCTGGTGTGGCCCCGCTGTTTATTAGTAGCGCCGTCAAATTAGCACGCATGATATTTAACTGCCCGGCGTGCTGTTTGTCATCCACCAGATTAGTCAGCTCCAGCGGATCGTTTACCACATTGTAAAGTTCTTCCTTGTGGCGCAATGGCCCACCATCGCCGTGAGGATACTGCATATATTTCCAATCCCCGGTACGAATACCACGTACATTAGGGGTATAGGGAAATTCCTTTTCGTAGTTGTATTCATAGAGCCAACTGTCGCGCCACTGGTCGCTAGCGCCGCTGGCGATGCCAACCCAGGACAGCCCCTGGGCGCCGGGTAATTCACCGGCTCCGGTTAACTCCATTAAGCTTGGTGCCAGGTCCAGGCTCAGCACCTGTTGCTCAACCACCGTACCCGCCTTGAAACGACCGGGGTAGCGAACCACCATCGGCACTCGCACACTGGCTTCATGCATGGTGCGCTTGTCGATCATGCCGTGTTCACCGATCAAAAAACCGTTATCGGAACTAAACACGATAATAGTGTTGTCAAGCACAGCAAGTTTTTTCAACTCGGTATAAATTCGGCCAACACTATCATCCACTGAATTAATAGTAGCTGTGTAATGGCGGGCAAAGCGTTCAAAATCACTTATTGCTTCGGGACGGGTATCCGGATAATTTTTACGAAAGCCATACAGCGGGCCATAGATTCCGTGCCAGGTTGGCAAACGCTCTTTCACCCAATCGGGTTTACCCTCTAACTGAAACGCGCTGTCGGGATAAGGCACAGCCACGTTGTCATAGAGATGTTCGTATTTCGGCTCTGGAATAAACGGCCCATGCGGAGCTTTGTGTCCTAACACCAGAGCAAAGGGTTTATTGGGATCACGCTGCGCCAGCCAGTCAATCGCCATATCAGTCACCACATGGCTGTAATAACCGGCGATAGTTTTACGCTCGCCATCGACATTAAATGTAGTGTCATAGTACTTACCCTGCCCCTTATGACTCACCCAGTAATCGTAACCCGGGCGCCGTGAGTCATCGGCCTCACCCATATGCCATTTGCCGATATAAGCCGTCTGGTAACCCGCCCTCTGCAAAGCCATGGGAAAACTTTCTAATGCCCTCGGGTAATCGGTGAAATTATCGCGCACACCATGGGTATGGGCATAGGTTCCGGAAAGAAATGAGGCCCGACTCGGTGAACATAGCGACGAGGTCACAAACATATTATTGAAGCGCACACCTTCTTCGGCCAAACGATCAATGTTCGGCGTTTCTATTCCGAGGAAAGATTGCTGGTGATAACCCACTGCATCCCCACGCTGGTCATCAGTGAGAATAAACAGCACATTGGGTCGCTCAGTGAGTTTCCCAAACGTCATACTGCTTAACAGCGATAGCATAGTTGCCAGCAAAATAGTCTTCATCGTTCTCTCTCCTGCGCAACCTCGTTTAATAAGCCTATGCATTATTTTTTAAAGCCTGTACACAACCGCTCAATCCCGGGTAAGGCGCCTGCACAATCGCCAGTGGGATTTTTTCGCAGTAGGCGGAGAAGCGTCCCTTCAATTCGAAACGCCGCCGAAAGTTTTCCTCGTCGAGAAATTTCACAAAAAAGTTTTCTTCACTAAGGAATTTTTTAATATGCTCGAGCATTCCCCCCGAGAGATAGACGCCACCTTCTGCCCCCATCATCAGAGCGACTTCACCGGCCACCGAGGCAAGAATTGAAAAGAAATCAAACATCGCCTGACAGCAGCAGCTGTCGCCAGCCAGCGCCCCTGCCGTCACTTGTTCCGGCGACATTTCACCTGGCTCGCCCTCGAGACAGCTATTAGCCCAGTACAAATTGGACAAGCCCATACCGGATAACAGCCGCTCAACAGAAACCCTGTCAAAGCGTCGCCACAATACCTCCAGCAAAGCTACTTCCCGTTCATCAATCGGCGCGAAAGCTAAATGCCCCGCTTCGGAAGGCAGCGGTTGGCCCCCGGGCATCAACGCCGATACACCCAGACCAGTACCAGGACCCAGCACCGCCTTGACCTTTTTCCCCTCGGGTCGCGGAGAGCCAATCCAGTGAAAGTCCTCTTCCTTGAAGGCATCCAGCGCCAGTACCTGGGCGCTAAAGTCATTGATGATCTGCAAGGGAATTCCCAGGCTTTGTTGCAAGGAAGAGCAACTGAACTGCCAGTGGTTATTAGGCAAATCAATCCAGTCCGATTCAACCGGTCCTGCCACCGCCGCACACACACCCTGCACCTGGCTCAGCGCCTCCGCCTCAATGTAGGCCTTAAAGGCCTGCTCAACCGTGGCGAAATCCGAACAGTGAAATACCCCAATAGCTTCCAGCTCACCGCTGTCGATGTCCACCTGGGCGAAACGGGCATGGGTGCCACCAATGTCGGCTACAAGATGCATCATCAAGCCCCGTCAGTAATCGGGGATGACTTGCGCGATCGATCGACTAGCCAGATCAGGCCAAACACCGGCAATAATATTAACGGTGCCATAGCCACCGACTGGAAAGACTCTATCGAAGCGTAACGCAGCACGCTTGTCATCGCCTCAGGCGGGAGCGCGGCCAACTGCTCAACACCGCCGGCCGCTTCAACCTTGGCCGCATCAAAAATAGCGCCCATTTTCGGCAACACAAACTGAATCGACATGCCGCCAGCAAATCCCATTAAACCCATCGCCAATGCGCCGCCTCGTGGAAAGCGCTCGGCGACAATGGCCAACATGGTCGGCCACATATAACAAACACCAATACCCCATACCGTCGCCGTAGCAAAGGCACTCGCTGGCGAACTGGCAATACTTAAACCGTAGAGACCAAGGGCAGCAGCCACACAACTGAAAAACATTAAACCCACCGGTGACAGTTTCTCGGCAATCGGACCGGCAAAGTGACGCATCACAAACATCAGCGCACTGACATAAACCAGCAATAAAATACCCTGCATGCCCACCATATTTGACAAGGAGATATTGACCCACTGGCCGGGTGCCAATTCCGCCGCAGCGGTTAAATACATACACAGCCAGAACACCCAAAACATCGGACGCTTTAACAATTCAGCAAACATCTCGCCATAACTAACGCCGGAGGCGACCCGCTCGGTGACGGGAAACACCGAAGTCGCCACCAGCCAAGCCATGATCAGGGCGGGGATCAATAACACCAGTACATTCAACTGCCAGGCCAGCCCCAGCGAGGTAATCGCCACACCAATCAAACCACCAACCACAATACCCGCGGGCCACCAGGCATGCAGGACATTCAGGCGATGGGTTTTTTGTTCCGGGTACAGTGCGGCAATCATCGGGTTGGAGGCCGCTTCCACGGCACCCCAACCCAGACCGGTTAACAGCAAACTCAATAGTACAACCCGCTCCACGAGAACACTTACCGGTATCAGGGATGCCGCCAGCAAGCCGAGAGAACCAGCAATATAAGCACAGGCTGAAAATAATAAAATTTTCTTCATCCCGACCAGGTCCACCAGAACACTGCCGAACAACAGCGTCAGGGCAAAACCGGTAAAGGTTATTCCCAGCGCTTCACCCACCATAGCGGCGGAATTGGCCAGGTCGATCTCATTGTAAATATCAGTCTGTAAATCCGGCGCGATAGTGGCACGCACTGCAAAACCCAGACCAATCATAAAAATCGACAAATTACCGACATAGTACAAACGTTTGCGATCCAGTCCTGCTGTGTTCATAGCGACCTCTCTTTATTCCAAACCGAGGATACGGCGATTACTTGCCTCATCCACCCCGGTGCCAGCAAAGTCATCAAAGGCTCTGTCAGTGGTGCGAATAATGTGCTGCTCAATAAACGCCGCGCCCTCGGCGGCGCCATCTTCCGGATGCTTTAAACAGCACTCCCACTCCAGTACCACCCAACCTGCATAAGCGTATTTGGCAAACTGGCTGAAGATGGCACTGAAATCGACCTGACCGTCACCCAGTGAGCGGAAACGGCCAGGCCGATCTACCCAGTCCTGATAGCCTCCGTAGACGCCGGACTTACCATTAGGCCTGAACTCCGCATCCTTAACGTGAAACATCTTGATGCGCTCATGATAGAAATCGATGAACTGCACATAATCCAGCTGCTGTAATAAAAAGTGACTGGGGTCGTAGAGAATATGACAGCGTGGATGATTGCCAGTGGCCTCCAGAAAACGTTCGAAGCTGACGCCGTCATGCAGGTCCTCACCGGGATGAATTTCGTAACAGAGATCTACACCTGCTTCATCATAGGCATTGAGAATCGGTAACCAGCGATCGGCCAGCTCGGCAAAACCGGCTTCCACCAACCCCTCCGGGCGCTGGGGCCAGGGGTACATAGTGTGCCAGAGCAAGGCACCGGAAAAAGTCGCATGGGCATCGAGCCCCATATTCTGGCTGGCTTTGGCTGCCAGCAGTAATTGCTGCACTGCCCATTCCTGGCGCGCCCTGGGCTTGCCCCTCAAGGCAGCGGGAGCAAAGGTATCGAACTGCTCGTCATAGGCGGGATGTACCGCCACTAACTGGCCCTGAAGATGGGTGGACAACTCACTAATTTCCACACCGTATTCGGCGCACTGCCCTGTTAATTCATCACAGTAGCTCTTACTCTCGGCGGCTTTTTCCAGGTCAATTAAAGCGGACTCCCAGCTCGGCAGCTGCACGCCTTTGTAGCCCAGGTCACCAGCCCACTGTGCGATAGCAGGTAGAGAATTAAATGGCGCCTGATCGCTGGCAAACTGGGCCAGGAATATCCCCGGCCCTTTCATTTTTGATGCTTTCATTTTTAATCCATTTTTTTCAAGATAAAACTCTTTCTCAGTGTTCGGCAAAGCGATGCCATTTCTGATCACTGGCACTGGCGCTAACCGCCAATTCAATAAAGGTCATGCCACGCACAGCCTCATCTATTCCCGGGCAATCGCTTGACGCTTCGGGGTTGCGAATAGTCCCGGCAAAAGCCCGATAAATATTAGCGAAGGCTTCCAGGTAACCTTCCGGATGCCCCATCGGGATACGGGTATTGGCCGCCGCCATCTCGCCCAGGTAAGTGCCACCGGTGCGCAGTACTTCGGTGGGACGATCAGGCCACTTCAAGCACAGCGTGTTGGGTTCCTGCTGACACCATTCCAGCCCGCCCTTTTCGCCATAGACTTTAATCGTTAGAGCATTTTCTTCGCCGCTGCAAACCTGGCTGGCGGTAAGTACGCCCCTGGCCTGATTATTGAAACGTAATAAAATGGAGCCGTCATCATCCAGCGACCTGCCAGGCACCAATGAAGATAAGTCAGCGCAAAGTTCATCAATCTGTAAACCACTAATGTATTCGGCAAGGTTAGCGGCATGGACACCGATATCCCCGATACAACCACTGACCCCGGCGGTTTTTGGATCCAGTCGCCACTGAGCTTGCTTGTTAGACTCGTCCTGCTGGCGATCTGCCAGCCAGCCCTGGGTATATTCCACCAGCACCTTGCGGATTTCACCCAATTCCCCGGCCTGGATACGCTGGCGAGCTTCCTTCACCAGGGGATAACCGGTATAGGTATAAGTCAATCCATAGCACAAGCCAGAACCTTCCAGCAATGTGCGAAGTTGCAGCACTTCATCGAGGTTCAGGGTCGCCGGTTTATCGGACAAGATATGGAAGCCTGCCTCGATGGCAGCGCGGGCAATAGGAAAGTGATAGTCATTGGGCGTCACAATCACCACAAACTGCATCCGCTGGCTCGCCGGTAGCGCCGCCTCCCTGGTCATCATCGTCAGATAATCGGGGTAAATACGTTGCTCATTGAGCATCAATGCGCGTCCTGAGCGCAGGGAGCGTTTGGGATCGCTGCTGAAAGCACCACAAACCAGTTCAATTTCACCGTCCAGTGCCGCAGCCATACGATGAACTGCACCAATAAAAGCGCCCTCACCACCACCAACCATTCCCATCCTGAGTTTTTCCGCCCGGGGTTTATTTCCCTTGAGTGTATCCATTGTCATTTCCTTATTCTCCGGCGACCAGTGCCGCCGTCGACTGTCGTAGCACTAATTCATGGGGTAGCATTTCCCTGGCATTAGGAACATGGCGCTCATGCAATAAATCCAGCATCCGCTGCATCGCCACTTCCCCAATACGATTGCGGGGTTGTCGCACCGTAGTCAGGGGTGGATCACAATAGGCAGAGAACTTAATATCATCAAAACCCATCAAGGAAATATCACCCGGCACTGACAAACCCCTGGCCTTGATGCACTGCAGGGCACCAATCGCCATGGCGTCATTGGCGCAAAACACCGCTGTAGGTAAAGGGTCTTCGCTATTGAGTATTGCCGTCATCGCCTCGCGCCCCGCATCGAGACTAAAGTCACCGTTAAACACCAGTGAACGGGTATTACTAACCCCGACAGCCTTCATTGCCTGTCGATAACCCTTAATACGGTCAAGGCACAGGGGCGAATTCTCAGGCCCATTAATATAGGCAATACGCCGGTGTCCCAACGCTATTAAATAATCAACTGCTTCGCGAGCGGCGTTAAGATTGTCGATACACACTGTTGGCACCGGGATCATCCCGTCGTATTCACAAACCATAACAAAAGGTGGCCACTTGGGATCAATGCTCTTGCGGCCCGCCCGGTACTTAAACGGAATGGTTTTCCCCAATGAAATTATGCCATCGGCCTGGCGCTGTGCAACCAGTTCACCGTACTCCAGGGCACGCTCGGGTTTGTTTTGCATGTCCACCAATAAAATGCGGTAACCATTATCATGGGCCACGGACTCAATACTCTGAATGATATTGGAAAAAAAACTGTTGGTAATATCCGGTACCAGCACCACCACGGTATTAGTGCGACGGCGGCGGAAATTCCGCGCCAGCGTATTGGCCACATAACCACTCTGCTCCACCGCCTGCATCACTTTATTACGCGTAGTCTCGGCGACCTTATCCGGCTTCGACAGGGTACGCGATACGGTGGCGGTGGACACACCGGCCAGTCGCGCTACATCCTTAATTGATGTCACGGCTTCACCACCTCGCTTTCCTCCCAGCCGTAACGCACTGCCTTGGCTTCTATGCCCTGCCCTGGCTTCAGGACCACAGGGCGGGTATAAACTTGCCAGTCACCCCCATCAATACGATAACCGATGGAAGCATGGGCTTCGCGATTCTCCATCCATACCCGACCTTCGCGAACACTGATGATCGGCGCGGGAGTTTGCGGCTGTTCACCCCCGGGATTGAAACGCTCTACCATTACCACTTCCGGCTCATCACTCCAATCCTCAACCCGCTGCTGCCAACTCCCCAGCGCACCACGCAAGCGCGCCAACACCGATGCCATTGCCGGATCAGCTGACAGATCATTGAGCTCATAGGGATCACTCCAGGTATCGAACAGACGCTCCTTTCCCGGTGGCATAAACCACAGCAGCTGCACTTCGTTGAGCTGCCCGGCGTCCTTAAGTACCCATAACTCACGCATCATTTCCATATTGTCACGATAGCTCAGCGGGTGCCCCCCCTCCTGCTGCGGGTACCAGCTGCGAATATATTTATAGCGGTGATCGCGCACTGCCCGCTGGCGATCCTCAATGGCATCGATACGATCCCGTGAGGCGAAGATATACTCACGAGCTTCTAAGTCAGGGTTGCTAAAATCCCTGCCCTGTAAATAGGCCGGCGCCGGAACACCCGCTAAAGCCAACACCGTGGGCGCCAGGTCAACAAAGCTGATCAGGCGTTCATCCAGAGAACCCGGCACGACCCCATCGGGTCGATAAGCCTCTGGCCAGCGGATGATCATTGGCACTTTTATTCCGGCGTCATAGAGTTCGCGCTTGGCTCTGGGCAATCCATCGCCGTGATCGGTAGTCCAGATCACAATAGTGTTTTCAGCGAGTCCGTCTGCTTCCAATTGCGCCAGCAGTTCCGCGACCTGTCTATCCATAGCGGCAATATTATTATAGTGCCTGGCCATATCGCTACGTACCGTTGGCGTATCCGGGTAATAGGGCGGCACGATTATGCTGGCAGGATCAACCTCACTGCTAACCTCGGGCAAGTTCCTCCCCCAACTCCTTATCACCTGCATAGCAAAATGCATCGCGCTATTGGGCCAGTGTCCCAGTGGAAGAAATACTCCGCTCTCGTGGGTTACATCAAAATTCACCAGACCGTAAAAGGATTGGCCTGGTTGACGATTACGCCAGTGAGTATCACCGCCTTCATCACTCCAAATGGTAAAGGGGCCGCTGCCGTAGATGGGGCCACTGAACTGGTAATCGAGCTTATGATTGGTATACGTGTAATAGCCCGCCGCCCGCAACAACTCCGGATAAGCTTTAAGCTCAGCGGGAGGCACGGCCTTATAGGCTCCCGCAGGCCGCGTTGACGTCCGCATGTGCTGACCACCCCAGGAGATCTGGTGCATGCCAGTGATATGAGCAGCTCGACTGGGGGCACAGACACCCGCTGTGGTAAATGTGTTAGGGTAACGAACACCCTCCTTTGCCAATTGGTCGAGGTGGGGCGTCACGGCAACGGCATCGCCAAACGCGCCTACCCGATCACTCATATCCTCGGCCATTAAAACCAGGATGTTGGGCTGTCCACTGGCGGCTACGGCCGCATTAAGCAGGAAAAAATTGGCCCATAAATAGCTAATAATTTTGTTCATAGACTCAAACCTTTCTCAGGCGACGCACAGCGAGACGCAGTAAACGATAGCACGCGTAAAGTATCGCCACCAAAATAAGCAATAGCGGCAGACCAAGAATTAACAGCGGTTTTAGCAGTACCTCATAACCTTTTCGATCCGAGGCGGTGCCACGCATAATACGCTGGCGAATATTTTCCCGGCCCAGCGAGGCTTCAAAGTCGGCAATCGCTTCACTCATGATCTGCACCCGCTCGGGGTACTGCTCAGCCAGGTTATTACTTTCATTGGGATCTTCGGCGAGGTTAAACAATAATGTGCCGTGGGCGTAAAAACCCGCGTGCAGTATCCCCTCCAAAAAACGGGGATAGCCCTTGCGCGTCAATTTTAATTTCCAATCGCCATCGCGCAGGGCCACGGTATTGCTACCGCGACTACCCTGATAGAAAAACTGCTGGTCACTGCGAGCACCCGTGCCTTTCAATACCCCACTGATATCGCGACCATCAATTACCCGATCACTGGGCAGGGTCACTCCCACCAGTGTCGAAAAAGTCGGAAACCAGTCCATCATCGTTGCCATTTTTGACTCGACCCTACCTGGGGCAATGACCGCAGGCCAACTGGCAATAGTCGGCACGCGCTGACCACCTTCAAAGGCAGTGCCCTTGCCATCACGCAACTCGCCGGTACTGCCGCCATTATCCTGCAGTAGCAACCAGGGACCGTTATCACTGCTAAAAACCACCAGCGTATTTTCCCGCAGACCCAGCACCTCCAGTTCCTTGATAATCTCACCAGTACTCCAATCCAGCTCTTCCACTACATCACCGTAGAGACCGCCTTTCGATGTCCCCTCAAAATCAGGGGAGGCATAAATCGGCACGTGGGGCATACTGTGAGCCAGGTAGAGAAAGAAATGCTGATCCCGATGGCGGCGAATAAAATCTATCGCCTTGCGGGTATAACGCTGGGTCAAGTAGTGCTGGTCAATCTCTTCGTATAGCGGTTCACGGTTTTCATAGAAGAACAGATTACCCATATCGTTGCTAAAGGGCACACCGTAGAACTCATCAAAGCCCTGCTGCCATGGCATGTAACGATCCTGGGAGCCGAGGTGCCATTTACCCACCATACCCGTACTATAACCGGCAATTTTCAATTGCTCGGCGATGGTAATCTCACTCGGATCCATGCCATCAGGGCTGTCGTACATAAACACATGCTCGATGCCCAGACGTGCAGGATAGCGACCGGTGAGTAAAGCGCCACGCGCCGGTGAACACACAGAGGAAGCAGAATAAAATTCGGTGAATTTAATACCACTTTCCGCCAATTGGTCCAGGTTCGGTGTATGGATGGTGGTCGAGCCATAGCTACTTAAGTCACCATAGCCCAGATCATCGGCAAAGATGAATATAATATTGGGGCGCTCAGTCTGTGCTAGCACCGCTGAAAAGGGTAATAGCAACACCAGGCCCATCACCAAAGCAATGACTCTTTGCGGCTTATGCATGACTATCCTCAAACTCAGCAAGTGTACAGAAGAAAAAAGGTGACCCTGGGGCCACCAAAAAAGGCCTCGAAGGCTTAGAACCAGTGATAGCGTACTTCCATACCATAAGTACGCTGTGATGTCTTGGGCACACTGTGGCTATAACCCCCCGGGTTAAACTGTTCGGGGTCAGAACCAATACTGCTGGCATAGCGATGATCGGCCAGATTTTTAACAAAGCCGGTAATATCCCAATGTTGATCCAGGTCTTGCAATGTCAACGCAAAATCAAACACATGATAGGCATCCTGCCTGGTGTACTTGTCCTGGGAGATATCCATTATCACGTCACCCTGGCCCTGATAGGCCAACTTGGCCACCATTTCAAAGGGCAAACTACCCAGCTCAATGCTGTAATTCACGTTCAGGTTTGCCTTCCAATCCGGAGAAAAAGGCAGGTCTTTTCCAGACAGATCCTGGGACTGGTCCGGGCACTCACCGCGATATTTCTGTCCAAAGGAACAGGGACCGTCTTTAAAATCCTCTATCGTGGCATCCACCAAGGCCAGGCCACCGAAGATCATTAAGTTGCGGGTAGCCAGCGCGGTAACGTCAATTTCAAATCCCTGTGAACGCACTTCACCAGCATTGGTCAGGAAAAAGGCTGTGTTGTCGCCATCGAGTATCATCGTCTGGCCCTGGAAATCGTCATAATCAGTACGGAACAGCGCGGCATTTACTATCAGGCGACGATCCAGCAATGTTGACTTCAAGCCTATTTCATAGGTAATCGAGGTTTCCGGATCAACCGAATCCAGCGGCGGCTGCGAGCCAAAAATCACATTATAGGCCTGCCCCTTGTAACCCTGGGCAATACTGGCATAGGTCATCGCCGAATCAGCAAAGTTCCACTCCAAAGCCACCTTGCCGGAGAGGTCCGTATCGTCACCATAATCTGAATACGGTGCCACAGGACCAGGAATAGGGCCTGTACGCCTAAAGGTGTAGTCGAGCTTATCGTAGGTATAACGGGCACCGACTATCGCGCTCAAGCTTTCGGTCAAATCAAAGGTAGTTTCACCGAAAGCGGCCAGGTTTGTCGTATCCACACTGAACGCAGCCACGCTGACAGTACCGACCACTTCGCGGGTAAAATCTCTGTCATTGGTCTGGTAGAACGCGTACAAACCCACTACATAGTGAAAGAAACCATCGGCCGGTGAAGCAATCCTCAATTCCTGACTATACTGGTCGATATCATTGCCGCCCCACTGGTCAAAACCAACCGGATTGGTGGGCCGCCCATCGTTATCCGTTCGAGCATCATTTTCATAGTGACGCATAGCGGATATAGAAGTCAGCGTGTAATCACCAAAACCCCAATTCAGATCCAGACTATGACCATAAGCATCTACAGATTTTTTAATCTTACCATCAAGGTTAACATTATAGTTTTCCTTTGAAGCCACCACCGGCAACACTTCGGCGGCAACGGCGGCATCAGTAACCAACCGCAGTGGACGCACCCTGTTACCATCATCCTCACGGGACACATCGCTGGTCCATTTCAAATCCAGCGCATCAGTAGGCTGCCAGCGGAATTTAATACGGCCAGTATCGCTATCCCCGCCGTTATAGGTATCGCCATCGTAAAAATTCTTGATAAAACCATCATCGCGAATACCACCATAAGTTAAGCGAAAACCCAGGGTATCGGTGATCGGTGCCGAGAAGGTTGCCCCAAAGCGATATTCATCTTCCTCAATCGCCGTCACGGTCAGATCCGCTTCCAGAGAGTCACTGGGGTCTTTGGTAATAAAATGCACCACACCCGCCGAGGAATTCTTTCCGAACAGAGTACCCTGTGGGCCGCGCAATACCTCCACCCGCTCAATATCGACCAACTGCATAAAGGACTGTTCCGAGCGCCCCAAAACCACACCGTCAACCATCGTTGAAACGCTCGGCTCAACGCCGGAGCTAAAGGCCTGGGTGCCTATGCCGCGAATGGCAAAGGAAGTGCCTCCGCCCGAGGCAACGGTCAGGGAGGGCACCAACTTGGTCAACTCTACCGAATTGCGAATTTGCGCATCAATCAATGCCGAACCCGAAACAGCGGTCACCGCCACGGACACATCCTGCAAGCTCTCTTCGCGCTTTCGTGCCGTCACCATCACTTCTTCAAGCTGTAAATCGGATCGGTCTTCCTGGCCGTAAACCGTATTATTTCCACCCAACACTATGCTGGCAAGCGCCAGGCCCTTAACTGTTATCGATCTCATGCTACTCCCCACACTTTAATTATTTTTGTCACTGAATAGACCTGCGCCCAATTCATTCAGAGCACAATGTAAACGTTTACACTATAAAATGCAAACGTTTACATTTCACACCAAAACACACTCATACCTACCCCGCCGACAGCCCGCCGAAATGGATAGGGCCAGCGACAAGCGTATGATCAACGCCACAGGTTTCAGCGGAATAGCTTTTTCGCAGCCGCCGCCTGTTGGTAGTTGCGAAAGCCGCCGACAAACATTAATAATGACCGGCATAGTCATAAAAATGGAGCCCGCCCATGAATTCCATCTGCCCACTACTACCGGAGATTGACTTCGCCTACGACGAACTGGCTAATCTCCACGAGGTGTTTGACCAGCTACGCCCCCACGGTCCGGTGGTGCCAGTGCAGTACCACGGCGGCCCAGCCTGGTTAATCAATTCTTTTGAGGCGTTAAAACAGGCTTTTTCAGACGAAGAACACTTTCAGTGCGCCACCGCTTACAAAATTCACTCCGAACCCTCCATGGGTAAAACCATTCAAACCATGGCGGGAAACGAACATCGGGTCAATCGCGCCCTGGTCTCCAAGCCTTTTTTCCCCAAGCAAGTTCGCGGCCTGCTCGAGTCACAACTGGAACCCCAGGCGCTGCGGCTACTCGATGAATTGGACCAGCACAATCCCGTTGATTTGATTCAGGGATTCACCCGCCCCTATCCCTACACCATCATTACCCGCATGCTGGGCATGCCCACCTACCAGGATGACAAATTTCTGGAGTGGGCAATCAAATTGATCGACTACCCGTGGGACCCCGAAGGTGCACTAAAAGCACGGGCAGATTTCAGCGAATACCTAACGCCCATCATTCACCAGCGCCGCGAAAACCCTGGCGATGACATTTTATCAATTCTCGCCAGCGCCGAGTTTGAAGGACATCAACTCGACGACGAAGAAATCCTGTCTTTTTGCCGCTTACTGTTTCCGGCCGGCTCTGACACCACCTATAAAAATATGGGAAGTTTGTTCGCCGCGCTACTCAGCGACCCCGACATGATCACCCGCGCCAAGGGCAGTGATACCGACCGTGAAGCACTGGTAGAGGAGGGGCTTCGCTGGGAGCCGCCCACTGCACTGTTACCACGAATGTGCAGCAAAAATATTGAGCTTCACGGCGCATCCATCAAACAAGGCGACTGGGTTTTGTTTGGTATCAGTGCCGCCAATAGCGACCCGACAGTGTTTGAGCAACCGCGGCTTTTCAACCCCGATCGCAGCAACAAAAATATGGCCTTCGGTCACGGCGTACATTTTTGCCTGGGCTCACATCTGGCGCGCCGCGAGCTGGAAACTGCCATCAAAGTATTATTCGAGCGCTACCCGAATATTCGCTTGATAAAAGATAAACCCATTGAAATCACCCAGGGAGTTATTCGCGGCCCCAAAGAACTCTGGGTAGAACTCAACCCGCAATAAGCTAAATAACCATTAATTCAGCTCATTGCAACCCCATGAACAGTATAAAAAAGGGGCACGACCTGCCCGTAATTGGCACAATAGATTTACGACAATAGATTGAATCAAAAAAGAAAAGCAGGCCATGACGCCACCTCCCGGCCTGCGAGGCCTCAGTATACGGCACCCCAAAAAAAAGCCGCAACTGTGTTACGGCTTTCTTCTCTCTTCGCTCATGGCTTACATACCGGGCGTTTTCATCATGAACAAAAACTCTTGCACAGCCGCCTTGGACTCTGGTCGCAGGTTATCAATACCCTTGTACGGCATGCCCGTAGCAGGCCCATCACTGGGGTATTTCTGCTTGCGAACCATGTGACGCTGTATCATCCGCACAAACTTGGCACCACCCCAGGCACCGACCTCGGTAGAGACAGGCCACTCCTCACGAGTATCACGAAACAGGTCGTAAAAATTAGCAAGAATAGCGTTCTCCATGTTGCCGCCGGGAATGGCCAGTTTGTACTGCTCCTTGATTACGGCCTCCAGCGTATTGATGTTGTAGA
Organism: Spongiibacteraceae bacterium; assembly: GCA_030621845.1. Classification (GTDB taxonomy): domain Bacteria; phylum Pseudomonadota; class Gammaproteobacteria; order Pseudomonadales; family Dasaniaceae; genus JAUXHA01. The sequence goes on from JAUXHA010000004.1 coordinate 55,504, forward strand.
GGAACACGTAATCGCGACGGCCATGAGTCTCTCCATTCAGCATCAATGCGGTCTGGTCAATACCATCAATAATGCGGTCCCGTGGAATTTCATCGGTGCCGCCGCCCAAACGCGCTATGGTGGTAAACAGATCGCTAACATGAACGATATCACCAGCGACCGAATCGCCCTCAATCATGCCGGGCCAGCGTACAAACGCGTCGACGCGCACACCCCCTTCCGAGGTGTACCCCTTACCACCGCGAAAGATCATCGGCGTATAGCCAGACTGCGGTGAGTATTTGGTGAAGTGGCCGTTGTCGCCCATGATCACCACCAACGTGTTATCAGCCACACCCAGTGTTTCCATTTCAGTCATCAGCTCGCCGATCCACTGGTCGAGTAGTTTCATCTTCTCAACATAGATACCGCCATTGGCCGTAGTGTATTCATCGGTAGTCGTACGAGGGCCGGTCAAGGGATAGAGCGGCCAGTACTGCAGGAAGAAAGGCTTATTGGCCTTGGCCAACTTGCGCAACTGCTCCACGGTTTGCTTCTGGTAACGCAGGTTCATGGCATGGTATTTAGACTCATTCCAGCGCTCGCCGGCTTTCATTTCGACCTCGCGCACCGGCTTGTTACGGTAGCCCTCAACACCGGTGACCATCGCCGAAGCGTCCGTACGAAACCAGCGGTCCATGGTATAACGATCATCATAATTATTATCGCCAATACCAATGCTGACTTCCTCATCCGCGGCATCGTCGTGGTAAATGGTTAGCTGGCCCTGCTGATGGATCGGAAAGGCAGCAAAATCGAAGCCCTGGTTATTGGGCCAGGCTTCTTCAATATCACCCATATGCCATTTTCCGATATGGTCCGTGTTATAGCCGGACTCAGAGAGAACCTCAGCCAGGGTAACTTCCTTACCGGCGAGGCCAAAGCCGGAAATATCAACGGCCGTGTTACCCATGCCATTGCGATGAGGCTGACGACCCGTCATGAAAGCTACCCGGGTTGGGGTGCAAGAGGGCTCGGTGTACATGCGAGCCAGCCGCATACCGTCGCGGGCAAATTGGTTGATGCTAGGCGTTTCATAACCGCGGATCACGTTGAGGGTTTTACTACCCAGGTCACCAAAGCCGATGTCATCAATCAGGATGTAGAAAATATTAGGCGGCTTACCGCCATTTTTTTCTTTAAATTCCGCCAGCTTCTGGTCTAGCGACTTGTCCTCGATGGCCCAGCGTTCGGCATTTTGCTTTTCCAGGATATAGTATTCCGCATCGTGCACAATATCCTTGGCATAGACCTGCCCCGACAGGATCAAGCCAGCGACTGCCACCAGTGGCAGGGACTGCTTGAGCGTAGCAATCAATGATTTAAACATGTGATTTCCTTTACTTTTTTACTGTTTGACAACCATATCCTTGAGACTGCCTCCGTAAAAAGAGCTTTAACAAGTCGCTTGAATTTACCGGTCAAGTTATATAATTTTAAGCCTTGCAAGTACATCGAAAATTCGTCACAGGGACTGCGGATCAAACCGTCACCACAAAGCCTGGTATTTGATGATACCCAGCGCTTCTGCAGCATGGTCCACCGCCTCCTCACACGCTTACTTCTTTTTCATTGCCAGCACTTTCTTATACAGTTCCGGCGTCAAACTAATAAAGATTCCCTCAGCCGTAGCGGTCAACACATCACCCGCCCATAACTCACCCTGCAGAAAGTTCTTGCGCCCCTCAATGCGATCAACCCAGCCCTCAAAACGGAGCTCGGTGTCCAGCGGCGTCGGCTTGAGGTATTTAATCGTCAGGGTGCCGGTAAAACCGGGCTGCCCGGTGATCTTTTGCGCAATGCCCAGAAACTGGTCAAACAGCGCCGCCACAAAACCACCGTGCACAGAATTCGGTGGCCCCTCATACTGCCAACCCATATTGGCCCGGCCATAGGCTCTGTCGCCCTCCACCCAGACAATAATCGGCGCTGCAATAGGATTACTTTTACCGTCCAGCGGATTCAACTCGTAACCAAGGCTGCCACGGGTGCCGTATTTACCATCTTCAGCATCTTCAAAAGCCGAGCGACCATAGAGGTGCTTCGCCTTTTCCAATACATCGGCCTGCGCGTTGATAGCAACGGCAATCGCTTCCAGCTCTGCGGCGGTGGTGGTGCAGGTAACCAGGTTTTCAATCAGCCGCCGAGTGGCATCTGATACTTTTCGCTTGGCGGCCCATTCATCATCCAGTGGGTCTTTAATATCCGGGGAATCAAATGGATTGGAAATATCACTCATAATTTTAACCTTTAGTTCGGTAATGCAACTACAACTGTACCGGTAACATGATTGCCCATACTGTTGCGACCTATAACATCAACATCAATAAGGTTTTCTCCCCTCTCGATGCGCTTCGATTTAACCGTTCCACTCAATAACATTTTATCGCCGGCATAATTGGGCACGCCCAGACGAATATTCACCCGCTTTAACTCACCCCCCGGGCCGGTCCAGTCTGTCACCAGTCGCCCCACCAGACCATTGGTAGTCAGGATATTCATAAAAATATCTTTTGACCCCAGCGCGATAGCCTGGTCGCGGTCATGATGTACATTCTGGTAATCCCGTGACGCTATCGCCGTGGCAATAATCAAGCCGGTACTGACATCAATTTCTATGCCGGGAAGTTCCAGCCCCTCTTGCACTTCACTAAACAAGACCCGATTCACTCTATGCCTCCCCCGACGTTGACGGCGGATTAAAACGCAACAGGCGAAAACGCATCTCGGTCACTTTTTCATCGAGTTGATTAAAAAAGTTGTACAACTCAGTGGTGAAGTAACCCTCACCCAGCGCGGTTTGCTTTCTCTCGGAAACGGCTTCCAGCATGCTTGTTTGATAGAGCTCGTCACCGGGTTTTACTGCCTGTAAATAAACCTGGTCGCAGTTCACCGCGACCACTGATTCAAAGCCGCCTTCAGTAAGCAACGCATAATGACTGTCACAGCCCTCGGGCAGGCCCTGTGATCCCGGCGCCGCGCTACCGGTATAACCCGTCATGGTCCAGGCCTGGATCATCGTCGCCGGCGCAACGGTACCAGCATGCCTGGTCGTTGCCGCAAAGTCAGTATTGGTATAAAGCGGATTGCGGTCGCCCATGGCATCACACCAATGGCGTATCATCGGCTGGTTAACCGGATCCCAGCTTTTCACTGGCCCCACCACCACACCAATACACCGCTGCAAACGCCTTTCCAGTTCTTGCTGCTCCAACATAACCCCACTCTTGATCAAGGAAGAAAATCTTCACCGCTACGCCGGAATAAAGCAATAACAAAAAATGACAAGCGGGTTACCATATAGTGATCATAATAACAGATAGCAGAGCGTACTAATCACCAGGGCACCCATCAGGTTCAGGGCAAATCCTTCCCTCGCCATCTGCCGGGCAGTGATGTGACCGCTACCAAAGACTATACTATTGGGCGCCGTTGCCACCGGCAACATGAAGGCACAACTGGCGCTAATGGCAGCGGGCACCATTAATAGGCGAGGATCAATACCCACCGCCATGGCCGCCGCCGCCAATACCGGCAGCAGCAATACGGTACTGGCCATATTACTGGTGGTCTCGGTCATGAAGGTCACGCACAGGCACAATACCAGCATCATCCAGAATACCGGCCAATGCGCCAGCACCAGCATCCAGTCACCCATCACCGTACTCAAACCGGAACTGACGAAGGCCTTGGCCAGGCAAATACCTCCGCCAAACAACAGTAAAATGCCCCAGGGAATAGTGGCAGCGGTATTCCAGTCCATCAGCCGCTCATTGTGTCCATTGGGCAGTACAAACAATAAAATAGCGGCAACCAGCGCCACGGAGGCATCATTGGCAGCGGGCAGGTTAAACCATTCACTCCAGCCACCGAAAGGCTCCTGCCGTGTTACCCAGGCCAGGGCGGTAAGTGCGAAGATCAACAACACACGTTTTTCCTCAGATCGCCACTGCCCGACCTCCGGCAACTGAAAACCGCCGCGGTAACTCAGCGAGCGGGTTATCCACAAACCCGCCAGAGGGACCATCGCCACCACTACCGGTACGCCCCAACCCATCCATTGTAAAAAACTCACCTCTTTGCCCACGGTCTCTTCATAGACCTGCATAAACACCACATTCGGCGGCGTCCCCACCGGCGTACCAATACCCCCAATACTGGCGGCGTAGGCAACCCCCAGCATCAATGGTACGGCCAGCGCTTTATCTTCGGCAGAATCGAGAATGGCAAGGGCGACCGGCAATAACATTAAGGTGGTCGCGGTATTGGAAATCCACATACTCAACAGCGCACTGGCGGCCATAAACCCCAGCACCAGCTGTCTACTGCTATGACCCCCAAACAGGCGAATCATATACAGGGCGATACGCCGATGGGCGCCGCTGCGCTCCATCGCCTTGGAGAGCATAAAGCCACCCAGCATTAACAAAATCAGCGGACTGCCATAGGCCTGGGCAACCTGGTTTTTATCCAGCACCCCGGTAATCTGAAACAGGGCAAAGGGAATGAGCGAGGTAGCGGGGATGGGAATAGGTTCAAATACCCACCACAGCACACACCACAAGGCGACACCCGCGGTGATAGCGGCCGTTCCTTCCAGGCCCGCGCGATCCGCCAGCGTATAGACGATCACCGCCGCCACCGGACCCGCTATTAACATCCATTGTTTCAGTTGCAGCATCGCTCAGTGGCCCTCCGGGAGCTGGACCCGATAAAGTCTATCTCCGGCGAAGGAACCGAGGTAGAGCTTATCGGTGATTTTCAACGCCACTGTTACTGCGCCCATCGGCGCCGATCCATCGTGAGAAAAAATCACTTCGGTGTCCATCGTCACCGGATCAACAGCGACGATACTGAAAGCAAGCGGGCAAAAACCTGCGGCACCCTGACTGCAAACAGCTAATTCAAAATCGATTTCACCGCGATGAGACGCCACCAGTAGGCGACCATCATCTGCCCACAGGCTATTATCCGGCGCGGCGACTTTTGCGCTGGTCAGCCACTTGCCGCTATCACGGTCAATTTTCCAAACCTCACCACGAATATACAAATTGACAAAAAGATAGCGGCCATCGGCTGAAATCTGGATACCATTGGGGAAAGCGCTTTCACTACCAGCCATCACGGTGACCGGTTGCCCCGGCTGCCACTGCCACAAGTGCCCCGACAGCTCACCACTGAGCGCCTTTTTCATCGATTCCGGATCATCTTTATTCATCATATTGGTGGCCAGGAAACCCCCTTCGGGCAAACCCACCACATCATTCAAATACGCGGCGGGCGGCATCAACACACAACCCCGCCACTGCAATGAAGGCTTAACGGCACCGTCCTGCAGGGAAAAATATTCTATCGACTCACGACCGCCATGATTGACCACTAACAACTGCCACTGGCCATCGCTGCGACGCGACAGGTGAATACCATGGGGGGACAAACTGGCTCCCGGGCTACCCGGGCAATTATCACTGCCCCAGTCAGCGACACCTTCAGCGCCTGCTTGCGGATACAGCAATTCAGTCTGCCCCGTCTTGAGATCAAACAGCGCCACACCGCCTGTTCTCAGCACCGGCAAGCCGCCAAATTGACTCAACAGCAGATGACCGCCATCGGGGCTCAGCTCCAAATCCTCGGGAGCCTGTATTCCACAAAAGGGCGTAATATTCGCCACCGGCTCACACTCATTGGCGGCCAGGGCATTCAAAGAAAAAAACAGTGCCAGCAAAAGCCAGCATTGTATTAATTGCATTCCGGTCTCTCCCATCCATTTCAGCGCTATCTTGCCATGATATAGCAGGGGTATACAGCCTGTTGTTGTGGAGCTTAACCGCCATCAAGAGTAAACTAACGGCTTATGGATAGAGCCAACCGCCCCCTGCTTGTCGACAAGTTTAATCGTCAGGTCAATTACGTCCGACTGTCAGTCACTGACCGTTGCGATTTTCGCTGTGTTTACTGCATGGCCGAAGAGATGACTTTTGTGCCCAGATCGGAAGTGCTCACGCTCGAGGAAATCAGTCTGCTTGGCAAAGCCTTTGTTAACCTGGGTGTTAACAAAATTCGTCTCACCGGCGGTGAGCCGCTGGTTCGAAGAAATGTCATGTCACTGGTAAAAAATCTCGGTCAGCTTGAAGGGCTGGATGAACTGGTGCTCACCACTAACGGCTCCCAACTGGAAAAGTATGCAGGGCAGCTTCACCGCTACGGTGTAAAACGAATTAACATCAGCCTCGACAGTCTCGACCCGGTTAAATTCAGGGAAATCACCCGCAGCGGCGACCTCTCCCGGGTACTGCGCGGAATTGACTGCGCCATCGCTGCCGGTTTTGAAAAAATAAAAATTAATGCGGTAATCCTCAACGGCCGTAATGAGCATGAAATTCTTGATCTGGTGAAATTTATTCGGCACAAAAACATTGATATCGCCTTTATTGAGGAGATGCCGCTGGGCAACATTATCGAGCATAACCGCGCCCTGAGTTTTTGCTCCAACGATGAAATAAAAACCCTTATTGAGCAACATTACCCGCTCATCGACACCACTGAAAATACCGGCGGCCCCTCGCATTACTATCGCATGGAAGACAGCGTATCGCGCATTGGCTTTATTTCCCCCCACAGTCATAATTTTTGTCCTCTTTGTAATCGCGTCAGGGTGACCGCCGAGGGTAGATTATTGCTTTGCCTGGGCAACGAGCACTCCATCGATTTACGCGCGATACTCAGGGCCAAGCCAGGGCAAATAAAACCGCTCGAAGAAGCCATTATCCAGGCCATGGATTTAAAGCCGGAACAACATCATTTTGATCTGGAACAACAACCCGACATTGTTCGCTTTATGAACATGACTGGCGGATAAAGCACTGGCTGTACAGCATGGATAAACTCGCACTGATCCGAAAACTACAACTGCAGCCCCATGTCGAAGGCGGTTACTACCGGCGCACCTATAACAGCCAACACAACAGCGGTGAACCACAACGTTCGCTGATGTCATCTATTTACTACCTGCTGACAGACGACAGCCCCATCGGTTATTTTCACCGCAATCAATCCGACATCATTCATTACTGCATGCCGGCGAAGCATTGCGCTACTGGCTTATCGACCATGAGGGTCAACTCAGCAGCACACAACTTGGCCCCGGCGAAGATCAGCAACTGCAACTCATCGTCCCCGGCGGTTACTGGAAGGCAAGCCAGCTTGAACAGGGTGAATTTGGCCTGCTCTCTGAAGCGGTCACTCCCGGCTTCGATTTCGATGATATGCAGCTGGCCAAACTTGAACAAATGCAACAGGACTTCCCCGCGCTTATCGATAAAATCCAGCGCTTCATCAAGCCCTGAATGGCTGTGATACACTCCACCACAGTTATTCAACAGGACTTATCGTGACTGCCAACAATCCCCTATTGTCCTCGATTGAAATTATTCAGTCAGGCTTTGACGCACTGGGTTTTATCACCAGCGACCGCATTGCCACCGCCATCTACCTTGCCGCTCAATTGGGTAAACCAATTTTAGTGGAAGGTCCTCCCGGGGTCGGCAAAACCGAACTGGCGAAAACCGCGGCCAACTACCTGCAACTCGAATTAATTCGCCTGCAATGCTATGAAGGGCTCGATGAAGCCAAGGCACTATACGAGTGGAAATACGGTAAACAATTACTCTACACACAAGTCTTGAAAGAACAACTTGGCGACATCCTCAAGGGCGCTAAAGGGCTGGCTCAATCGGTAGAGCGCTTACATGATTTCGGCGACATTTTTTACTCGGAAGATTTTCTCGAGCCACGGCCACTGCTGAAAGCCATGAGCAACCCGAATGGCAGCGTCCTGCTAATTGATGAAATCGATAAAGCTGACTACGAATTTGAATCCATGCTGCTGGAAATTCTCTCTGACTATCAGGTCTCTGTACCGGAAATCGGCACCATAAAAGCTAAACAAAAACCACTGGTATTCCTTACCAGCAACAACAGCCGGGACATCAGTGATGCCTTAAAACGGCGCTGCCTGCATCTTTACATCCCCTTCCCTGACACCGTACTGGAACAACGCATTGTAAAAAGCCACCTCCCGAATATCAGCGAGCAACTGAATCAACAACTGGTCAGCTTCGTGCAATCACTGCGCGAGCTCGATTTAAAAAAATCCCCGGCCATCAGTGAAACCCTGGACTGGGCACAATCCCTGTTACTACTACACGCCGACACGCTCAGTCAGGATGTGGTAGAAAATACCTTGAACGTGCTGATCAAGTACCAGCAAGATATTGAGCTGGTCGAATCAGAACTGCGCAGCCTGTTGCGCAATCTCTAAGTGGAAACCAAATTACTGGGATTTATCCAGGCGCTGCGCCATCACCAGGTTTATGTTTCCACCGCAGAAAGCCTTGACGCCATGCGCACACTGGCACTGCTTGGCTATGACAACCGCCCGCAATTAAAGCATGCCCTCGCCTTGGTGCTGGCGAAGACAGTGGCAGAAAAAGATCATTTCGACGCCGTGTTTGATCTATATTTTTCAGGCCAGCGCTTATCCCCCCACCAGCAGGAAAGCGACGAAACCAAAGCCATTGAAGTGAACATCGAACAACTACTGGCCACCGATAGTGTATTGGCCAACGCAGTATCGGCGCCATTGAGCCAGTTACTGCTGACACAGAACAGCTTGAAACTAGC
>JAUXHA010000031.1 GCA_030621845.1 Spongiibacteraceae bacterium
GCTTAAATACACTACCGACATCCAGGCGCTGAGCGCTGTCCAAATCTATATTGTCACAGTCCCGACCCCAATCAATGAGCACAATCAGCCGGATCTGACACCGTTGCTCAAAGCCAGCGAAACCATCGGTAAAACTCTTAAACAGGGTGATATTGTTATCTATGAATCCACCGTTTACCCCGGCTGCACAGAAGAAGTCTGCCTGCCTGTTGTCGAACAACAATCAGGGCTGGTATTCAATCAGGACTTTTTTGCCGGTTACAGCCCCGAGCGTATCAATCCCGGCGACAAGGAACACCGGGTCACCAATATCGTCAAGGTCACTTCAGGCTCCACCGAAGAAATATCTCTGGCCGTCGATGCGCTGTATAAAAAAATCGTCACAGTCGGCACTCACCGGGCCAGCAGTATTAAAGTAGCCGAGGCATCCAAGGTCATTGAGAACACCCAGCGAGATGTTAATATCGCCTTGATTAATGAGTTGGCGACAATCTTTGATCGACTGGACATCAGTACCGAAGATGTTCTTGCCGCCGCCGGCACTAAATGGAATTTCCTGCCATTCAAACCCGGCCTTGTGGGCGGGCACTGCATTGGTGTCGACCCCTATTATCTTGTCCATAAAGCCGAACTGGCCGGCTATCACCCCGAAATTATTTCTGCCAGCCGCCGAATTAATGACAACATGGGCACCAATGTTGCCGCACGCGTTATGCACTTAATGACCCAGAGTCGTCTGCATATCGTTGACTCACGGATTCTGGTGCTAGGCCTGGCTTTCAAGGAGGATTGCCCGGATTTACGCAATACCCGGGTACTCGACATCATTGATGAACTGGTAAGCTCGAACGCCATTGTCGATGTCTACGACCCCTGGGTTTCCCGAGATGAGGCAAAGAAGCTATGCGGCATCGACTTGATCGACCAGCTAACACCCGCCTCCTATGACGCCATTATTGTCGCCGTTGCACACAGTGAATTTAAGGCTATGTCGGCAAGCTATATTCGCAGCTTAACTCGAGATGGCGGTATTATCTTTGACATTAAATACATACTGCCCCAGCAAGACGTGGATGGCAGGCTTTAATTTAACCCTGGGCCATAACAATTAAATTTTTTGAAGAGCGCTACTCATGAATATACTGGTTACCGGCACCGCAGGATTTATCGGCGCAGCACTTGCCAGCAAACTCCTTCAACGGGGCGACACTGTTTTTGGCCTGGATAATTTTAACGACTACTATGATGTTCAACTCAAAAAAGATCGCATCCGCAAGCTGACCCAGCACGACAATTTCATTAATTTCAATATGGACCTGCAAGACCGCCAGGGAGTGGAAAAAATATTTTCTGAACACGGACCAAGCCATGTGGTGAATCTCGCCGCCCAGGCAGGCGTTCGCTACTCGCTGGAAAACCCCCAAGCCTACATCGATTCTAATATCACCGGCTTCATGAACATACTGGAATGCTGCAGGAGCTATCCTGTTGAGCATCTGGTTTATGCCTCCAGCAGCTCAGTCTACGGCGCCAACACCAATATGCCATTTTCCGTCCACAACAATGTTGATCACCCCGTTAGCCTCTATGCCACCAGTAAAAAAACCAATGAGTTAATGGCTCATACTTACAGCCACCTGTTCAACATCCCAACCACCGGACTGCGTTTTTTTACCGTGTACGGCCCTTGGGGGCGACCCGACATGGCGCCTTTTATCTTCACAAAAAAAATACTCGCCGGTGAGCCCATCGACATTTTTAACTATGGCAACCACCGCAGGGACTTTACCTATATTGATGATATTGTTGAGGGCGTGATACGCACCTTAGACCATACCGCACAAGGCAATGCTCACTGGGACGGCATGAACCCGGACCCATCAAGCTCAGCATCACCCTATAAATTGTACAATATCGGTAGCAACAACCCGGTTGAGTTATTACACTTTATTGAAACACTGGAGAATTGTCTGGGTAAAAAAGCAGAGAAAAATCTACTGCCAATACAGCCTGGCGACGTGCCTGACACCTATGCCGATGTCACTTCCCTAATCAAGGATGTCGATTATAAACCTGGCACATCGATTGAAAAGGGCATTGAAATGTTCGTCAACTGGTATAAAGAATACTATCGAGTATAAAAAACTAAGCCTCGACCAGAGCTAATAATTCCTCTGTACGCTGGCGCATCAATGATTCATTATTTTTTGTTTCTACATTCAGGCGAATGACCGGCTCGGTATTCGACATCCTCAGGTTAAAACGCCAGTCGTCGAAGTTCATACTTAGACCATCTGTACGATCCACCTCATTAGCTTCAGCGGTATACGCCGCCTCAACCCGCTCAATAACCGCCTGGGGATCAACAACCTTGCGATTAATCTCACCGCTGCAGGGAAAAGCGATCATTCTCTCCTTGACCAGAGCCGACAGACTCAAGCCTCTCAAAGAAATTAGCTGAGCCACCAGCAGCCAGGGGATCATGCCACTATCACAATAGGCGAAATCCCTGAAATAATGGTGCGCGCTCATTTCACCGCCATAAATAGCATTTTCCAGTCGCATACGCTCCTTGATAAATGCATGCCCGGTCTTACTCTGAACAGCCTCGCCGCCATTACTTTCGACAATATCGATAGTGTTCCAGGTCAAGCGCGGATCGTGAACAATTTTCTGCCCAGGGTGGTCACGCAAAAACGCCTCGGCCAACAGACCAACCACATAATACCCTTCAATAAACTGGCCGCTCTCATCAAAGAAGAAGCAGCGATCAAAATCACCGTCCCAGGCAATACCAAGATCAGCACCATGTTCCTGCACCGCATTGATCGTCACTGTTCGATTTTCTGGCAACAAGGGGTTGGGGACACCGTGGGGGAAATTACCGTCAGGGTTATGATGTAATTTAATAAATTCAAAGGGCAAACTGGACGCTATACGATCAATCACATCACCCGCACCACCATTACCCGCGTTGACAACAATTTTCAGCGGCTTGAGCCTGGGTACATCAACATAGGAGAGCAAGTGATCGATGTAGGCCTCGGTAATATCCAGCTGAAAATATTCACCTCGCTTATCCGCATCAGTAAAATTATTCTCTTCAGCGAGTCGCTGGATATCAAACAAACCGGTATCACCACTAATCGGCCTGGCACCTTCACGAACAAATTTCATGCCATTATAATCTTTCGGATTATGGCTCGCAGTGACCGCGATACCGCCATCGACATCGGCATGAAAGGCCGCAAAGTAAATTTCCTCGGTGCCACATTGACCAATATCGTAAACATCAACGCCCGCATCCATCAAACCATTGGTCAGCGCCTGCTTGATCTCTACACTGGTTAAACGAATATCATGACCTACGGCGATTTTTGCCGGCTTTACCACTGCCGCATAGGCACGACCTATACGGTAAGCAATATCAGCATTGAGCTCATCGGGAACACGACCGCGCACATCGTAAGCTTTAAAACAACTCAGGGTATCTGGCATAAATCTCTACTAATTAATATGTTGATAAACATTTTCGTAAACGTAATTGGTCGCTTCAACAAAACCATCGACACTACCGCAGTCAAAACGCTTGCCTTTAAATTTATACGCCATCACGCAGCCATTTTTAGCCTGGGTTAACAAGGCATCTGTTAACTGAATCTCACCGCCTTTCCCGGCTGGAGTATCACGCAGGATATCGAAGATATCCGGGGTTAAAATATAGCGGCCAATAATAGCGAGATTAGATGGCGCGTCTTCAGGAGAAGGTTTTTCCACCATGTCATCAACGCGGTACAAATCTTCTTTCAAGGCTTCGCCGGCAATAACACCATATTTATGTGTTTGATCGGCAGGCACTTCCTGAATGGCGACAATGCTACAGCGAAACTGTTTATACAGCTTAACCATTTGCTCCATCACACCCTCTGTATCATTGATACACAAGTCATCGGAAAGCACTACACCAAAGGGCTCGTTACCGATCAGGGTTTCACCGGTCAGGATGGCATGCCCAAGGCCCTTCATTTCACGCTGGCGAGTCATGGTAAATCTCGCCTTGTCCAACACCTCACGAATGCTGGTCAAATATTCTTCCTTCGCTGTACCGGCAATCTGGTTTTCAAGCTCGTAGCTAATATCAAAATGATCCGTTATCGCACGCTTGCCGCGTCCGGTCACAAAAGCCATTTGGTTCATGCCGGCTTGAATAGCTTCCTCTACCCCGTATTGCACCAATGGCTTGTTCACCACCGGCAACATTTCCTTGGGCATGGATTTGGTCGCTGGAAGAAATCGGGTGCCGTAACCGGCCACGGGGAATAAACATTTCTCAATCATTTTTCTTTCCACTTGTAGTTATAGTTAATGCTCAACTGCTGCGACCGTAGACATCTTCAAAACGAACAATATCGTCCTCGCCAAGGTAGCTTCCACTTTGCACTTCGATCAACACCAGCGGTATAGCGCCAGGATTAGCCAGGCGGTGCTTGGTCCCCAGGGAAATATAGGTCGACTGGTCTTCCGTCAGAATAAACACCTCTTCCCCACGAGTTACTTCGGCGGTACCACTCACTACAATCCAATGCTCGGCACGATGATGATGCATTTGCAGGGACAAACGCTGACCCGGATTAACGATAATTCTTTTCACCTGAAAACGATCGGCAGTCACCAGTGACTCATAAGAACCCCAGGGGCGATACACCTGGGTGTGGGCACTGATTTCATCGCGCTGCGTTGCTTTCAAGTGAGAAACAATGGCTTTGATATCCTGCACCCGATCCTTCTCAGCCACCAACACCGCATCTGCTGTTTCTACCACCACTAAATTGTTAACGCCTAATGCGGCCACCAGACGAGAACTACTGTGAATATAACTGTCACCTGAATCGTGCAATATGACGTCGCCGGCCACCACATTACCACCCTCGTCTTTTTCACCAATTTCCCACAGAGTGGACCAGGCACCGATATCACTCCAACCGCAGGACAGCGGCACGACCACACCTTTATCGGTCTTTTCCATCACCGCATAATCGATAGAATCACTGGGGCAGGCTGTAAATGCTTGTTTATCGAGACGGATAAAATCCAGATCTTTTTCCGCTGCTTTATAGGCCTCGCTTACCGCCGCCAGTATCTCCGGGGCAAACGCTTGCAGCTCATCGAGAAAGGCCTGCCCCGACATCAAAAACATGCCGCTATTCCACAGGTAATTCCCGTCCTGGATATAGCCCTCAGCCACAGCCTGTACCGGCTTCTCCACAAATTCGGCGATAGTGTAGCTGCCGCCACCGATATCTTGCTGATCTCTGCGTATATAACCGTAACCGGTTTCAGGCGCCGTGGGCACAATACCAAAAGTCACCAGCTTGCCGGCCTTAGCCTGGGCAAGCCCCACCGTCACCGCGCGGGCAAAAGCATCAGCATCCTGAATGATATGATCGGCCGGCATCACCAGCATTGATGCATCGCTCTCCACCCCCACCACACGCATCGCTGCCACGGCGAGAGCAGGTGCTGTGTTTCTTCCTATCGGCTCAAGAATAATTGCATCGGGGCTAACATCCAGCTTACGCAGCTCTTCCGCCACCATAAACCGGTGCTCATCATTACAAACAATAATCGGCCTGGCACAGCCTTCAATGGCCTCAGCCCGCTTTACTGTTTCCGCTAACAGGCTTAAATCGCTGGTCAGTGGCAGGAATTGTTTGGGGTAGAGCTCTCGAGAAAGCGGCCACAGGCGACTGCCAACGCCACCGCATAAAAGAACCGGGACTAACATACTGTAATTCCTAAATAGTTAATGCTCAATAACACCCCCGCTAAACCATTGCCGTCATATTTGGGGGACAACAGATCCACTGATCGGGCTGCAAACAGCAATGCGGTCAAAAAATGCACAAATATTACCGACCAACTATTGCTTATTATTATTTATTACAAGTGTTCAATCCTATCGCAAGCACAGAAATATTCCCAGTGCTATCAACACCTTAAAATAGGCAATTATTCACTTATTAATCAACATCCTCTCCACATGGCTATAGACATGCTGCCACGATGAATTACAATTGCAGCTTGTTTATTACTGTCCCCAAGCTGGCGCACCTAAATACCCACTAACCGGAAGCCTCGTCTTATGCCGTTCAAAAACCAGAGCTCTTTCAGTAAAGAAGAATTAATTGCCTGTGGTCGTGGTGACCTGTTTGGCCCGGGTAACGCCCAGCTACCCTCCGACAAAATGTTAATGATCGACCGTATTACCACCATTAACTCCGACGGTGGCAGCAACGGTAAGGGACAGGTGATTGCCGAGCTGGATATTAACCCGGATTTATGGTTTTTTGACTGCCATTTCAAGGGTGATCCGGTAATGCCTGGCTGTCTCGGCCTCGATGCAATGTGGCAACTGGTGGGGTTTTACCTGGGCTGGCGCGGTAATCCGGGGCGCGGACGCGCGCTGGGTGCCGGCGAAATTAAATTCACCGGCCAGGTTTTACCCGGGGCCAGCAAAGTCGTCTACCAGCTGGATTTTAAGCGGGTGATTGAACGCAAGTTGGTCATGGGCATCGCCAACGGCACCCTCGCCGTTGACGGCAAGGTCATCTATACCGCTGCCGACCTGAGGGTCGGTCTGTTTAAACCAGAAAATATGGATTTTTAGGCGCAAGCCCTGAATTACGAGGAATACCATGAAACGAGTAGTGATCACCGGCCTTGGCATTGTTTCCTGCATCGGCACTGACATCGACCAGGTACTGACGTCCCTGAAAGAAGGGAAGTCGGGCCTGCGCTTTCAGGAAACCTATAAAGAAATGGGCTTTCGCAGTCATGTCGCCGGCACCATAGATATTGACTTCAAAGAGCACATAGAGCGCAAGCAATTGCGATTTATGGGCGATGCGGCCGCCTACGCTTATATTTCAATGCAGCAATGCGTGGCAGATTCAGGCCTAAGCGAAGAACAGGTTTCAAATCCTCGCACCGGTCTTATTGCCGGCTCCGGCGGTGCATCTTCCGCCAACCTGGTAGAAGCGGCGGATATTCTCAGGGAAAAAGGCCTGAAACGAATAGGCCCCTATCGAGTGACCCAAACCATGGGCAGCACTGTCTCAGCCTGCGTGGCCACCCCCTTCAAAATCAAGGGCATTAATTACTCTATCTCTTCTGCCTGCGCGACCAGCGCCCATTGCATCGGTAGCGCCATGGAGCAAATCCAGCTGGGTAAGCAGGATGTTGTCTTTGCCGGTGGCGGCGAGGAAGAACACTGGTCCCTGAGCTCGATCTTTGACGCCATGGGCGCGTTGTCCACCAAATACAATGACACCCCGGAACAGGCCTCACGCGCCTACGATGCCAATCGGGATGGTTTTGTTATCTCCGGCGGTGGCGGCATGATAGTGGTTGAAGAACTGGAACATGCCAAAGCCAGGGGCGCTAAAATCTACGCTGAACTGGTTGGCTATGGCGCCACCTCAGACGGCTATGACATGGTTGCCCCCAGTGGTGAAGGGGCTGTTCGCTGCATGAAACAAGCCATGGCTACGGTGGAAGGTGATATCGACTATATCAACTCCCACGGCACCTCAACACCCGCGGGCGACATCCAGGAACTCAAGGCTATCAAGGAAACCTTTGGCGATAACAGCCCGATGATCAGCTCAACAAAATCCCTGAGCGGTCACTCACTTGGCGCAACCGGTGTGCAAGAGGCTATTTACAGCATGCTGATGATGAAGCACAACTTCGTTTGCGCCTCGGCCAATATCGAGACGCTGGACCCGGCAGCCGAAGGCCTGAACATTGTTCGCCAGCGCAAGGACGATGTCACCATCAACCGCGCCATGTCGAATAGTTTCGGTTTTGGTGGTACCAATGCCAGCCTGATATTCCAAAAATACCAGGACTAGTTTTCATCCCAATAACCTATCAAACAGCAACACCTCAACCGGCTCACCTTTCTCAAAGGTGAGCCCGGGAGGAATCACCACCAGGCAATTAGCCCAACTGGTAGAAGCCAGTACCCCTGAACTCTGATTGCTGTAACGCAGCACTTCCCTGCCCGTCGCTGTTTCCACCACCCTGGCCCGCACATATTCCTGGCGACTGCCGGCACGCCGGCAATCAAATCCCGCCGCCACCGTCATCGAACCGTTTTCAACATCCCGCTGGCCTGCGCAGGCCAGCAAATAGGGACGCGCTACCAGGCAAAAGGTAACAAACACTGAGGCAGGGTTACCCGGCAAGCCAAAAAACGGCACCTCACCTACAAACCCAAACGCCAGCGGTTTACCCGGCTTGATGTTGAGCTTCCACAGTGCCAGTGAGCCCAGTGACTCGACGGCGGGCTTAACATGGTCCTCCTCCCCCACCGACACACCCCCCGAGGAAATCAGCACATCAACCTCCGCTGATAGATCTTGCAGCTGCTGCCGGGTACTGTCGAAACTGTCCGGAATAATCCCGCCATCCACCACATCGCAACCCAGTCGCGTTAACAGCGCGGCCAGCATAAAACGATTGGAATTGTAAATCTGGCCATCGGATAGCGGCTGCCCCGGCTCAACCAATTCACTGCCTGTGGACACCACCCCCACTTTCAGGCGGCGGTATACCGGCACCTCGAGCGCACCTATGGAAGCCAGTAAACCGATATCCTGGGGTTGCAACTGCCGACCCCGGCTCAAGACCAGCGCTCCAGCGGCAATATCCTGGCCGCGCAGACGAATATGCTGTCCGGGCTTACACGCATCATCAACAATACGCAGTTGATCGCCTTCTCGCCGGGTATTCTCCTGCATCACTACGGTATCAGCACCCGCAGGGACAGGCGCCCCGGTAAATATTCTCGCCACCGTATTCGGTGTCAATACAGTGCCTGCCGCGCCCGCTACAATGCGCTGACTGATGGGCAGCAGCGTATTATCGTTGGCATCCTGATGGCGCAGTGCATAGCCGTCCATCGCACTGTTATCACAGGGCGGGACGTCAATCGTTGACCGCTGATCCGCCGCCAGCACTCGCCCCAAACCATCGGCCAAGCGCACGATTTCCGTCGCCCGCACTGGCTTGGCGGCGGCCAGTATGACATCGAGGGCTTGCTCAATTGGCATCAGCGCCATACTTAATCGCCCTGTTGTCCAGCACGGGTTTTCAGCACCCCGACAAAATTACAGGGCCGACAACTACTGTCCAGTTGCTCGCGAATGATTTTGCCCCAGGCCGTTTCACAGGCGCCGGTTGACCCCGGCATACAAAACATCAGGGTCTCATTGGCCAGCCCCGCGATTGCCCGCGATTGCACTGTTGAGGTGCCAATTTCCTGGTAAGACAACTGCCTGAACAGCTCACCAAAACCCTCCACTGTTTTATCAAACAGCACGCTGACGGCTTCCGGCGTGGAATCGCGACCACTAAAACCGGTACCGCCGGTAATTAAAACGACCTGCACCGCAGGGTCGGCAATCCACCGGGACACGGTGGCACGAATACGGTAGATATCGTCGATCACTATTTGCTTATCGGCAAGCTGATGGCTATCGGCTTGCAACGCCTGCACCAGGAACTGCCCCGAGGTGTCATTTTCTTCAGTGCGTGTATCTGATACTGTCAATACGGCAATTTGCAAGAACTGTCGCTCAGCAAAGACTGCTTTGCTCATTTACTTCTCCTTCAAAAACTTGTTGAACTACTGCGCCAATAGAGGATCGCCAGGGCAACTGCCTGACGCCAAAGGTACTGCGGATCTTATCGCAATTGAGCAGCGGCCGGGGCCATTCGACATCCCGTTCGGTAGCAATATCCAGGCTCAGTTTCAACGCCTCCACATCGAGATACTGTGAAGCAACCGCCAAACTGGTTTCCGCAAACTGGTAACTGCTGATCGGATCAGAACTACTATAGTGATAAGTACCCCAGCAATCAGCCCCGCAGCTTAACTGATCAATAATCGCTGACACCACCCGAGCCAGATCCCCAGCCCAGGTAGGACTGCACTGACCACCGGTTGAACGCTCCACCACCCCACCGCGACGAAAATCCGCCAACAAACGGGTCAACAGGTTACTGCCTACAGCACTGTAAAGTGGCGCGGTGCGTAAAATAAGGTGTGAAGGCGCACTGCGCACCAACTCCTCCATGCGCCAAAGCATGGCACCAGCCCGACTGGCGGGCGTTGCCGGATCCTCTTCTCGATGACGGCCACCATCGAGACCATCAAACACCTGGCTACCTGATAGCTGAAGAATGGGTAAGCCCCTGCGCGCACAAACCTTAACCAGGAGCGCCAGCGTTTCCAGAATGGCGTCATCAAAACGGATAAGGCTTTCAAGCCCCATAGCTGTCACCACCATGCCGGCCGCCGAGGTCGATAACAGCTGCTCCAATTGAGGCTCGGCCTGGCATTGATCAGCTGCCGCCACCGCATAGCGACGCTCACGGCGATCAAACTGGGCACCCAGCGCATCGACAAGCTGGAGGCTGGAGGAAATAACCAGTATTTTCACAGTAGGCTTATTTAGAAAGGAATATCGTCATCAAAATCACCCGGATTGGCTGTCGGAGCGACCGGTGCTTGCGGTGGCTGGGCCTGGGGCGCTGGAGCGGCCGGTGCTTGCTGGGCCTGCTGCGGCGGCTGGTGTTGTCCCTGTCCCTGATCCTGATAACCACCCTGCTGACCACGGCTATCGAGCATCTGCATTTCACTGGCAACAATTTCGGTCGAGTAGCGATCCTGCCCGGTATTGGTATCCTGCCATTTGCGGGTGCGCAACGAGCCTTCAATATACACCTTGGAGCCTTTGCTTAAATATTGACCAGCAATCTCAGCCAGGCGGTTAAAGAAAACCACCCGATGCCACTCTGTGCGCTCCTGTTGCTGGCCGCTCTGCTTATCTTTCCAGCTCTCCGAAGTCGCCACCGTGATGTTAGTGACGGCATTGCCATTGGGCATTGCACGCTGCTCCGGGTCATTACCCAAATTGCCAATTAAAATTACTTTATTAATGCCTCGCGCCATGACCCGTCTCGCTGTATTTAATGAAATATCTGATGCTGGAACTATACCCAATCCACTGCGGCTATACCATACATAGCGCGGGCATCTTTCAATAAATCAACTTTAGTTTTGCCTAGTACCAGCCAAGCGTTTTATAATGATCGGTTTGCAGCAGTGGATTCAATATGGACACCATCGTAGTTCGGGGCGCTCGCACTCACAACCTGAAAAACATCGACCTCGACATCCCTCGCGACAAGCTGGTGGTTATCACCGGACTGTCCGGTTCAGGAAAATCCTCGCTCGCTTTTGACACCTTGTACGCCGAGGGACAGCGCCGCTATGTGGAGTCGCTGTCGACCTATGCCCGCCAGTTCCTGTCGATGATGGAGAAGCCTGATATCGATCATATTGAGGGCTTGTCACCGGCTATTTCCATTGAGCAGAAGTCCACCTCTCATAATCCCCGCTCCACTGTAGGCACGATTACTGAAATTTATGACTACCTGCGACTGCTGTTTGCCCGGGTAGGCGAGCCCCGCTGCCCTGAACACAACGCCCCCCTGGAGGCCCAGACCATCAGTCAAATGGTCGATACGGTACTGGCACTCCCGGAGGGGAGCAAATTGATGCTGCTGGCACCCGTGCTTCGCGATCGCAAAGGTGAGCACCTGCATGTCTTCGAGCAGTTGCGCGCCGCCGGCTTTGTTCGCGCCCGCATAGATGGCGTGGTGGTCGACCTCGATGACACGCCTGAACTGGAAAAAAACAAGAAGCACACCATCGAGGTAGTGGTCGATCGCTTCAAGGTACGTGACGACCTGCAGATACGACTGGCGGAATCCTTCGAAACGGCCATTGAACTCACCAGCGGTATAGCCACTATCAGCTATATGGATGAAGAGCAGGGAGAAGATTTACTGTTTTCCTCCCTGTTTGCCTGCCCCCAATGCGGTTATAGCATTAGCGAACTGGAACCCCGCCTGTTCTCCTTCAATAACCCAGCCGGCGCCTGTGGCGGCTGTGATGGCCTGGGCGTGAAGCAATATTTCGATGAATCACGCATCGTCTTGCACCCGGAGGCCAGCCTCTCTGAGGGAGCTATCCGCGGTTGGGATCGGCGCAGTGTATATTATTTCCATATGTTAAATTCACTGGCAGCGCATTACGGCTTTGATATTGATACGCCTTACAACACACTGGGCAAGAAATACCAGAAAATCATCCTGTTTGGATCGGGCACTGACAAAATCGACTTCACTTACATCAACGATCGCGGCGACACCTTCCAGCGCAACCATCGCTTTGAGGGCATTATTCCCAATATGGAACGCCGTTACCGCGACACGGAATCGCAGATGGTACGCGAGGAGCTAAGTAAGTTTGTTAGCACCCAGTCCTGCCCCGACTGTGATGGCACCCGCCTGAAAAGTGAAGCGCGGCACGTGTATATAAAAGACCGTGACCTGCCATCCCTCACCGCCATGCCGGTAGGTGAGGCTCGGGATTATTTCGCCGCCCTGAAACTACCGGGGCGACAGGGGAAAATCGCTGACAAAATTCTCAAGGAGCTACGCGACCGCTTTACCTTTCTGGTCGATGTCGGCCTCAACTACCTGACCCTCGATCGCAGCGCCGAAACCCTGTCCGGCGGCGAAGCCCAGCGTATTCGGCTGGCCAGCCAGATCGGCGCTGGCCTGGTCGGGGTAATGTATATCCTCGATGAGCCGTCTATAGGGCTGCACCAACGTGATAACGAGCGCCTGCTCAATACCCTGACCCATCTGCGCGACCTGGGCAATACCGTTATTGTTGTTGAACACGATGAAGAAGCCATTCGTAATGCCGACCATATTATTGATATCGGCCCGGGCGCCGGTGTCCACGGTGGTGAAGTCGTTGCCGAAGGCAGCTACAGCAAAATCATCAAATCAAAAAAATCCCTGACCGGCCAATACTTATCTGGCAAAAAATCCATCGCCATACCCAAACAGCGCATACCTTATGACAGCGATCGCCAACTGGTACTCAGCGGCGCCACCGGCAACAACCTGCAAGCGGTAACGCTAAGCATACCGCTGGGCTTGATGACCTGTGTTACCGGCGTTTCTGGTTCGGGTAAATCAACCCTGGTTAACAGCACCCTCTACCCTATCGCTGCCACCGCATTAAACGGTGCCACCACACTGACACCCTCACCCTATGAAGACATCAGCGGGCTGGATCAAGTCGATAAATGCATTGATATCGACCAGGGCGCCATTGGTAGAACCCCGCGCTCCAATCCCGCCACTTATACCGGCATCTTCACCCCGATTCGGGAGTTGTTTGCAGGCGGCCAGGAAGCGCGCTCCAGAGGCTACAAACCGGGGCGATTCAGCTTTAATGTTAAAGGGGGACGTTGCGAAGCCTGTCAGGGCGATGGCGTGACCAAAGTAGAAATGCATTTCCTGCCTGACATCTACGTTCCCTGCGATATCTGCAAGGGCAAGCGCTATAACCGTGAAACACTGGAAATCCGCTATAAAGGAAAAACCATTCACGAAGTACTGGACCTGACCGTAGAAGATGCCAATGAGTTTTTCACCAATGTCCCGTCAATTGCTAAAAAACTGCAGACACTGATGGATGTCGGGCTGTCCTATATTCGTCTCGGGCAGGCGGCCACCACCTTGTCGGGGGGTGAAGCCCAGCGGATCAAACTGTCCAAGGAACTATCCAAACGCGATACCGGCAAAACGCTGTATATCCTCGATGAACCGACCACGGGCTTACATTTCCACGATATTCAGCAATTACTCAACGTCCTGCATCGTCTGCGCGATCACGGCAATACCATCGTGGTGATCGAACACAATCTGGATGTAATCAAGACGGCTGACTGGGTGGTCGATCTGGGGCCGGAGGGCGGCAGTGGTGGCGGTACGATTATCGCCACCGGCACCCCGGAAACCGTAGCAAAAACCAAGGCGTCACACACCGGGCGGTTCCTGCAAGCCATGCTGGCCAAATAATGCTTTAATAGTTCTCTTGTCAGCAGCCGCTAAAGTATTTTATTCTGCCGCTTTGCTTTTAATAATAACAGGAACGCCCCGTGACCTATTCCCTGCCTGAATCCCACCTTCGCCAAAGGTTCCCATTGATTACGCTGTTCATACTGCTGGCAAGCCTGTTAAGCGCTTGTAGCGACGATAACAACAGCGGCAACCCGGTTCCCGCTGCAACAATTGATGGCCCCCTTGAGGGCTCGGCAACGATAATCAGTACTTTTTTCGACCTCGACACCCTGGGCTACGAACAAGCTGAGTATTTTGTTTCTGGCACCGCCAACGCCTATAGCAATGTCAATGAGCTGGCTTCCGATGGCCTGTGGCAGGTCGAGGCGACAGCACAAGCCGATTACCTGACCCGTATTGTCGTTATCCGCCCCAGCGACGCGGCGGACTTTAATGGCAGCGTCATGGTCGAGTGGCTCAATGTTAGCGCCGGCTTCGGTACCGGCCCGGACTGGGGCATGACACACACTGAATTAATCCGCCAAGGCTATGCCTGGGTCGGAGTATC
The DNA here is from genome assembly GCA_030621845.1 of Spongiibacteraceae bacterium. Taxonomy (GTDB): domain Bacteria; phylum Pseudomonadota; class Gammaproteobacteria; order Pseudomonadales; family Dasaniaceae; genus JAUXHA01. The sequence continues at coordinate 14,564 of JAUXHA010000031.1, forward strand.
GGCCCAGAAGATTGGCGTAGATGCGCTTATCAACGGCAGGGTTGACGCGTTGCTGGGGACAGACACACGCGACCGCTATCAGCAGCTTGTCCACCCCGGCGACAGCTTTTCCTACGATATCTACTCACAAGTAGGACAGGCAATTAAAAGTCCCGGTGACATCGCCCCGTTAGGTGAGCTGGTAGCAGAACGCCTGATTGCCGCAGGTGAATCCCAATCTGCCAGTCGCATGGTAAGCTATATCAATGCCCTGGCTCCTATCCATAACGTCTACGATGGCTACTTTATTCACAGCCGACTGGGTAGCAGCGCACCCCTGGCTCAAGATCCCCAGGTAGCTATAGCCAGCCCAGGCATCATCAGGGTACGCGATGACCTGCAAACACCCGTGATGATGCTGCAAACCGAGTCCGATTTATTCTTGCTGGGGTCTTACCCTGATCGCCAGCAGGACAGCCCTCTATTTCGATTGTGGGAAGTAGCCGGCACTGCCCACGCCGACCTTTACACCTTCCTCGACAACCGCTTCGATACCGGCAGCAATCCCGCCGTGAGCGCCATCGTCGAAAATGCAGCACCTATTCCGGGCATCATCGACTGTGACAAGCCGGTCAATGCCGGCCCGCAACACTTTGTCGCCAACGCAGCGATAGCGGCATTAAACCAATGGCTTATCGATGGTACCGAACCGGCTATAGCCGACCGCCTGACGGTAAGCGATGATGCTGCCAGCTTTGTTGTCGATGGTCTGGGAAATGTCGAGGGCGGCATTCGAACACCTTATGTCGATGTACCCATTGCCATTCTCTCCGGCGAGGGGCAGTCAGGCAGCGGGTTTTGCTTCTTATCCGGCACCACCGAACTGTTTGACCTCGCCACCCTCGGCTCACTCTATGCGGATAACAACACCTATATCGCTGCCGTTAATGCGGCCACTGATGCCGCCGTGGCCAGCGGTTTTATCCTCCCGGCAGATGCCCTGCTGATAAAATCCTATGTTGCCGGCACGGATGTGTTTAATCCCTGATCGGTAATTAACAGGCATAAAAAAACCGAGCAAGCAGGCTCGGTTTTTTTATCTAAGCAGGAAGTTAATCCTCGTCGTCATCCTCAAATACATCCACCTGCGGACGATCAACCAGCTCGACATAAGCCATGGGGGCTTTGTCGCCCGTGCGAAAGCCGCACTTCATGATACGAATGTAACCGCCAGGGCGATCCTGATAGCGAGGACCCAGCTCGGTAAATAACTTGCCAACAATCGCTTTACTGCGCGTGCGATCAAAAGCCAGGCGACGATTAGCCACACTATCACTTTTCGCTAAAGTGATCAGCGGTTCAGCATAACGACGCAGCTCTTTAGCTTTAGGCACGGTGGTTTTAATCAACTCGTGCTCGAGTAAAGAGGTGGTCATGTTGCGAAACATCGCTTTGCGGTGCGAGCTGTTTCTGTTTAATTGACGGCCACTATGACGATGACGCATGGCTACAGTTCCTTAAATTTTTCAGTGATTACGACGCTAACAATTTGTCGTCGTTTTTCAGACTTGCCGGCGGCCAGTTATCCAGACGCAAACCCAGGGCCAAGCCACGGGAAGCAAGTACATCTTTAATTTCAGTCAGTGACTTCTTACCCAGATTAGGGGTCTTCAGCAGTTCAACTTCTGTACGCTGAACCAGATCACCGATGTAATAAATATTCTCAGCTTTAAGACAGTTAGCGGAGCGAACAGTCAACTCAAGATCATCAACCGGACGCAACAGGATTGGATCAACTTCGTCCTCAACTTCTTCAGGCTCAGATTCTTTTTCGCTTTCCAGGTCAACAAATACTGACATCTGCTGCTGGAGAATTGTCGCAGCACGACGAATAGCTTCTTCTGGATCAATAGTACCATTGGTTTCAAGATCTAAAACCAGCTTATCCAAATCGGTACGTTGCTCAACACGCGCGTTTTCTACCACATAGGCAACGCGGTGAACCGGGCTAAAAGAAGCATCCAGTTGCAAGCGACCAATACTACGCGTTTCTTCTTCATCAACCTCGCGAGCGTTGGCAGGTACATAGCCACGGCCACGACTTACCGTCAATTTCATGTCCAGCTTGCCGCTGTCATTCAAGTGGGCAATCACATGCTCCGGGTTTTTAATTTCGACTTCATGATCAACCTGAATATCACCCGCTGTGACCGGACCGGCACCTGCTTTACTCAGGGTCAACACAGTCTCTTCCTTGCCGTGCAGGACAATAGCCACGCCTTTCAAGTTCAACAGGATTTCAATAACATCTTCCTGCACACCTTCAATGGCGCTGTATTCATGTAAAACGCCATCAATTTCTGCTTCAGTCACGGCGCAACCAGGCATTGAAGATAGCAGGATACGGCGCAATGCGTTTCCTAGCGTGTGACCAAAACCACGCTCCAAAGGTTCCAACGTTACCTTGGCACGGGTTGTATCGAGAGCATCCACTTCAATAACGCGTGGTGTTAAAAATTCGTTCACTGCACTTTGCATATAGGCACCTGTGTAGTATTAATCCCTGAGTGTCGGCTTTACTAATTACTTAGAGTAGAGCTCAACAATCAAACTTTCGTTAATTTCAGAAGGCAATTCGCCACGATCTGGTAGTGCCTTGTAGACACCTTCCATCTTGCCACTGGCCACTTCAATCCACTCCGCAGTAGCACGCTGTGCGGCAAGTGCCATTGACTGCTGTATACGCAGTTGCTTTTGCGCTTTTTCACGAACGGCAATCTGGTCACCAGGTTTAACCTGATAGGAGGCAATGTTAACGACTTTATCGTTAACGGTAATGGCTTTATGGGAAACCAGCTGACGTGATTCGGCACGCGTGGAGCCAAAGCCCATACGGTAAACCACATTATCGAGACGACTTTCCAGCAACTGCAGCAGGTTTTCACCGGTTGCGCCTTTAAGACGAGCAGCTTCCTTATAGTAGTTACGAAATTGCTTTTCCAGCACACCGTAGATACGACGAACTTTCTGCTTTTCTCTAAGCTGAACACCGTAGTCTGACAGACGAGTACGACGGGCACCGTGCATACCAGGTGCTGATTCTGCTTTACACTTTGAATCCAGAGGGCGCACACCGCTCTTCAAGAACAGGTCAGTACCTTCTCTTCTGGATAATTTACAAGTTGGGCCTATATATCTAGCCATGTTTGTATTCCTGATCTATTGCTTGATTAAACGCGACGCTTCTTGGGTGGACGACAGCCATTGTGTGGAATGGGTGTAACATCCGTAATGCTGCCAATCTTGTAGCCACAGTTATTCAGTGCGCGAACCGCAGACTCGCGACCGGGGCCGGGGCCCTTCACCTGGACATCAAGATTCTTTAAACCGTATTCCATCGCCGCATTACCAGCACGCTCAGCAGCCACCTGGGCAGCAAAGGGGGTACTTTTACGCGAACCACGGAAACCCGAACCACCGGAAGTAGCCCAACTCAAGGCATTCCCCTGACGGTCAGTGATAGTAATAATGGTATTGTTAAAAGACGCGTGGATGTGGGCAATGCCGTCCACAACTGTCTTTTTGACCTTTTTACGGGCCGCTTTTTCTGGCTTAGCCATATTTTTACCTTAATATCGACGCTGCAAAAGCGATGCAGCTACACTAAGTGTTACTTCTATTTACGTATTGGCTTTCGAGGGCCTTTACGGGTACGAGCATTGGTCTTGGTACGCTGACCACGCAGCGGTAAATTCCTACGGTGACGTATGCCACGGTAGCAACCCAGATCAAGCAAGCGTTTGATATTTATCGAAACCTCACGACGAAGATCACCTTCTACATTGAGCTTACCAACCTCGGCACGCAATGCATCGAGCTGCACTTCAGTAAGTTCACCGACCTTTGCATCTTCAGCAACCCCGGTAGTAGAACAGAGCTGCCTGGCAGAGGTACGACCTACGCCAAAAATATAGGTCAACGAGATCACTGTGTGTTTGTGATCGGGTATGTTGACACCAGCAATACGAGCCATCCAAATACTCCAAAAACCTAATGTTTATCTGTACACTTTCCGACTGGCCTTGTGGTCATTGCCCGAATAGTACCGAGCTCTCCCACAAAAGGCGCAACAGTCTAGCGCCAGATCAATTAAAAATCAACCTAAAATCGCACTCTGCTATTAATCAGCAGAGTATAAAACCTAGCCCTGACGCTGCTTATGGCGAGGCTCAGTTTTACAGATGACACGCACAACACCTTTGCGGCGTACCACTTTACAATTTCGACACATTTTCTTTACAGAAGCACGCACTTTCATTTCACTTCTCCAGGGCAATCAACTCGCTAACGCGAGACGCCCGACTTACCATAGTTTTTCAAATTGGCCTTCTTCATCACAGAATCATACTGGTGCGACATCAAATGTGACTGCACCTGAGCCATAAAATCCATAACAACAACGACCACGATTAGCAACGAGGTACCACCCAGGTAAAAGGGCACGTTCCACATCACTACTAAAAATTGCGGCAGCAAACAGACTAACGCAATGTACAAAGAACCAAACATCGTTAAGCGGGTTAATACCCCATCGATATAATTGGCTGTCTGCTCGCCAGGACGTATGCCCGGCAGAAACGCACCAGAGCGCTTCAGGTTTTCAGCCACTTCTTTAGGATTAAACATCAACGCCGTATAGAAGAAACAGAAAAATACAATCAATACTGTAAATAACAAAATATTTAACGGCTGTCCCGGGCCAATTTGCAAGGCCAACTCCTGCAGCCATTCCATCCCTTCACCCTGGCCAAACCAGGTCGCAATAGACGAGGGAAACAGCAGGATTGAGCTGGCAAAAATGGCCGGGATAACACCTGCCATATTGACCTTCATCGGCAGGTGGCTCTGCTGCCCCTGCACCATGCGACGACCTTGCTGCCGCTTGGCATAATTAACCGTAATACGACGCTGACCACGCTCAATAAACACCACCAGGTAAACAACCGCGATAGCCAAGGCCAGTATGAGTAACAACACCAGTATATTCAGCTCACCCTGTCTCGCCTGCTCCAGCGACTGACCGATGGCCGCTGGCAAGCCAGCGACAATACCGGCAAAAATCAGCAAGGAAATACCATTGCCAATGCCGCGCTCTGTTACCTGCTCACCCAACCACATCATGAAAACTGCACCAGTAACGAGAGAAGTGACGGCAACAAAATAGAATGAAAAGTCAGGGTTGTAAGCCATGCCCTGGTTACCAAGACCCACTGACATACCAGTAGCCTGAACCAGCGCCAACAGTACCGTAAGATAGCGCGTATACTGACTAATTTTGCGCCGACCCGATTCACCTTCCTTTTTTAGCGTTTCGAGTTGAGGACTCACCGCAGACATCAACTGCATAATAATCGATGCCGAAATATAAGGCATAATTCCCAGCGCAAGAATACTCATGCGCTGAAGAGCGCCGCCAGAAAACATATTAAACAAGCCCAGTACCGTACCCTGGTTCTGGTCGAACATAGCTGCTATGCGTTCAGGGTCAAGACCCGGAACAGGAATATGGGTACCAATACGATAAACAATTATCGCCAGTAAAACAAAACGAAGGCGAGCAAAAAGCTCGCCTAGTCCTGAATTTGATCCGCCCGATAGCAGCCCTGTATTCATTTAGTCCTCGACCTTGCCGCCAGCTTTTTCAATCGCTTCACGGGCCCCTTTTGTAATGGCCAGGCCCTTTACTGTAATCGCCCTGCTAACATCGCCTGATAAAAAGACTTTAACGCGAATAATATTGTTGCCAACAAGATCTGCACGCTTCAACGCGTCGAGATCAATCACGTCATCAGACATTAAATTCAATTCACTGGTGCGGATCTGCGCCGTTACACGAGCAACACGAGAACTGAAGCCGTATTTGGGCAGACGTTTTTGCAAGGGCATTTGACCGCCCTCAAAACCCGGCCTAACGCTACCACCCGAACGAGATTTTAAACCCTTGTGACCACGGCCACAGGTTTTTCCAGTCCCACTACCAATACCGCGACCAACGCGCTTGGCGTTGCGAGTCCGACCTGGCGCAGGGCTAAGTGTATTTAATCGTAATTCTGAGGTCATCATTATTCCTCAACTGAAATTAGGTAATTGACTTTATTGATCATTCCACGAACAGAAGGTGTATCTTCTACTTCAACAGTATGCCCAATGCGTCGCAGGCCCAGACCTGCTATACAAGCCCTGTGTGCCGGCAAACGACCATTGGCGCTGCGAGACTGTGTCACTTTAATTGTTTTCTTAGCCATTTTCTTAAAACCTGCCTGACCAGCTTAATTCAATATTTCTTCAACGGTCTTACCACGACGAGCGGCAACTTGCTCTGCTGAAGACATTTCTTTCAACGCCTTGAACGTTGCACGCACCACATTAATCGGGTTTGTAGAACCGTAACATTTAGCTAGCACGTTATGAACGCCAGCTAATTCCAGCACCGCACGCATGGCACCACCGGCAATAACGCCTGTACCTTGAGAAGCGGGCTGCATGTAAATTTTAGAGGCGCCATGATTTGCCTTGATCGGGTATTGGATAGTATCGCCAACCAGATCTACCTGGATCATATTACGTCGGGCCGCTTCCATTGCCTTCTGTATAGCTACCGGCACTTCACGGGCCTTACCGCGACCAAAACCTACTTTGCCTTTGCCGTCACCGACAACTGTTAAAGCAGTGAAGCCGAAAATACGTCCACCTTTAACCACTTTTGCAACACGATTAACCTGAACCAGCTTTTCCTGCAGGCCTTCATCGTTTGCTTTATCTTTTTGATCTTTAAATGCCATCACTCAAACCCTAGAATTGAAGGCCGCCTTCACGGGCAGCATCTGCCAAAGCCTTAACACGGCCATGGTATTTAAAACCACTACGATCAAACGCCACCTGCTCAACACCTGCAGCCTTTGCTCGCTCAGCTATCAATTTACCAACACTGGCGGCGGCGGCGATATTACCGGTGCTACCACTGCGCAACTCTTTATCGAGCGTTGAAGCACATGCCAACACCTTGTCGCCTTTAGGCGCAATAATCTGCGCGTAAATATGGGTAGGTGTGCGATTAACACAAAGGCGGTTAACACCCAGCTCGCGCATCTTAAAACGAGCTCGGCGGGCACGACGTAATCTTGAATCTTTCTTAACGCTCATAGCTTTATCACCTGGCCTTTACTTCTTCTTAGCTTCTTTACGACGGACATGCTCATCGGCGTAACGAACACCTTTACCCTTATAAGGCTCTGGTGGACGGAAAGCGCGAACCTCCGCTGCAACCTGGCCGACTTGCTGCTTATCGACACCCTTCAGTACAATTTCTGTCTGGCTTGGCGTTTCCGCCGTCACTCCGTCAGGCAGTGTATAGTTGACGGGGTGAGAAAAGCCGAGAGTGAGGTTAAGCACTTTACCTGCAGCCTTGGCACGATAACCAACACCATTAAGCAGCAGCTTTTTCTCAAAACCCTGACTAACACCGACAATCATATTATTCAGCAGCGCACGAGTCGTGCCCGCCATCGCCCAGGAATCCGCACCGGCAACCGGCGCAAAGGTTAATTTACCGTCTTCCTGCTTAACTTCAACTTCCGCGTGTAAATCCAGCGACAAGCTGCCCACGCCACCCTTAACAGTCACTTGCTGACCCTCAAGTTTAACGTCAACGCCCGTCGGAATTACAACCGGGTTTTTTGCTACTCTAGACATAGTGCTAACTCACAAAACCATTCTTTAGAATACGGTACACAAAACTTCACCACCGATACCGGCAGCCCGCGCAGCGCGATCAGTCATAACACCTTTGCTGGTAGACATAATCGCCACCCCCAAACCTGCTCGAACCGAAGGCATTTCATCTTTTCCTGCATAAGCCCGCAAACCAGGACGACTAACACGATCCAGCTCCGCAATGACAGGCTTACCCTGGTAATACTTCAAATCAATTTGCAGCAAAGGCTTGCCATCATTATCGACAACATTATGATCGCCAACATAACCCTCATCTTGCAATACCTTTGCAACAGCAATCTTCAGCTTGGAACAAGGCATTCCAACAGCAGTCTTGCCCGCCATTTGTGCATTGCGGATCCGGGTCAGCATATCTGCCAAAGGATCTTGCATACTCATATTCTGCTCCTAAGATTCTGCTCTACAGAATCTCTCAAAAAAACTTATTTTACCAGCTAGCCTTAACCAGCCCAGGCACATCACCGCGCATTGCTGCTTCACGCAACTTGTTTCGGCACAAACCAAATTTACGATAGACGCCATGTGGACGACCCGTCAATTGGCACCGGCGACGCTGACGAACTGGATTAGCATCGCGCGGTAATTTTTGCAGTTTGACCTGCGCTTCCCACTTCTCTTCATCTGTTGCATTAACAGAACTGATTGTGGATTTTAACTCAGCACGCTTGGCAGCGTATCTTGCGACAGTACGATCACGTTTTTTCTCACGCGCAATCATTGATTTCTTTGCCATAACCGCTGCTACCTTTAGCTCTTAAATGGAAAATTAAATGCCTTCAACAAGGCACGACCTTCGTCGTTATTTCTTGCTGTCGTCGTAATAGTGATATCCAAACCGCGGAGCGTATCAATTTTGTCGTAATCGATTTCCGGGAAAATAATCTGCTCGCTAACACCCATAGCAAAATTACCGCGCCCATCAAATGACTTGGGACTAATGCCCCGAAAGTCACGAATACGAGGAATAGCGACACTCACTAAACGCTCAAGAAATTCATACATACGATCCTGGCGCAAAGTCACCTTACAACCTATGGGCCAGCCTTCGCGTACCTTAAATCCGGCAATAGACTTGCGCGCCTTGGTAACTACAACTTTCTGGCCGCTGATCTGCTCCAGGTTGCTTACCGCATGCTCAAGAACCTTCTTATCACCCAACGCCTCACCAACACCCATGTTCAGGGTAATTTTAGTGATGCGAGGCACCTCCATCACATTGGCCAAGCTCAGCTCTTCTTTAAGCTTTGCCCGCAATTCGTTTTTGTATACTTCTTTCAAATTAGCCATTTTTAATCCCAGCTCGACTAAGCGTCGATTGCCTCGCCGTTTGATTTGAACACACGGATTTTCTTACCGCTTTCAACTTTAATTCCAACACGATCTGCCTTGTTCGTGGACGAGTTAAAAATCGCCACATTAGAGATCTGGATCGGCGCTTCTTTTTCAACAATACCGCCAGCAACACCCATTTGCGGGTTTGCCTTTTGGTGTTTTTTCATCATATTAATACCGGAAACAAGCACGCGACTCTCGTCAACCTGGCGCTGAATTTTACCACGCTTGCCCTTGTCCTTACCGGTCAAGATGATGACTTCGTCATCTCTTTTAATTTTACGCATTTCCGATCCTCAAACTCTCTCTACACTCTCTTGTTAACAACAAGGCGGCTTATAAAACTTCCGGCGCCAGAGAGATAATTTTCATAAAATTATCACCACGCAACTCGCGAGTCACCGGCCCAAAAATACGCGTGCCGATTGGTGCATTTTGTGCATTCAACAATACCGCAGCATTGTCGTCAAACTTAATCAGGGAACCATCACCGCGACGCACACCTTTTTTAGTGCGAACGACAACAGCTGTCATCACCTGGCCTTTTTTAACCTTACCGCGCGGAATTGCTTCCTTAACAGTAATCTTAATCAGGTCGCCGATGCGCGCATAACGACGGTGCGAACCACCCAGCACTTTGATACACATGACTTTACGTGCACCACTGTTATCTGCAACATCCAAATACGATTCTGTTTGAATCATTTTTTACTCCAAACCTTTTAAAGCAGCCGTTGTTAAACCGGCGCTGCACTCTCTTCAATTTTTTCCAACTTCCAGGTTTTACTCTTGGAATACGGACGAGTCTCACTAATAGTAACCATATCGCCCATTTTACATTCATTGCTTTCATCATGTGCATGAAGCTTGGATGAACGAGTAATATATTTACCATATACCGGGTGCTTAACGCGGCGCTCAATCAGCACCGTAATGGTTTTATCCATTTTGTCACTAACAACCCTTCCAGTTGCAGTACGGGCACTTTTCTCTGTTGCTGACATCTTAATTACCTGCCTTCTCTCTGAGCACTGTTTTAACCCGAGCTATATCTCTTCGAGCTTGCTTCAATAGATGATTTTGTGCTAATTGACCGGTAGCATTTTGCATCCGCAGCTTGAACTGAGCTTCGCGCAACTTCAGTAACTCGGCGTTCAGATCGTCAGCAGATTTTTCACGCATTTCACTAGCTTTCATTACATTACCGACCGTTTTACAAAAGTGGTTGCAACCGGGAGCTTGGCGGCCGCTAAAGCAAATGCTTCGCGCGCCATTTCTTCACTCACACCCTGGACTTCGTATAACACTTTCCCAGGCTGAACCTGTGCCACCCAGTACTCGACATTACCCTTACCCTTACCCTGGCGAACCTCAAGAGGCTTGCTGGTAATTGGCTTATCCGGAAACACTCGAATCCAAATTTTACCGCCACGTTTAATGTGACGAGTCATTGCGCGACGAGCAGACTCAATCTGACGAGCCGTGATCCGTCCGCGACCAGTCGCCTTCAGCGCATAATCGCCAAAGCTGACCTTACTACCACGATGTGCCAAGCCGCGATTGCGACCCTTCATCATCTTACGAAATTTTGTACGCTTAGGCTGTAGCATTAGCTGAACCCTTAAAACCTTTAATTAGTTACTGTCTTCTTTGTTTTGGCATCAGTTTCTTCAGCCACATCCAGAACTTCACCTTTGAAGATCCAAACCTTCACACCAATGATGCCGTATGTAGTAGCGGCTTCATAAGCAGCGTAATCGATATCGGCACGCAGTGTATGCAGCGGCACACGGCCTTCGCGATACCATTCGGTGCGCGCTATTTCAGCGCCACCAACCCGACCACTTACCTGAATCTTAATACCCTGAGCACCCTGACGCATGGCATTTTGCACCACACGCTTCATGGCACGCCGGAACATTACGCGACGCTCCAGTTGACCAGCAACATTTTGCGCTACCAACTTGGCATCCAGATCCGGCTTACGAATCTCTTCAATATTGATATGCACTGGAATGCCCATTTTGGCGGACAACTCCTTACGCAGCTTATCAACATCCTCACCTTTCTTACCAATAACAATGCCAGGCCGTGCAGTGTGAATAGTGAGCTTCGCTGTTTGCGCTGAACGCTCAATCACCACACGACTGACAGATGCATCCACAAGTTTGTTAAGAACAAACTCACGAACCTTTAAATCACTTACCAGGTTCTTCGCATATGCGTCACGATCTGCGTACCAAAGAGAGTTATGTTCTTTGACAATGCCTAACCGTATACCTGTGGGATGTACTTTCTGACCCAT